>JBEHXS010000187.1:0-5322 GCA_048498575.1 Pseudomonadota bacterium
CCGGTGGACGAGCGTGACCTTGGAGGCGAAGTTGGTCAGGAACAGGGCCTCCTCGACGGCGGTGTTGCCGCCGCCGACCACCACGACCTCGCGGTTGCGGTAGAAGAAGCCGTCGCAGGTGGCGCAGGCCGAAACGCCGTAGCCGCGGAACTTCTGCTCCGAGGGCAGGTTCAGCCACTTCGCCTCGGCGCCGGTCGCGATGATCAGCGTGTCGCAGGTGTAGGTCGTGCCGGAATCGCCGTGCAGCACGAAAGGCCGCCGCGAAAGCTCCAACGACGTGATGTGGTCATGGACGAAGCGCGTGCCGACGTGCTCGGCCTGCGCCTTCATCTGGTCGACCAGCCACGGCCCCTGGATGATGTCGGCAAAGCCCGGATAGTTTTCCACGTCGGTCGTGGTCGTAAGCTGGCCGCCGACGGTCAGGCCGGCAATCAGCACCGGCTCCAGCATGGCGCGGGCCGCATAGATCGCGGCCGTGTAGCCGGCCGGCCCGGACCCGACAATGATCGCCTTCGCGTGCATGATCTCCACTGCCTCCGCCCGGCAACCCCACTGGTCCCGCCAATAATGGCCCAGCCCTTGCCGAGTCACGCCCTATGCCGCTGGAATGTAGGCCGCGGCGCGAGCTATGCAAGCGGCGCAGGGCCCGGCGGTTCACTGGGCTGGGGACCACCGTGACTTGGGCACGGACGATAGTGTACGACCGTGCCGGCACGGAGCGAAAAATGGACCTCAAGACCACCACGCGCCCTCGGCGGCGTACCGAAAATTTCCGCCATTTGCGCGATCTGTTGCCGCCCCGCCGTCCGGGGGATCCGCCGCTGACCGTGGCCAACGTCGGCCCGGGGCTGGCGATCAAGTTCTTTGGACGCCTGTCGGCCGCCGACATACCCCTGTGGGAGGTGTTCCGGCGGATAGAAACCGGTCTCCGCCGGATTCCCATGCCGGACGCCTTCTACGAGAACTACGAGGCCCATGAACTCGTCGCCGCACTGGACGGCGTGCCTTTTCAGCTGACGCTTCTCGACATCAACCCCAAGGTGCTGCGCGTAGCGGGCAGGAGCCTCGCCGCCATCGCGCCGCGAACCGTTGCCGTCGATCTGGGCAAGGCCGCGCCACCGGCGCTGCGGCCGCTCGTCGGCACATTCGACGTGGTCGTCGCCTTTGCGGTCATCGCCCGCATTCCGCGGCACCTGGCAGCGCCGGCGGCACAGAATATCCGCAGCCTGCTCAAGCCGGGGGGCATCCTGCTCGGTGGCGAGGAACTGCTTTCTCCGGAATGGGAGCGGGTGGAGGGCGTGAAAGGCTTCTTCCGCCGGCCGCCGGACCCGATAGCCGTCGTTCGCTGATGCCGCCGGTCAACGTCGTCTGCATCAAGTGGGGCGACAAGTACCCCGCCTACTACGTCAACCGGCTCCACGCCGGCGTTGCTCGCTTCATGCGCCGGCCATTCCGCTTCCTGTGCTTCACGGAGCGTCCCGAAGGCATCGCCGCGGCGATCGAAGTCCATCCGCTGCCGGCCGAGCCCTTCGAGGAGGCGCTCCGCCGCCTGATGACCGAGCCCAGGCGCAAGGGCGCCTGGCGCAAGATCAGCCTGTTCCGGCAGGGCCTCGCCAACATGGAAGGACCGGTGCTCGGCTTCGACATCGATGTCTGCATCACCGGGCCGCTCGACGATCTCATCGACTTTGCGCCGGGCAGGATGTGCATGCGCCAGGAATGGCGCGAAGCGCGGCGCGGCCAGCCGGGCGGCCACGGCTCGGTCTTCCGCTATGACCCCGCCCGACACGGCTACCTCTACGACGAATTCGCCGCCGATCCCTTCGAGGCGGCAGAACGCGCCAAATATTCCGAGCAGAAATACACGTCGATGACGACGCAGGCGCACGGCGATTTCGCGTTCTTTCCGCCGCAGTGGATCGCAAGCTTCAAGCGCAACGCCATACCGTGGCCGCCCTTCAACTATTTCGTCGAGCCGCGCCTGCCGCCCGATACGCGTGTCATGTGCTTCCATGGCACGCCGAAGATGGAGGAGGCGCTCGTCGGCTATCGCGGCGAGTGGCACCACGCGACGCGGCCGGCGCGCTGGCTCCGCGACTACTGGCTCCAGGAATCGCCCTGACGGAGCGCGCCGCGGTTGCTACGGCCATGCGCCTGTGCATAGTGATGAGCCGCCAAGTGGATTGTTTTCTTGAGCTTTTCTGAAGTAGGGGGCGCCCGTGAGCGATCCGTTCCGTGTGTATATCGGCTGGGACAGCCGCGAGCCGATCGCCTACGACGTCGCCAAATTCTCGCTCGAGCGCCGCGCCTCGATCCCGGTCGCGGTCGCGCCGATCAAGCTTGATGACCTGCGTGCCCGCGGCCTCTACACGCGGCCCGTCGATCCGCTGGCCTCGACCGAATTCACCTACTCGCGCTTCCTCACCCCTGCGCTCGCCGGCTTCAAGGGCTGGGCGCTGTTCTGCGACAGCGACTTCCTCTGGCTCGGCGATATCGCCGGCCTCGCCGCCTACGCCAAGGGCGACAAGGCGGTGTACTGCGTCCATCACGACTACACGCCCAAGGAAACGACCAAGATGGACGGCGCCGTGCAGACGGCCTATCCGCGCAAGAACTGGTCGTCGCTCATGCTGTTCAACTGCGCGCATCCCTCGGTCCGCAAGCTCACGCCGGAAGTCGTCAACCGCGAGAGCGGCGCCTACCTCCACCGCATGCAGTGGGCGGCCGACAGCGAGATCGGCGAACTGCCGGTGACGTGGAACTGGCTCGAGGGCTGGAACGAGAAGCCCACCAGGGGCACGCCCAACGTCGTCCACTACACGCGCGGCGGCCCGTGGTTCGACAACTGGCAGGAAGTTGACTACGGCGACGAGTGGCGGGCCGAACGCGACGCGCTGGCGCGACAAGAGCAGCGCGCGAGCTAGGCGATCGACCGGTAATCGGAACCGCCATGGCCGCCGAGCTGTACCACGGTTCGAAATCCCGGACGCTGGCCTACCGCTATTTTCTCAACCCGATCAACCGAGGCTTGCGGGCGATCCGCCTCAGGCTGAGAGGCGTGCGGGAGGATCCGGCCGCCGTTGCTCTCGTCAAGAAGGCGGAGCAACTGGTCGCGGTAGAGGACTTCGAAACGGCACGCTTGCTGGTTCGGGAGGCCGCCGACATCTCGGAGCGCAATCCCCGCGTCACGACGACATTCAATGTCGGTTCGTCGCTCATGTGCCTCGGCGATTGTGGGCGCGGGTTGCGCCTCATGGCACCCAAGGTGAAACGCGGCGACACCCGAACGTGGGCGGGACAGGAACTCGGCGACGCGACGCTCGTCATCCGGCAGCGCATTCGTTCGGATATGGGAGCTGCCGTTCGGCTCGCCCGTTTTGTCGGCGATGCGCAGAAAGCGGCGCGTCGTTGCGTCGTGGTGGCCGAGGGCCGCTTGGTGCCTCTGTTCCAGCGTTCCTTTCCGGGCACCGAAGCGGTCTCCATGGACGCCTCCCTGCCGCCAATCGAGGGCAGGGCTTACGAGGCAGTGCTGGAGCGGGTCGCGTCTTTCTACGCAACGGATTGGCAATCGATAGAGTCGACGTTCCGTCCGCTCGTTGCCGACGCCTCCGTTACTGCCGCGTTTCGTGAGAAATATCGCGCGACCTCCGACCGACCGATCGTCGGCATCACCTGGGGAAGCCGGAATACGCGCAAGGGCATGCCTGACCTCGACGCCTGGGCGCACCTCGTCCAGACCGTCCCCGCCACCTTCGTGTCGCTGCAATACGGCGAAGTCGATGCCGCCGTAGCCAGGTTGACCGGAGGCGACGCCGGGAAGCTGATCGAGGACGGGACGGTCGATCAGATGAAGGACATGGACCGGTTTGCCGCTCAGATCGCGGCGCTTGATGCGGTGATCGGGGTCAGCAACACCGCCGCCTATCTGGCCGGAGCTCTCGGGGTGCCGCTGATCGTGGTGCGTGACGACCAGTTCGGCATGTACCCCGTCGAAGGCGACCGCACCGGCTGGTTCCCAAATGGCCAGTTAGTGCGTCGTAAGCGGCGCGAGTGGCGGACAGTGATGGAGGAGGCGGCAGCAGGCCTGTCGGATTGTCTCAACTCGACGGCGCTACGATGAACGTCGAGCGATACCACGGATCCCACGGTCGCGCTGTGGCCGAGCGCATCTCCACGATGGTGAGCAATGGTGTGCGAGAGTTCGCTCGTTCGCATTTTCGCAGACATGCCGATCAGCTGCCTTCTGGTCTCGACGCGCTGTTGAAGCGCGCCGACGCTCTCGCCGGAGATTTCGACTTCGACGGCGCCCTGATCGCTGCGCGCGAGGCGGCTGATATTGCAGAAAAGGATGGACGGGTGCGCGCCAAGCGCCTCGTCGGCAATCGTCTCTTGCCGCTCGGTGATTGTGGTCGTGGCTTGCAATTCCTGGCGGAGCCGTTGCCATTCTGCCGCGCCCGCGAATGGCAGGGACAGCGTCTCTCCGGCCGGCGTCTTTTCGTCCGGCAACTTCATACCAGTAATATGGGCGCCCCCATCCGCATGGCGCGGTTTGTGGCGCAAGCCGTGAAAATGGCCGCGCATTGCGTCGTCATTGTCGAGCCACGGCTGGTGCCGATATTCCGCCGTTCGTTTCCGGACGCCGAGGTCCGCCCGTTGCGCTTCAAGTGGATTCTTGATGCCCGTCCGGATGACTACGTGACGAGCTTCGAAGGTCTCGGCAGCTTCCTTGTGTCGGACTGGCCTTCGGTCGAACGCACGTTCGTGCCGTTGACGTACGACGCTTTGCTCGCCGAGCAGCTACGGCTGCGATACCTGTCGCAGGGACAGGCACCGCTGATCGGCATAGCCTGGGGAAGCACTAACGAGCGCAAGCAGGTGCCGGAATTTGCCGCGTGGCAAGGCCTCATTTCTGAGACTGCCGCCACCTTCGTATCCCTTCAGTACGGACCAATCGGTCCGGCCCTAGCGCGGCTCCGCGGCGATCGTCCAGCGAAGCTGATCGATGATGCCAGTGTCGATCAAATGCAGGACATGGATCGCTTCGCAGCCCAGGTCGGCGCATTGGATGGCATCATTACGATCACTAACACAGGTGCGCATGTTGGTGGTGCCCTCGGCAAGCCGACAATATTGCCTCTGGACGACCGCTATTTCGGAGCCTATCCGGCCCATGGGACGCGGTCATATTGGTATCCGTCCACGACCATCCTTCGGCGAAACGAACGTCCGTGGCGGGAGGTGCTCGCCGATGCCGCCACAAGGCTCGGGCTTGGTTCGGTCAGTGGTTGATCTGTCGCTGGCGCCCACTTGCGCCCCTATTCC
>JBEHXS010000188.1:0-5310 GCA_048498575.1 Pseudomonadota bacterium
TCGCGGCCGAACAGGTAGAGCAGGACGCTGATCGCCTCGCCGCGCGGCGAGACGAGATCGGGATCTCGGGCGACGACATCGTGGGCGTCGTCGCGGGCGAGTTCCATCAGGCGCGCGTGGCGTTCGAGGCTGGCGATGCGGAAGCCGGGGATGCCCGACTGGCGGGTGCCCAGAATCTCGCCGCCGCCGCGCAGGCGCAAATCTTCCTCGGCGATGCGGAAGCCGTCCTCGGTCTCGCGCATGATCGTGAGGCGGCTTCGCGCGACCTCGCCGAGCGGCGCCTTGTAGAGCAGCAGGCAAACGGACGGACGATCGCTCCGCCCGACGCGGCCGCGAAGCTGGTGAAGCTGGGCGAGGCCGAAACGCTCGGCGTGCTCGATGACCATAATGGTGGCATCGGGCACGTCGACACCGACCTCGACGACCGTGGTGGCGACGAGCACGCGGATCTCGCCGGACAGGAAGCGGGCCATCACCGCATCGCGGTCCGCCGGTTTCATCTGGCCGTGGGCGAGGCCGACGACGGAGCCGAGTTCCGCGTCCAGCGCCTTGAACCGCTCCTCGGCGGCGGAGACGTCGAGCTCCTCGGATTCGGCGACCAGCGGGCAGACCCAGTAGGCCTTGGCGCCATCGGCAATCGCCGTGCGGATGCGCTCGACGACCTCGTCCAGCCGGTCGAGCGGCAGCGCGCGGGTGTCGATCGGGCGGCGGCCGGCCGGCTTCTCGGTAAGCTGCGATACGTCCATGTCGCCGTAGTAGGTGAGGACGAGCGTGCGCGGGATCGGCGTCGCGGTCATCACCAGGACATCGGTGGCTTCGCCCTTCGAGGTGAGCGCCAGGCGCTGGTGGACGCCGAAGCGGTGCTGCTCGTCGACGACGACCAGCGCGAGGTCGCGGAACTCGACGCCGGACTGGAACAGGGCGTGGGTGCCGAGCACGAGATCGATCGAGCCGTCCGCGGCGCCCGCGAGGATGGCGTCGCGTTCGGCGCCGCGCTCGCGCCCGGTGAGCACGGCGATGCGGATGCCGGCGGCATCGGCAAGCGGCTGGATGGTGCGGGCATGCTGGCGCACCAGCAGCTCGGTCGGCGCCATGAAGGCGGCCTGCGCGCCAGCCTCGATGATGTTGGCGGCGGCGAGCAGCGCGACCACGGTCTTGCCGGAGCCGACGTCGCCCTGAAGCAGGCGCGTCATGCGTTCCGGCTTGGCGAGATCGGCGGAAATCTCGGCCAGCGCCTTTTCCTGGCTGGCGGTCAGCGTGAAGGGCAGGGCGTCGCGGATTTTCTGGCGGAGCGCACCATCGCCGATGCGGGCCTTGCCGGCGGTCCGACGCTGGTGCTCGCGGAGCAGGGTGAGGGCAAGCTGCGAGGCGAGGAGCTCGTCATAGGCTAGGCGGGCGATGAACGGCGCGTCGGCCTCGAACTCGGCGGCGGTCTCGGGGCGGTGGGCGCGGGCGAGCGCCTCGGCGAAGGATGGCCAGCCGCGCTCGGCAAGCAGCGCCGGATGGTCCCATTCGGGAAGTGCGGGCACCTTGGCGAGCGCGTCGCCGATCGCCTTCGCCAGCGTCTTTCGCGACAGCCCCTCGGTCATCGGATAGACCGGCTCGACCAGCGGCAGCGTGGCGAAATCTTCCTCCGGCACGATGAAATCCGGATGGATCATGTTCGGGCGGCCGTTGAACCAATCGACCCGGCCACTGACGTAGCGGATCGAGCCGATGGGCAACTGCTTCTCCAGCCAATCGCCATGGACGTGGAAGAAGGTGAGGGCGATCTCGCCGGTGTCGTCGGAAGCAAACACGCGATAGGGGATACGCTTGTTGTGCTTCGGCGGCGCGGCGTGGCGATCGACGTGCACTTTCAGCGTGACGGTCGCTCCTTCCGCGGCGCCGGCGACGCCGGGCTGGCGGCTCCGGTCGATGACCCCGATCGGGAAATGAAACAGGAGATCGACGACCCGCGCCTCCTGGCCATCGCCGACGGCGAGCAGGCGGGCAAGCGTATCGGCGAGCTTGGGGCCGATGCCGGCAAGCGTGCGGACCGAGCCGAACAGGGGCGTGAGGAGGGCGGGGCGCATCGGCCTCAGGCGGCGCGGTTCGCTTTGATCTTCTCTTCGTCCCGGGAGCTCAGCTTCTGCCGGGCCGTCTTGAGATCGTAGTGTGCCTGCAGGTTCATCCAGAATTCCGCACTGTTGCCGAAATACAGGCCAAGGCGAAGGGCGGTGTCGGCGGTGATCCGCCGCCGGTTGTTGACGATGTCGGTGATCCGGTTCGGCGAAATGCCGATGGCCTTCGCCAACTGGTTCTGCGACAGACCGTACTCGGCGAGGAATTCATCGCGCAGCATTTCCCCGGGGGTGACGGGAGCGAACACGTTCGCGGTCATGGTGCACTCCTAATGGTAGTCGACGATGGCGACGTCGTACGCGTCGCCATCTCTCCAGACAAAGACGATGCGCCACTGGTCGTTGATGCGTATCGAATGGAACTGCTTGAGGTCACCCTTCAGCTTTTCGAGCCGGTTCGAAGGCGGCACCTTCAAGTCCTCAAGACGGCTGGCGGCATTGACCGCCTCGAGTTTCAGCTTGGCGCGCCGCGCGCAGGCGTGGAATTCCCGCACGACCTCATCGCGGAAAAGAGCCTCGGTCTTCTTGTCGCGGAACGACCGTATCATCGGCGGGCACTCTATACCGGATACCGGTATGCGGCAACATCTCGGGGGCGAGTACTCCCTGTCCCTGGGTCCCCGCTTTCGCGGGGATGAGCGGAGAGGAGATGACGAATGGCGGCCGGTTCGCTATATGTCCCGCCGACAGCGACGCGCCCATTTCCGGCCCGGCGCGGCGGAGCTATTGCGGCGATGGATGCAGAGGCGGCGGACACTGAGGACGCGGTGCGGCGGCGGCGGCTGACGTTCCGCGCCTGGCACCGCGGCATGCGCGAGGTCGATCTGCTGCTCGGGCGCTTCGCCGATGCGCGCGTGCCGGCGATGGACGAGGAGAACCTTGCCGCCTTCGAGGCGTTACTGGACGTGCCCGACCGCGAGATCCTTGCCTGGATCATCGGGGAAGCCGAGGTGCCCGCCGAACATGAATCCCGCTTCGTCCGCCAACTGATCGCTTTTCACCGATGAACGATATGTCGATCCCGAACAAGGCCCTGGCAGCGGCGCTGAAGCGCGGCGGCGAGTTGACGCTTGCGGCGGTGCCGGACGGCATGGCCGGCAAGGTGCTGGCCGAGGTGCTGGCCGTGGGCGGCGGCGCGCGCTTGCTGTTCGTCGCTCGCGACGGGCAGAGGCTGGCCGAGGTGGCGCGCGGGCTCGCCTTCTTCGCGCCCGAGATCGAGGCGCTGGAGTTCCCGGCGTGGGACTGCCTGCCTTACGACCGCGTCTCGCCGCACACGTCGATCGTGGCGCGGCGCATGGCAACGCTGGCGCGGCTGTCGGAAAAGGCGGAGCGGCCGCAGGTCGTACTGACCACGGTCAATGCCGTTCTGCAGCGCGTGCCGGAGCGGGCGCTGGTGGCGGCCGACTCGATTTCCGCCGCAGTCGGGCGCTCGGCCTCGATGGACGATCTGGTCGCGTGGCTGGAGCGCAACGGCTTCCTGCGCAGCCCGACGGTTCGCGAGCCCGGCGAATACGCGGTGCGCGGCGGTATCCTCGACCTTTACGCCGCCGGATCGGACGCGCCGGTGCGGCTCGACTTTTTCGGCGACACGATCGAGACGATCCGCACCTTCGACGCCGACACTCAGCGCACCATCGACCGGCGCGAGCGCATCGACCTCGTGCCGGTCTCCGAGATGGTGCTGACGCCTCAGACCATCGCGCGCTTCCGCGAGCGCTACCTCGCGCTGTTCGGGGCGGCCGACCGCGAGGACCTGCTCTACCATTCGGTGAGCGAGGGGCGGCGCTATGTCGGCATGGAGCACTGGCTGCCGCTGTTTGCCGACAAGATCGAGACGCTGTTCGACCACACCGGCGATGCCATGGTGGTGCTCGACCATCTCGTGGACGAGGCGACGGCGGAGCGCTTCGACCAGATCGCCGACCACTATCAGGCCCGCGTGCAGGCGCGTGAAGCCGGCGATGCCGGCGGCGGGACACCGTACAAGCCGCTGCCGCCGGACCGGCTCTACCTCACCAAGAGCGAGTGGAACGCGCTCATCCGGATGCGCGATGCCGCGCACCTGTCGCCGTTCGCGCAGCCCGAGGCGCCGCGCGTCGTCGACTTCGGCGGGCGCAACGGCCGCAGCTTCGCGGCCGAGCGGCGCGACGAGCAGGCCAACGTCTTCGACGCCGTCGCCGCCCACGCCAGCGCGCTGGCCGCCGGCGGCAAGCGCGTGGTCGTGGCGTGCTGGAGCGAGGGCTCGCGCGACCGCACCGGGCAGGTGCTGGTCGACCACGGGCTGGTGCGGCTGAAGCCCGTCGCCAACTGGCGCGAGGCGGCGGCGCTCTCCGCCGATACCGTGGCACTCGCCGTCATCGGGCTCGAGGCCGGATTCGAGACGGCCGACCTTGCGGTCATCGGCGAGCAGGACATTCTCGGCGACCGTCTCGTGCGGCCGCACCAGAAGCGGCGCGCGGCGAATTACCTCGCCGACGTCACGGCGCTGGCGCCCGGCGATCTCGTCGTCCACATCGACCACGGCATCGCGCGCTTCAACGGGCTGAAGACGATCGAGGCGCTGGGCGCGCCGCACGATTGCCTCGAGCTGCTCTATGCCGGCAACGACCGCGTCTATCTGCCGGTCGAGAACATCGAGCTCCTGTCGCGCTACGGCGGCGAGGACGCCAACGTCCAGCTCGACAAGCTCGGCGGCGTCGCCTGGCAGGCGCGCAAGTCGCGCATGAAGCAGCGCATCCGCGAGATGGCGGCGGCGCTGATGAAGGTGGCGGCGGCGCGGGCGACGAAGACGGCGCCGGTGCTGACGCCGACCGAAGGCGCCTACGACGAATTCGCGGCGCGCTTCGCCTTCGAGGAAACCGAGGACCAGCAGACCGCGATCGACACGACGCTCGGCGATCTTGCCGGCGGGCGGCCCATGGACCGGCTGATCTGCGGCGACGTCGGCTTCGGCAAGACGGAGGTGGCGCTGCGCGCCGCATTCGTCGCCGTCATGGGCGGCAAGCAGGTGGCGGTGGTGGTGCCGACGACGCTGCTCGCGCGCCAGCACTTCAAGACGTTCAGCCAGCGCTTCGCCGGCCTGCCGGTAAAGGTGGCGCAGGCGTCGCGGCTGGTCAGCGCCAAGGAACTGGCGGCGACACGCGCCGGGCTCACCGACGGCACGATCGACGTCGTCGTCGGCACGCAC
>JBEHXS010000189.1:0-5260 GCA_048498575.1 Pseudomonadota bacterium
CATAGAGTAGCTAGCGCCCCACGCGCCCGTAGCTCAGCTGGATAGAGCATCAGACTACGAATCTGAGGGTCGGGAGTTCGAATCTCTCCGGGCGCGCCATACAGCGTTCCTCAGGCGCTCACTGCCCCTCAGGAGCAGAGCTTGGCCGCGGCAGAGCGAACTGCCAGTATCCGCCGGTCGGAAGCTGTTCTTCGATCCGGATTACCTCGTTCCATTTTGCGGTTCGCTCGGAACGCGTGATGGAGCCGACCTTGATTTGGTGCGACAGCAGCCCGACCGCCAGGTGGCTGAGCGTGACATCCTCACTCTCGCCGGAGCGGCCGGACATTACGGCGTTCCAACCCGCCGCGCCGGCCGCGGCAGCAGCAGCGATCAGCTCGGATATCGTGCCGCACTGGTTGACCTTGAGCAGCGCCGTGTTGCAGGCGCCGAGGCCAGCGGCGCGAGCGATGCGGCCGGCGTTGGTCGTCAGGTAGTCGTCGCCGATAATCTGGCAGCGGCCGCCCAGCGCGGCGGTAATCGCCACCAATCCCGCATCGTCATCCTCGGCCAGTGGATCTTCCAGCGACACGATCGGATAGCGGCGGCACCAGTCGCTGAGCATGGCGATCATGGCGGCGCTCTTGAGGCGCCGGCCCTCGAGCTTCAGGACATATTCGCCGGCGTCGAAGAAGTTGGTCGCGGCGATGTCGAGGGCGATGCCGACATCGACCGCGGCTTTGAAACCCGCGGCTTCAATGGCGCGCGTCAGCGTTTCGATCGGTTCCTCGTTTGCGGAGAAGGCCGGCCACAGGCCGCCCTCGTCGCTGACGCCGGAGAGGGCGCCGCGCGCCTTCATCAGGCCGGCGGCGGCGCGGTAGATTTCGGCGGTCCACTCGACAGCTTCGGCGAAGCTTTTCGCGCGCATCGGGATGACCAAAAAGTCCTGTATATCCACACGGTTACCGGCGTGGGCGCCGCCGCCGAAGATCTGGATCATGGGGGCGGGAATGTGCGGCGTGGCCGGCAAATTGGCCAAACGGCGCAGGTACTGCCAGAGCGGGAGGCCCTCCTCCGCCGCTGAGGCCCATGCGACGGCGCATGAAGTGGCGACGCAGGCATTGCCGCCAAGCCTTTGTTTTTGCGGGGTGCCGTCGAGGTCGATGAGGGCGCGGTCGATGGCCGTCTGATCGGCCTCCATGCCCACCAGACGGCCCGCGATTTCGCCATTCACGGCGGCGAGCGCGCGGTTCACTCCAAAGCCCCCCAACCGCTGTCCGCCGTCACGGAGATCAAGGGCTTCACGGCTGCCCGTCGAGGCTCCAGAGGGCGCAATAGCCCTTCCCGTGGCTCCGGACTGCAGGCGGACTTCCACCTCGACCGTCGGGCGACCGCGGGAATCCCACACCTGTCGACCGCGGACAGCAGCGATGTCCGTCATGATGCAGCAACCGAGAGGTTGGCCGCGATCGCGTCGATGACGACGGCGACCGAGCGGCGGGGATTGGCGATGAGGGGGATAGATGCGGAACGCACGGCGTCCTGTTCGGCGGGCGTGAGATATTCGACCGGCGACTTGCCGTCGACGCGCGCCAGCATCAGGCACGGGAGCAGCGCGGCGACGTGCGCCTCCAGTGTCCGCCGCACGGGTGGCGGCAGGGCCGCCAGCCATGTGTCGAAAAACATGCGCGCCTCGGCGAGCAGCTCGCTCCGCAGCCGCGGCAGGTGGATGGCTTTCAGGATCAAATGATTCGTGCAGAAGGCGGCGTCGAAGGCAGGGTCACCGTACCACGCACATTCGGCATCGAGGATGACGGGACGGCGGGTGGCGCGGTCGAGAAGAATGTTCTTGGGGCTGAGGTCGCCGTGGACCAGCGCGAGATGAGTGCGCGCCGTCGTCTCGGCGACGGCGAGAATTTGCGGCGCGAGATCAGGATGGCGGGCGGCGGTGGCGCGGAGATAGGGGTCGAGGCGAAGGGCGTCGAAAAGCGCGTCGGTGGCGAACGCGCGGGCAGTCTCCGCGCTATTCAGCGTCGCGGCATGGATGCGGCCGATGGTGTCGGCGACAGCGCGGGTGACGCCGGGATCGGCACGGCCGGCGAGCAGCTCATCCTTCCACAGGGCGAAACGCTCGGGCGGCAGGTACGCCAGGAGCGCGACACCGCTTTCCGCATCGGCGGCAAGGACGGCCGGAGCGGCGCCCGGCACGATGGCGTTGGCGGCGCGAAACCAGGCAACCTCGTACTGGTTGCGGTCAGTCGGCACCCGCCAGTCGGCCGCGACCTTGAGCTTGGGCAGTGCACGCTTGGCGCAGACGTCACTGCCGTCGGCCAGGCGCACGCGCACGATATCGGACGAGACCCCGCCGGCCAGCGGGTGCACCTCAAGCGGTTCATCCGCCGGCAGACCGGCCTGCCGCAACAACGGCGGCAGCAGAACCCGCCATGTATCGATCTCGCTCAATGCTCACCCGCTGCGCGACGAAGGTGAAAGCGCGGCGCCGTTC
The DNA here is from genome assembly GCA_048498575.1 of Pseudomonadota bacterium. Taxonomy (GTDB): domain Bacteria; phylum Pseudomonadota; class Alphaproteobacteria; order Rhizobiales; family Kaistiaceae; genus DASZQY01. Next base: position 2,486 of record JBEHXS010000189.1, read on the forward strand.
TACTGCATGCGGCGGCGCGCGACCACCTGGGCTGCGACGCGGGCAATGTCGGGCGCCTGCGGCACGCATTGCTCGACCAGCGGCGGGCTATGCGGGATCGGGGTGTAGGCGCCGCCGATGCGCGCAATCGGCGCGTCGAGGGAGTCGAACACGCTTTCCTGCAGGCTGGCGACAACCTCGCCGGCAACCCCGCCGATGCGCGGTTCTTCCGTGACGACGAGCGCGTGGCGCGTCTTGCGGACGGAAGCCTCGATCAGATCGTAATCGAGCGGGAAGAGCGTGCGCAGGTCGATAACCTCGGCCTCGATGCCGGCGGCGGCGAGCTCCTCGGCGGCCTTCAGCGCCTTCGGCACGCAGGCCCCGTAGGTGATGATGGATATGGCGGTGCCCGGCCGGCGGACCAGCGCCTTGCCGAACGGGATCGGCTCGACGTCGTCGTCGACGACGCCGCGCGTTCCGGCGAGGCGCTTGTGCATGAGGTAGATCACCGGGTCCTCGCCACGGAGCGCGGTCTTGATCAGGCCCTTGGCATCGGACGGCGTCGAGGGCGCGGCGACGAGCAGGCCCGGCGTCTGCGAAAAGAAGCCGTCGAAGCTGTTGTTGTGCTGGGCGGCAAAGAGCGCGGTGCCGGAGGTGGCGCGGATGACCAGCGGCACGGGGCTGCCCGACATGAAGCGCATCTTGGCGGCCTGGTTGATGATCTCGTCCATGGCGCCGAGCGCGAAATCGATGAAGTTCAAATCGATGATCGGGTGCATGCCGGCGAGAGCCGCGCCGACGCCGGCGGCGACCATGGCGGCCTCCGAGATCGGCGCATCGCGCACGCGCTCGCGGCCGAACATGGCGCCGAGGCCCTTGACCTGGGCGAAGTGCCCGCCCCGCTCGTAGATATCCGTGCCGATGATGAAGATGCGCTCGTCGCGCTGCATTTCCTCCGCGACGCCATCGGCGAAAGCGCGGCTGAGAGTTATTGGCTTGTTCACGGATTGCCTCGCAGAACGGGACGAAGACCAGTGATGAGATCGGGCGAGGCCATATCCGGCCACGGCGAGTTGCGGGCGAAGTCGATGGCGTCCTTGACCACCGACTTCGCGTCCTCGGTCAGGCTGGCGAGCTGGCCGTCGGCGAGCAGGCCGCGCGCTTTCATGCCGCCGGTGAGCTTCTCGATCGGGTCACGGCTGGCGCGCCAGGCGTTGACCTCATCCATCGTGCGGTAGGTGATGACCTCGCCGGTGTTGTGGCCGTAGTAGCGGTAGGTGATCGCCTCGATGAAGGTCGGTCCCTCGCCCGCCGCGGCACGCGCACGCGCTTCCACGACGGCACGGTAGACGGCGCCGACATCCTGTCCGTCGACCTGGATCGAGGGCAGGCCAAAGCCGGAGGCGCGGGCCGCGATCGACTCGCCGCCCATGACCTTGGCGATGGGCGTCTCGACGGCATACTGGTTGTTCTCGCAGATCGCGATCAGCGGGAGCTGCCAGATGGTGGCGAGGTTGATGTTCTCCCAGGTGCGGCCGGTATTGGCGGCGCCATCGCCGAAGAAGGCGACCGCGACGTGGGGCTGCTTCTGCAGCTTGGCCGCCAGCGCCACGCCCATGGCGAGGCCAACGCTGGCGCCGACGATGCCGTTGCCACCGAGGTAGCCGATCGAGCGATCGGAGACGTGCATGGAACCGCCGCGGCCACCGACGACGCCTGTGGAGCGACCGAACAGCTCGGCCATAGCGGCGCGCGGGTTCATGCCCTTGGCAAGCGCATGGTGGTGCGGACGATGGCCGCTGGCGATGAGATCGGCGGGCTCCAGCGCCCGCACGGCGCCGACCGCTACCGCCTCCTGCCCGACCGCCTGATGGGCGCCGCCGGGGACGCTGCCGTCGCGCGCCAGCGCCTCGCACGATTCCTCGAACTCGCGGATGAGCAGCATCATGCTCAGCCATTCGGGAAGCTGATTGGCCGGAAGGCCGGTCAGATCGACCGGGACGACCGGCTCGCCGACTGCGGGCGTGACGTTCATGCTGCGGCCTCGATGACAACGATGGTCTTGCCGACCTCAACGATGTCGCCCTCGCTGGCGAGGTGCGCGCCCAACTGGCCGGCACACGGCGCGAGCAGCTCGACGACCGACTTATCGGTCTCCATCTCGGCGATGGCCTCGCCTTCGGCGACCGGATCACCGGGCTGCTTGAGCCACTTGGCGATGACGGCTTCCGTCATGCCGACGCCCTGGCTCGGAATTTTCACTTCCATGTTCAACGTCCTTTCGTCGTGCCGCGCGGGAGGGAGCTCTCGAATCTCGAGATTGCCTCGCCGCCGGGAAGGGCCCCCATCTCAAGGCGATAGGTGCGTGCCTGCCCCGGTTCGAGCATCAGGTTGACGCCCGCCTTCTTCAGTTGATCGACCGTGCCGAACGAGTTGGTCGCCGGCTCCATGCCGACCGCGTAGAGCTGCTCGCGCATCATTCGCCACTCGATGAAAATCGGCAGCGTCGAGGCGTCGTAGCGCAGGAACGCGCCGAGCCCCTGCCCGTGATTGAACCCGCGATTGACGACGGCCGCCGCCGACCAGCCGGCCTTGTCGGAGGCGAGATCGAGCTGGTAGCCCTGATGCACGAACTGGTATTCGGGCGCCGTGAAGCGGCGGTAATCTTCCGGGTCGAAGTTCTCGACGCCAAACAGGTTGCCGGGAGGCGGCCCGGCGAGGCCGGTGATCAGCTCGGCGCCGGCGTCGACCACCGGCCAGCCGATGTTCATGTGGTAAAGCAACTGGTGCGGCGTC
>JBEHXS010000190.1:0-5221 GCA_048498575.1 Pseudomonadota bacterium
TGAAGGCCGGGCTGAAGCTCAGCGCCCGCGGCTTCATGGCGGTCGGGCCGGTCGGGCTCGCCGCCGGCTTGCTCGCCGCCAGCCGCGTCAAGGACGTCTCGTTCAGCGTGGTGTTCGCCGATGGCCGCCGCTTCGTGGCGACTGCGGGCGCCGATACCTACGCCGAGGTGCACAGCGCCCAGGTTTCGGCGCGGGCGGCGGAGACGAGCGCCCATCCGGCGGACGAAATCATCGCCCGCTACATCGCGGAGCAACAGACGGCGACGGCGGCGACCGAACCGCCGGTCGCTGAGCCGCCGCGCAGCGTCCCGGATGCGCCGCCTGCGCCCGCCGCCGTCGCGCCAAGGCCGGGGCCGGAGGCGCCGGCCGATCCGGCTGCGGCGCGCCCGGTGTTCGGCAAGCGCCGGCGGAGCGATCTGCCGCCGGCGCGCTAGGTCATTCCGCCGGTTCGGCGTAGACGGCGTGGCGCGCGGCCGGAACACGCTGCGCCCATGCCAGCACGCCGAGCGCGATCAACGCGGAGGTCGCGGCGGCGAAGGCGAGGGTGGGGAGGGGCGCCGCCTGCTGCACCAGCGAGCCCAGAGCCGCGCCGCCTGCCTGCCCGAAGAACAGCGCCGACGAGTTCAGCGAGAGCACCACTACCGGGGCCGCCGGCGCGACTTCGACCAGCCGCGCCGACTGCGCCGGATAGAAGGCCCAGCCCGCCGCACCCCAGACGACCATCAGCGCCAGCACCACGATTGCATTCGCCGCGCCGGTGCCGAGCACCGCCACCGTGCCGATCGCGCCCAGCGCCAGCGCCATTGCCGATAGCGCGGCGACCAGCGTGCGAAGCGAGCCGAGGCGGTCGACAATGACGCCGCCATAAGCGTTGCCCGCTGCCGATGCGACGCCGAACAGCAGGAAGGCGCCGCTCACCTGCCAGCCGTGGATGCCGAGGCGTCCGAGGAACGGCGCGATGTAGACGAACAGCAGGAACGACGCCATCGCCCAGAACAGTGTCACCAGCAGCGTCTTCAGCACGCGCGGCTCGGCCGCCAGCTCCAGCCGCTCGCGGAGCGAGGTCGCCGTCACCGGCAGCTTGCCCGGCATGCCGACGGCGAGGGCGGCCGACGCGACGGCGCTGATGATGGCGACGAGCGCGAACGGCACGCGCCACGATGTCTGCGTCGCGATCAGCGTGCCGATCGGCGCGCCGAGGGCGACGGCCACGGTCATGCCGCCGATCACGGTGGCGATGGCGCGGCCGCGCATCGCTGGCGGCACCATCTGCACGGCGACGGCGTTGGCGGTCGGGATGAACAGGCCGGCGGAAAGTCCGAGCAGGACGCGCGCCGCCATCAGCAGCGGCAGGTTCGGCGCCCCCGCAGCCAGCCCATTGGCCACCGCGAAGGCGGCGAGCGCGGCGATCAGCATCGGCTTGCGTGGCGTGCGGCTGAAGACCGTGGCCAGGATCGGCGAGCCGATCGCGTAGGCCAGCGCGTAGGCGGTGACGAGCTGGCCGCAGGCCGCCAGCGTCGAGTGGATGTCGGTCGCGATCTGCGGCAGCACCCCCGCCACGACGAAGCTTTCAGCGCCGATCAGAAACGTGCCGACAGAGAGCCAGAGAAGACGCGCGAGCATGGATCACCCAATCCGGTTGGGACCGGATGGTTAACCGGTCCTTAGTTCAATGGGCGTTGAACAATAGGACCGTGCTGCGCTGCGTCAATATCGAAGTCCAAGAATTTTTGGACTATTGAAACTAGCCACGTTACCGTCTACCTGCAAGGCATGAAAACCCTGCCACATCCCGCTGTGGAGGAAATCCAGCTCGCCCATGTGCTGGAGGCGCTGAGCGACCCGACGCGGCTCGCGGTCGTCGCGTTCCTCGCTTCCGACGCCGCGCGCAACATCGAGCCGCGCTGCGGCGATTTCACCACGTTCGGGTCCAAGACCAACCTGACCTACCACCTCGCCAGGCTGCGCGAGGCGGGCGTGACGCGGACGCGCATCGCCGGCACCTCGCGCTACATCTCGCTTCGCCGCGACGATCTCGATCTGCGCTTTCCGGGGTTGCTCGGGTCGCTCGTCGCCGCCGCGCTGGCCGAACCGGAACGCGCCGCCATGGTCCGTCGCGCCGAAGAAGAGGCGCGTGCGTTGATGAGCGAGCGGGCCTAGGCCACCCGCGAGCGGGGGGCCCGCTGCCTCTTCGGCTTTCCGTCGTAGGCGCTGACGCCTACCGAAAGCGCGTAGCAGGCGAGCTCCACGGTCTTCGGCACCTCGATCTTCTTGCCGTCGCGGTGGCCGCGTTCGTAGTACTGGATCACGCGCTTCTTGAGGCCCAGCCGATCGGCGGCCTCCTTCTGCTTCAGGCCCATGGCCTTCCGCCACGCCTTGAGCTCGTGCGGCGTCATTGGCGGGCCGGGCGTGCGCCGAGTTCGACGAGCGAGGCGGGGAGGTGGTCGGCCGTGGCGGTCGCGTCGCCGCCGTTCACCGCCGCGTAGGCGACCGAGACGATGTGCGAGTGCACGCGCTTCAGGTCGCGCAGCACGTCGAGGTGAAGCGAGGTCGTCTCCATCGATTCCCGCCGCCCTTCGCGCAGCCGCTCGATGTGGTGCTCGGCAGCGGCAAGCTCGGCGTTGCGCAGCTCGGTCTTCTCCGCGATCAGCTTCTTTGCCGCCACCGGGTCGCCCGACATGAAGACGCTGAGGCCGATGCGCAGCGATTCGACGATGCGGCGGTGGAAGGCCGCGATCTCGGCCGCGCCTTCCGGCGAAAACTGCAGCTTGCGCTTGATCTTCTTTGCCGCGAGCTCGGCGAGGTTCTTGTCGATGATATCGCCGGCGGCCTCGAGGTTGATCGAGAAGGAGATGATCTCCATGGCCCGGCGCGCCTCGCGCTCCTCAAGCGAACGACGGGTGAGCTGGGTAACGTAGAGCTTGATCGCCTCGTCCAGCTTGTCGACGGCGTCGTCCGCGCGAGACGCCTCGGCCATCAGCGCGCGGTTGTTGGTCATCAGCGCTGCCATGACCTTCTGCAGCATGTCCTGGACGAGGTCGCCCATGTGCAGCACCTCGCGCGCCGCGTCGGCGAGCGCCAGCGACGGCGTGTCGAGCGCGCTGTCGTCGAGGTAGCGCGGCGCGGCTGGGTCTGCCGCCTGCCGCTTGGCCGGGAACAGCTTCACCATCAGCCGGGCGAGCGGGTCGAGCAGCGGCAGGAAGATCGCGCTGGTCGCGACGTTGAAGACAATGTGGAAGGTCGCGGTCAGGCGCGCCGGGTCGGGCAGCCAGCCGGCGAGGAAATGGGCCAGCGGGCCGATCAGTGGCAGCACCACGGCCACGCCGACAAGCCGGTTCAGCAGGTTGCCGACCGGTAGCCGGTAGCTCGCCGGGTCGTCGCGCTTGACGCCTTCGACCAGCGGATTGATGGCGCTGCCGAGGTTGGCACCGAGCACCATGGCCAGCGCCGCCTCGGGCGTGATGAATTGCGAATAGGCGAGCGACATCACCACCAGAACGGCGGCGACGCTCGAATGCGCCGCCCAGGTGAAAAGCGCGGCGATCAGCACGCACATGATCGGGTCACCGGTGATGGCGCCAAGCACCACCTCGACCGCCGGCGCGCTCTCCGCCGGCGCCAGCGTGTCGATGACGGTGTGCAACGCCAGCAGCACCAGGCCGAAGCCGATGGCGATGCGGCCGATGTCCTTGATCCGCGAGCCGGCGCCGAGGCGGAAGGCGATGAGGCCGCCGGCGAACAGCAGCGGCGCAGCGGCAGCGACGTTGAAGGCGAGCAGCTGCACGATCAGCGTCGTGCCGATGTTGGCGCCGAGCATGATCGCCAGCGCCGGCACCAGGGCGACCAGCCCCTGCGCCGTGAAGGACGCCGTCATCAGCCCGGTCGCCGTGCTCGATTGCAGGATCGCGGTCAGCGCAAATCCGGCGGCCAGCGCCGAGAATCGGTTGCCGAGCGCGCGGCCGAGGAATTCGCGCAGGTCGCCGCCGAAAGCGCGCAGGATGCCGCTCTGCACCATGTGCAGGCCCCACAGCATCAGTGCGACGCCGCCCATCAGGTCGAGAAGTACGAGGGAACCCATTTCAGTCGGCGAGGCCTGTGGAAAATTGAGACGGCTGGCAGGGCAAGTGGCTGTGAATCAACATATCTCGGGAAGCTGCCAGCGATTCGTGTAGCGCACGTCGTGCGTCTTGTGAAGCGCACCCCGTGCGTTTTGTTCCCGCTGCCGCCCGGGCTGCGAACGGCTTCATTGCGTCGCCAGGCGGAAGCGAGTTGCATATACCGGCTGAAGCGACAGCGGAGAGCGCACGTCATGGAATGGCAGGGCCGGCGCGAGAGCGGCAACATCGAAGACCGTCGCGGCATGGGCGGCGGGACGGGCGGGCTTGGCGGCGGGTTCCGCGGTGGCGGCTTCGGCGGCGGCGGGCTCAGCCTCGGCGCCATCGCGATCATCGTGGTCGTCGGCCTCGTGCTGCACGTCAATCCGCTCGATCTTCTGTCGAGCGTCGAGAACGGCTCGCCGCTGTCGACCGGCGACGACACTGGCGGCGACGGCGGCACCTACGGCAAGGTCGGCACGCCCACCGATCAGGGGGCGCAGTTCATCGCCACCGTGCTCGCCGATACCGAAGACACCTGGAGCGGCATCTTCACCCAGATGGGCAAGCACTACACGCCGCCGACGCTGGTGCTGTTCAACAACTCCACCGGCTCCGCCTGCGGCGGCGCCAGCGAGGCCTCCGGACCGTTCTACTGCCCGGACGACAAGAAGGTGTACCTCGACCTCGGCTTCTTCCAGCAGCTGGCCGGCGAGTTTCAGGCGGGCGGCGATTTCGCCCAGGCTTATGTCGTCGCGCACGAGATCGGCCATGCCGTGCAGGACCAGCTCGGCGTGCTCGGCAAGATCGATGCAGAGCGCGAGCAGATGAGCGAGGCCGACTCCAACAAGATGTCGATCCGCATCGAGCTGCAGGCCGATTGCTACGCCGGGGTCTGGGCGCACGACGAGGAGAAGCGCGGCTTCCTCGACGTCGGCGATATCGACGAGGCGCTGAATGCCGCCGCGCAGGTCGGCGACGACGCCATCCAGAAACGCGAGCAGGGCTACGTCGTGCCGGAAAGCTTCAACCACGGCACGTCCGAGCAACGCAGCCGCTGGTTCAAGCGCGGCTACAACGGCGGCGCCATCGATTCCTGCGACACCTTCACGCCCAGCAACGTGTGA
>JBEHXS010000191.1:0-5167 GCA_048498575.1 Pseudomonadota bacterium
GAGCAGATCCTGCGCGATGCCGGGCTGCTCAAGGGCGACTCGCTCTACGACGTCGAGAACGTCACGGTCGTGCACCACATCCAGCAGGCGCTGCGCGCCCACCGCCTGTTCGAGCGCGACAAGGATTACATCGTCAAGAACGGCGAGGTCGTCATCATCGACGAATTCACCGGCCGCATGATGCCGGGCCGCCGTTATTCGGAAGGCCTGCACCAGGCGCTCGAGGCCAAGGAACACCAGCCGATCCAGCCCGAGAACCAGACGCTGGCCTCGATCACCTTCCAGAATTATTTCCGCATGTACGACAAGCTCGCCGGCATGACCGGCACAGCTTTGACCGAAGCCGACGAGTTCGCCGACATCTACGGCCTCGACGTGGTCGAGGTGCCGACCAACCGGGCGATGGTGCGCATCGACGACGACGACGAGGTCTATCGCTCGGCCGACGAGAAGTACAAGGCGATCGTCAAGCTCATCCGCGAGTGCCGCGAGCGCAACCAGCCGATCCTCGTCGGCACCACTTCGATCGCCAAGTCCGAGCTGCTTTCGGAGATGCTCGGCAAGGCCAAGATCCCGCACCAGGTGCTGAACGCGCGCTACCACGAGCAGGAGGCGTACATCATCGCCCAGGCCGGCGTGCCGGGGGCGGTGACCATCGCCACCAACATGGCGGGCCGCGGCACCGACATCCAGCTCGGCGGCAACGCCGACATGCGCATCGAGCAGGAGCTCGCTAACATTCCGGAAGGCGAGGAGCGCAACCAGCGCATCGCCACCATCCGCTCCGAGATCGCCGTCCTGAAGCAGAAGTCGCTCGACGCTGGCGGCCTCTACGTGCTCGGCACCGAGCGCCACGAGAGCCGGCGCATCGACAACCAGCTGCGCGGCCGCTCTGGCCGCCAGGGCGACCCCGGCCACTCCAAGTTCTTCCTGTCCCTGCAGGACGACCTGATGCGCATCTTCGGGTCGGAGCGCATGGACGGCATGCTGCAGAAGCTCGGCCTCAAGGAGGACGAGGCGATCGTCCATCCGTGGATCAACCGCGCGCTCGAGAAGGCGCAGCAGAAGGTCGAGGGCCGCAACTTCGACATCCGCAAGAACCTGCTCAAGTACGACGACGTGATGAACGACCAGCGCCGCGTCATCTTCGAGCAGCGCATCGACCTGATGGCCCAGGCCGACGTCAGCGAGACGGTCGCCGACATGCGCCGCGAGCTGATCGATTCGCTGATCGCCAAGCACATTCCCGAGAAGGCCTATCCCGAACAGTGGGACGTGGCCGGGCTCAAGGAAGACGTCCGCGCGACGCTGAACCTCGAGGTGCCGGTCGACGCCTGGGCGAAGGAAGAAGGCATCGCCGACGACGAGGTGCGCGAGCGCCTGACCAAGGTCGCCGACGAGGCGGCTGCGGCGCGCACGGCGCGCTTCTCGCCCGAGATCATGCGTCAGGTCGAGAAGGCCGTGCTGCTGCAGACGCTCGACCATCTCTGGCGCGAGCATCTGGTGACGCTCGATCACCTCCGCCAGGTGATCGGCTTCCGCGGCTACGCCCAGCGCGACCCGCTGAACGAGTACAAGACGGAATCCTTCGAGCTCTTCCAGGCGATGCTGACGCGGCTCCGCGAGGCGGTGACGACGCAGATCATGCGCATCGAGCTCGTGCAGCGTCCGCCGCCGCTGGCGCCGGATGGCGACCTGCAGTCGCTGGAAGCCACCCACATCGACCCCGAGACGGGCGAGAACGAGGCGGCCGAACCGACGACAGGCAACGGTGGCGGCTTCGGCCAGGCGCTGCGCGGCGGCAATACCGCGCGCAGCAACGGCGGCCTGCTGGCGGTCGCGGCGAGCGCCGGCGCAGCGGCCTCGGGCGAGATCGACCCGAACAACCCCGCGACCTGGGGCAAGGTGCAGCGCAACGCCCCCTGCCCGTGCGGCTCCGGCAAGAAGTACAAGCACTGCCACGGCCGGCTGGCGTAGCCGGCAGGGCCTAGCCTGATTTGTCGGGGACGGCGCAGTCGGGCGACGTATCGCCCGGCCAGCAGAAATCTTTCTTCACGAACGTGCCGACCGGCGGGCTCGCCGGGACTGTGTCGGGCTTGAGCCCGGTAGCCGCCGGCGCCGAGACCGTCGTGACCGGCGGGCGAAGCCGCGGCACCGGCACCGCCGTGACGGATGCCGTCGTGGCCTTGGCCGAAGTGGCGCCCGTGGCGACGACCGCCTTGGTGGCGGCGACGCTCGTGGTCTGGGCCTGGGCCGAACCGCCGCCGAATATGCGATTGAAGATCGAGGGCTGGGCGGCGCGCGCCGCTGCCGCCTCCTGATCCTTCACGGCCTGCTCGGCTGTTGCCGCCGCTTTGGCCGTCGCCGCCTGCTGCTGCGCTTCAAGCGCCGCGACATCCGCCGCATAGGCGGCATCGTCGGCGGCCTTCTTCTGCGCCAGCGCCTGAGCCAGTACATCCGGCACCGTGTACTCGGGGCACGGCGCGTTCGGGTCGAACACGGCGGTACCGGCATCGGCGTTGAAGACGTAGTGCTTGTCGCAGACGTCGGTCTTCGGCGGGCGGTGGGTGAGATCGAAGGTGTCGGAGGCGACCTTCAGCATCTGCCAGAACGGCATGTTCGGATCGTCGTGATGCTTGGCGAGGTTCTCGGCCGTCATGCGGAACGGTAGCGCCTGGATCTCGAACGCGGTCTGGCCGCCGCGGAAGGAGTCGCGGGCAAGCGCGAACAGTTCGCCGGCGTCCTCGTCGGTCATCGAATAGCAGCCGGCCGACGAGCAGGCGCCGTGGACCATGAGGTTCGAGCCGGTGCGGCCGAGCGAGCGGTCGTAGGCGTTCGGATAGCCGATGTTGAACGACAGGTAGTAGTGCGAGGCCGGATTCATCTGCGCCGGCGTGACGGTATAGATGCCCTCCGGCGCCTGGCGATCGCCCTCGACCTTCTTTGGCCCGAGCTGACCCGACCACTTGCAGATCTGGTAGGTCTTGAGGAGGGCGTAATCGCCCGCGCGCGTCTGCTTCCAGACCTCGAACTCCGAGCTTTCCTTGTAGATACGGATGAAGATCGGCGCCGTCTCATCCATGTTGAGGGCGGCCATCTTCGATTGCAGCGAATAGGAAACCGGACGCTCGGCCTTGGGGATCGTAGCTTCCTGGCAGGCGGCGAGCGTCAGCGCGGCGAGCGCGATCAGCGCCAGTCGCAAGGCTGCTGCCGGGAACGCGGAGAATCCCATAAGTCGCGTCTCTGAATTCGGAATCCGGGCGGCCAGCTCGTTGGGCAGTTTTAGACCGGGATTCGACGGATTCGTCAACCGCGGCGGCGCGTTAAGGAAGTTGACGTTGCCGTGAGGCCCGCCGCCCTAGAGCGAGCGGCCTACCGAGAGAAATTTCTCGCGGCGCTGGCGGCGGATCTCGTCTGCCGGCAGGTTGTCCATCGAGGCGAGCGAACTTTCGATCGCGTCGCCAGTCGCCGTGATCACCGCCTCCGGCTCGCGGTGCGCCCCGCCGACCGGCTCGGTGATGATCTTGTCGATGATGCCGAAGCGCTCGAGGTCCTCGGCGGTGATCTTCATGCCGGTCGCCGCATCCTGGGCGCGGCTGGAATCGTGCCACAGGATCGAGGCCGCGCCTTCCGGCGAGATCACGGTGTAGATCGAGTGCTCGAGCATCAGCACCTTGTTGGCGGTGGCGATGGCGATGGCGCCGCCCGAGCCGCCCTCGCCGATGATGACGGCAACGTTCGGCACGCCGAGGCGAAGGCAGGCTTCGGTCGAGCGCGCGATGGCCTCTGCCTGGCCGCGCTCCTCGGCGTCGATGCCCGGATAGGCGCCCGCCGTATCGACCAGCGCCACAACCGGCAGGCCGAATTGATCGGCGAGATGCATGACGCGGATCGCCTTGCGATAGCCCTCGGGCCGCGCCATGCCGAAGTTGTGCTTGAGCCGGCTTTCCGTATCGCTGCCCTTTTCCTGGCCGATGACGGCAACCCGGCGGCCGCGGAAGAAGCCGAGCCCGGTGACGATCGCCTCGTCTTCGCCGAAGGAACGGTCGCCGGCGAGCGGCGTGAAATCCTCGACCAGGTGCTTAATGTAATCGGTGGTATGCGGCCGGTCGGGATGGCGGGCGACCTGGGTCTTCTGCCACGGCGTCAGCTTGGCGTAGATCTCGGCCAGCGCCTGCGCCGCCTTGCCTTCCAGCTTGGCTACTTCCTCGCCGATCGCGACCGCATCGCCGTTGTCGCCGAGCGAGCGCAGCTCCTGGACCTTGCCCTGAAGGTCGGCGACCGGTTTTTCGAAATCGAGATAGCTGCGCATCCAGGCTCTTGTTGGCGGTTTTTGGCCGGCAGGTTCAGGGTCGGGCAGTGATGCCTTCAGCCCGCTCGGCGAGTCAAGCCTTTGCGCCCCTTCGTCCCCGCCAGCGGGTGATGGCGAGTAACCAGGGCGGTCAGCCTGTCCTCCAGGACGTGGGTGTAGATCTGGGTGGTCGAGATGTCGGCATGGCCAAGAAGCTGCTGGACGACGCGAAGATCGGCGCCGTTTTGCAGCAGATGGCTGGCGAAGGCATGGCGGAGCACATGCGGCGAAACCTTGGCCGTCGCGATGCCGGCAAGCGCGGCCAGCGACTTCAGATCGCGCGCGAAGGCCTGACGGGTGAGATGGCCACTGTCCGAATCGGCCGGGAACAGCCAGGTGCTTTCCTCATGGCCGGCAGCAGCGCGGGCGAAAAGATAAGCGGCAGCCGCGGCATGCGCCTTGTCGTTCAGCGGGACGAGCCGCTCGTGCCCGCCCTTGCCCTTGACCATGAGGAAGGCAAGACCCGGCCGTGCCGCGGCGGCCGGGAGCGCGATGAGCTCGGAAACGCGGAGACCGGTGGCGTAGAGCAGCTCCATGAGCGCGTGCATGCGTGTCGCCTTCACGCGCGCACCCTTCGACAATCCAGCGCGGGCGGCGGCGGCGGCAGTTTCGATCAGCCGCTCGACCTCGGCTTCGCTGAGCACCTTGGGCAGGTGCTGGCGCTTCTTGGGGCCGCCGATGATGCCGGTCGGATCGTCGGCGCGAATACGCTCCGACACCAGGAACTGGTGGAACTGGCGGACGGCGGAAAGACGGCGCGCCGCCGAGGTGGCTGCGAGCCCGCGTTTCTCCAGCGCGGCGAGCCACGCGCGCACT
>JBEHXS010000192.1:0-4996 GCA_048498575.1 Pseudomonadota bacterium
CCTTCTCCACGATCCGATTTTCCTGCGCGCCTTTGCGCACACCCTCATCTTCACCGTCGCGACCACGCTGCTCCTGAACGCCGCCGGGTTCGGTCTGGCGCTATTGGTCAACACGCATGTCCCGGGGACGCATTTCCTCAAGGCCGTGCTGTTCCTGCCGGTGCTGCTCTCGCCGGTGATCGTCGGCCTGATGTGGTCGGGGCTGCTCCGCGGCGTCGGTGGCGGGCTGAACCAGCTTCTGGAATTCGCCGGCATCATCCACCAGCCCGTGTTCTGGCTGGGCGACAAGCGCTTCGCGCTCGCCGCGATCATCCTCGCCACCCTGTGGCAGTTCGCCGGCTACGACATGATCCTGTACTACGCCGGCCTGCAGAACGTGCCGAACAACCTGCTTGAGGCGGCTGAGCTCGACGGCGCCGGCTACGGCCGCAAGCTCGTCCACGTCGTCATTCCCTCGCTCTTCCACGTCATGTCGGTCGTCGTGCTGCTCAACGTCATCGGCGGCCTGCGCATCTTCGACATCGTCTACGTCATGACGCGCGGCGGGCCGAACCGCAGCAGCGAGGTGCTCGCCACCTACATGTACGAGCAGGGCTTCCAGCTCAACGCGATGGGCATCGCCTCCGCCATCGCCGTCATCATCGTGCTCCTCGCCGTCGTCGCGAGCGTGCTGCGCCTGCGGGTCCTGCGCCATGTCGTTTAGCGCCGAGACCACAGGTATCCCGCGCTACCCGCTGACCCGCGCCGCGCTGTCGGCGGGCGCCGTCGTGCTGGCGGTCGTGGTTCTGGCGCCCGTCGTGTGGGTGTTCAGCCTGTCGCTGAAGACGCCGCGCGAGACGCTGAGCCCCGGCATGTTTCCCGCCAATCCGCAGTTCGGCAACTATCCGACCGCCTGGGTGCGCTTCGGCCTCGGCCAGTTGTTCCTGAACAGCGGCATTGTCACCGTGGCTTCGGTGGCGCTGACCATCGCCGCCGCCATGTGCGCCGCCTATGCCTTCACCAAGGTGCGCTTCCGCGGCAGCGAGACGCTGTTTTCGGTGCTCCTGCTCGGCGTCGTCGTGCCGCCGTCGGCGCTGGTCGTGCCGCTGCTCATCCAGATGCGCTACCTCGGCCTTTACGACACCAGGCTCGGGCTGACGCTCGCCTATGTCGCCTTCGGCCTGCCGATCGCGACCCTCGTCTTCCGCGGCTTCTTCGTGTCGATCCCGCACGAGATCATCGAGGCGGCGCGCCTCGATGGCTGCTCGGAGAACCGCATCCTGTGGCGCATCCTGGCGCCGCTCGCCCGCGGCGCCATCGCCACCGTGACGATCCTTCTGTTCCTCGCCAACTGGAACGAATTCATCCTCGCCCTGGTGCTGCTCCGCGATAACGCGACCTTCACCCTGCCGCTCGGCATCAACGCGCAGCTCGGGCAGTACACCAGCGAATATCAGCTGATCGCCGCGGCCTCGATCATCGCCTCGCTGCCGATCTTTGCCATCTATCTCGCATTGCAGGGACACTTCGAACGCGGCGTCACGGAAGGAGCGCTGAAGGGATGAGCACGCTCACAGGCAAGGTGGCATTGGTGACCGGCGCGGGCTCCGGCCTCGGCCGGGGTTCGGCGCTGGCGCTGGCAAAGGCCGGCGCCGCGATCGTCGTCAACGACGTCGCCGCCAAGGGCGCCGCCGAGACGGTGGCGCTCGTCCGCGCCGCCGGCGGCAGGGCGGAGGCCAGTATCGGCGACACCAGCAAGCCGGCCGACGTGCGCGCCGCCATCGCGCTTGCCGCCACGACATTTGGCGGCCTCGACATCGTCCACGCCAACGCCGGCGTCGAGCGCTACGTCGCGCTGGAAAAGATGAACGACGCAGACATGGACCTGCTGCTTGACGTCGACCTGAAGGGCGTACTGATCGCCTTCCGCGAGGCCATCCCCGTGCTTCGCGCCCGCGGCGGTGGCGTGCTGATCGCGACGTCGTCGGTGCAGGCCAGCCACAGCCTGCACGGCTGCGTCGTCTACGCCGCCGCCAAGGCCGGCGTGATCGCCGCGGTGCGCACGCTGGCGCTCGAAGTCGGCAAGGACAACATCCGCGTCGTTGCCGTTTCTCCGGGCACCATCGACACGCCGATGCTCACCCGCGACCTCGCCGACATGAACGTCAGCGAAGCCGAAGGCTTCCTGCAGCGCGTGCGCGACGCCAACACGCTCGGCCGCATCGGCACGCCGGAAGAAGTCGGCAAGGTCGTCGCTTATCTGGCGAGCGACGACGCCAGCTACATCACCGCCACCAACATCGTCGTCGACGGCGGCTTCACCGCCGTGAAGACGTTCTGAGCCGAAGGGGAGGAACCTTAGCCATGCCCACACTCATCCCCACTGAACCGGTGGCGCTCGACAAGTGCGAGGCCTTCGCCTCCGGTCTCGATCATGCCGAAGGCATCGCCGTCACGCCGAAGGGCGAGATCTACGTCGGCGGCGAAGCCGGCCAGATCTATCTCATCGAGGACGACAAGCCGCGCGTCGTCGCCAACACCGGCGGCTTCCTCCTCGGTCTTGCCGCCGATGCCGACGGTCGCATCTACGCCATCGACAACGTCGCCAAGACCGTGTGGCGCTACGATCCCGCCAACGGCGCGCTTTCCTCGTTCGCCGGGCCACCGAAAGTGAAGCTGCGCGTGCCCAACTGGGGCGCCTTTGATGCCCGGGGCAATTACTACCTGACCGATTCCGGCGACTGGATGGGCAACGACGGCTGCATCTGGGTCGTGCGGCCGGGCGGCGCCGTCGAACTGTGGAGCGAGGAGAGCCGCGCCTTCCCCAACGGCTGCTGCCTGTCGCACGACGACCGCAGTCTCTATGTCGTGGAAAGCGTAGCCGGGGCGAAGGACCTCGCGACGGTGCCCTCGGCGATCGTCGAGATCCCGATTGAGAAGTCGGGCAAGGCCGGCAAGCGCCGCGTCGTCGTCGATCTCGGCGTGGCGGTGCCGGATGGCGTCGCCTGCGCCACCGACGGGTCGCTGATCATCGCCTGCTATCGCCCCGACGTGATCTACCGCTGGCATCCGCAGGACGGGCTGTCGATCCTCGCCGCCGATCCGCGCGGGACCATGATCGCCGCGCCCACCAATGCCGCTTTCGTCGGCCCCGGCCTCGAGACGCTGGTCGTGCCCAACCTCGGTCGCTGGCACCTGACGCGCGGCCGCTTTGGCGTCGCCGGCCTTCCTCTCAACTATCCGACGCGGGAGCAGCTCGGCGGCTGAGTTGCCGCCCGCGCGAGGAGTTCACATGCGCAGTACCCTGAAGATGCCGAAGCTTGGCGACGCGGTCGATGCCGTGGTCATCACCGAGATCAAGGTGGCGCTCGGCGATCGCGTCGAGAGCGGCCAGCCGCTGTTCGTCGCCGAGACCGACAAGACCCAGGTCGAGGTGCCGTCGCCGTTCGCCGGCACCGTCGTCGAGATCAAGGTTGCCGTCGGCGACGAGGTCGCGACCGGCGCGCCGACCTTCGCGCTGGAGAGCTGACCATGGGCCGGGTGTTTTCGGCGCGCGACCGTCGCTTCGGCGGTTACCTCGAGGATTACGAGGTCGGCGACGTTTTCCGCCATTGGCCGGGGCGCACGATCACCGAGGCCGAAGATCACATGTTCTGCATGCTGACCATGGCGGCGAGCCCGATCCACATCGACCGCCACTACGCCGAGCACGAGACCGAGTTCGGCCGCAACATTGTCGTCGGCACCTTCATCTACGCCTCGCTCCTCGGCATGAGCGTTCCGGATATTTCCGGCCGCGCCATCGCCAGCCTCGGTGTCAGCGAGCTCCGTCATCTCGCGCCGCTTTTCCACGGCGACACGCTCTACGGCGCCACCGAGGTGCTGACCGTGAAGCCGTCGGCCTCGCGCCCCGGACAGGGCGTCATCACCGTGCGCACCGACGGCCATGACCAGAACGGCCGCCACGTCTGCACTTTCACCCGTGCCGTGCTGCTACCCATGCGGCCAAAGGAAGGCGCCTGATGGATACGTCTTCCCCGCCACCGTCGGCGCTCGGCGGCGTGCGCGTCGTCGAACTGGCGACCGTCGTCGCCGGCCCCGGCACCGGCAAGTATCTCGCCGATTTCGGCGCCGAGGTGATCAAGGTCGAGGCGCCGGGCGGCGATCCGACGCGCCGCATGGGCTGGCGCGGGCCGGGGGAGAAGGACGCCTATTTCTGGAAGCTGCTCAATCGCAACAAGCTCGCGATCACGCTCGATCTCAAGACCGCGTCGGGCAAGGAAGACCTGTGGAGCCTGCTCGAGGAAGCCGATGTGCTGATCGAGAACATGCGGCCGGGCAAGCTCGAGGCCTTGGGCTTCGGGCCGGACGTGCTGCTCCGGCGCAATCCGCGTCTGGTCATCCTCCGCGTCAGCGGCTTCGGCCAGACGGGGCCATACGCGCTGCAGCCGGGGTTCGCGACCATCGCCGAGGCGCTGAGCGGCTTCTCCGGCCTGCTCGGCGAGCCCGGCGGCCAGCCGCTGCTGCCGCCGGTCGCGGTGACCGACGAGGTCACGGCGCTGGTCGGGGCGCTCGGCGTGTTGCTCGCCCTCCGCCATGCCGAGCATACCGGCGAGGGCCAGGTGGTCGACGTGAACCTGCTTGAATCGATGTTCCAGATCATGGGGCCGCTGGTCTCCGCCTATGCTCACATGGGCTACCTCCAGCCGCGCCTCGGCTCGGGCATTCCCTACACCGTGCCGCGTGGCACGTACCGCACGTCGGATGGCGTCTGGGTCGCGATCTCGAGCTCGTCCGACAGCGTCGCGGCCCGCGTGCTCGATCTTGTCGGCCTCGGCAAGGACGAGCGCTTCGCCTCCTTCGCGGGCCGCAGCGCCAACCGCGAGGAGCTCGAGGCCCACGTCCGCGATTGGGTCGCCGCGCGCACCGCCGCCGACGTGATCAGCGAATTCCGCCGCGTCGACGCCGCGATTGCGCCCGTGCTGGACATGAGCCAGATCTTCCAGGACGAGCACTA
>JBEHXS010000193.1:0-4993 GCA_048498575.1 Pseudomonadota bacterium
CACAGCGCTCAAGTCTTTGTCCACACGCGGCTCGACCCCGAGCAGCGCCGCCGAACGGCGGATAATCGCACCAACAGCCGGCGCCGCATTCGATCCGGCCGTGGTGCCCGCACCCTGTTTCTCGGCCTGCGGATCGTCAAGCACTACCAGCACGACGTACTGGGGATCGTCGATCGGGAAGGCCGCTAGGAATGAATTGATGCGATGCGTGTTGGAATAATGGCGATCGATGACTTTTTGGGCGGTTCCAGTCTTGCCGCCGACCATGTAGCCGGGCACGTCGGCCGACTTTCCCGAGCCCTTTTCGACGTTGAGGCGGAAGAGGTAGCGGAGCTGGTCGCTGGTGTAGGGCTTGACCACCTGGACGGCCAAGGCCTTGGCCTCGGCTTCGGTGCGCGGCTGGAAGGTCGGCGGGATCAGCCACCCGCCGTTGACGAGGGCGGCGTCCGCAACCGCCGTCTGCATCGGCGTGACGGCGATACCCTGGCCGAAGGCGACGTTCATGGTGGTGAGGTCGGTCCAGCGCTTGGGCAGGATCGGCGAAGCCACTTCCGGCAGGTCGGTCTGCAGCTTGGTGAGGAGGCCGAAGCGGCGGAGGTATTCCTGCTGGACCGTGCCGCCGACTTTCATCGCCATGTGGGCGGCGCCGATGTTGGACGAGAAGATGAACACTTCGGGCACGGTGAGCGGCCGCGACTTGGCGTGGAAGTCGTGGATGGTGAAGCCGTCGGCATGGATCGGCTGGCTGGCGTCGATGATGTCGCTCATCTTCACCGCGCCCGTGTCGAAGGCCATGGCGAAGGTGAAGCTCTTGAAGACGGAGCCGAGCTCGTAGGCGCCCGCCGTCATGCGGTTGAGGTGATTCGGGTCGTTGGCGTCGACCGGATTGTTCGGATCGAAATCGGGCAGTGACGCCATCGCCAGCACTTCGCCGGTCTTGGCGTTGAGGACGACGCCGGTGGCGGCGAGCGCGCTGTAGCGCGTCATCGCATTGCTGAGCTCGTCGTGGACGATGTGCTGGACGCGCGCATCGATCGACAGCATGACCGGCGCAACGTCTTCGGTGGTGCCGGCGAAGCCGGCCGCGTGGAGATCGGCAAGGCCCTGATCGTCGACGTATTTCTCGAAGCCGGCGATGCCCTGATTGTCGATGTTGACCAGGCCGACAATATTGGCGGCGGTGTCGCCGCCCGGATAGAAGCGACGGCTCTCGGACAGGAAGCCGAGGCCGGGAATGCCGAGATCGTGGATCTCCTTCTCCTGCTCCGGCGTGATCTCGCGCTTGATCCAGACGAAGCCGGCGTCGGTCGACAGCTTCTTGCGGACGGCGGTGGCGTCGATATCGGGCAGCACCGTCGCGATCTGCTCGGTCGCCTCGTCGGGGTCGAGGACGTTGCGCGGCTCGGCGTAGAGCGAGGCCATCTTCACGTCGGTCGCCAGGATCTGGCCGTTGCGATCGACGAGATCGGGCCGGCTGGTGGCAACGACCGCGCCGGCGCCGCCGCTGCCATCGACGGTGGATGGCGTCATGCCGAACATGACGAGGCGGCCGGCGAGCGCGCCGAAGGCAAGCAGGAAGACGAACGCCATGAAGCGGATGCGCGCCCGGACGCCATCGCGCGGCGCCCGCGCTTTCGCCGCCGGCAGCTCGTCGGCGATGGAAACCGGCGTCATGACGAATTCGCTCATTGCGCCCCTCCGGCCGGCGCGTTCGCCTCGAGCTCGGTCAGGATCTGGCCGAGCGGATCGGAGTCCTTGACCGGGATCACCGGCGCATCGGCCGGGCGCATCGGTATCTGGTCGATGGTCGTGATCTGGGTGGGCGAGAACGGCTGCAGCTTGAAGTGATCGGCATACTTGTCGACGACCGTTTGCAGGCGGTCGGGCTGGGTGAGCACGCTCCATTCGGCGCGCAGCAGCGCGATCTGGTCCTTCTCCTTGGCGATGTCGGAGCGCAGCGAGGCGACGTGATCGGCCGCCATCTCGGCCTTGTGCTTCATGTCGTAGGTGGCGATGGCGCCGGCGAGCATGGCGACGATGAGGATGAGGCTGAAGATGCGGCCCATCGCTAGCCCCTCCCCAGCCGCGGCAGCGCCGGCACGCCGATCGATTCCGGATCGAGTTCGCGGACCGGCGCGGCCGTGCGGCGCGCGGCGCGGAGATGCGCCGAGCGGGCACGCGGATTTTCCTCGGCCTCCTCCTCGCTGGTCGCGACTGCACCGCGCGACAGGAGCGTGAAGGTGGCGGGAGGAAGCGGCGCGTCCGGAACGTGGCGGGAACCGCTGGGCTGCGTCGCCGAACGCTCGGCGAGGAAGCGCTTGACGATGCGGTCTTCCAGCGAATGGAAGGAGACGACGACGAGCCGGCCGCCGTCGGCGAGAATGCGCTCGGAGGCGGCAAGCGCCTCGGCGAGTTCGTCGAGCTCGCGGTTCACGAAGATGCGGAGCGCCTGGAACGTGCGCGTCGCGGGATGGATGCGGTCGGAGCTGCGGCCGATCGCCTTGGCGACGATCTCGGCAAGCTCGGAGGTCGTGGTGATCGGGCCGCCCGAGCGGGCGCGATCGATGGCGGCGGCGACCAGCCGCGCCTTCTTTTCCTCGCCAAGGACGGCGATGACCCGGGCAAGATCGCCGCGCTCCATGCGGTTGACGACATCGGCGGCGGTGGGCCCCTCGCGCTCCATGCGCATGTCGAGCGGACCATCGGCGCGGAAGGAGAAGCCGCGCTCCGCCTGATCGAGCTGCATGGAGGAGACGCCGACATCGAGCACGACGCCATCGACGCGCTCGTGGCCGTGCGCCCGCGCGATCGAATCGAGTTCGGAGAAGCGCCCCTCGACCAGCGTCAGCCGGCCGCCGGATGAATCCTGCAGGTCGACGCCGGCGGCAATCGCATCAGGATCGCGGTCGATCGCGATGACCTTGGCGCCGGTAGCGAGGATGGCGGAGGTGTAGCCGCCCGCCCCGAAGGTGCCGTCGATGAATGTGCCACCGGCGGCAGGCGCGAGGAACCCTAGGGCCTCCTCGATGAGGACCGGAACATGGCGAGCCAGTCCGCCAGCGACACCGCCGCTCGGTGTGCCGCGACCCGCCATCATTCTTCCGGTCCTGAAGTCACGCCTGCCGCACGATGGCCTGGGAGGAGCCGCTTGCGAATGTCGCGTAGCCGGTCTTTGGCCTCTTTCCGGTATGCGATGAAGCGGCTGGGCTCCCAAAGCTGAAACTTGTAGCCCTGCCCGACGAAGGTGACGCTGTCGCCGATGCCGGCGTGCGCCTTGATCGAATCGGTGAGCACCACGCGCCCATCCCCGTCGATCTTCAGGATCTCGCTCTCGCCGATGAGCGTGGTCGACAGGAACTCGTGATCCTCCGAGAACGGCGGAAAGCTCGCGAGGCTGTTGCTGATCGTGGCGCGCAGACGGTTGCCCCCCGCATCGACCGCCTGCAGATCGAGCGTCGGGCAGCAATAGAGTCCGTCGAATCCATCCACCGCCAGCACCGCCCGAAAAGAAGCCGGTATCGAGACACGCCCCTTCGCGTCGAGCCGGTTGGTGAAGGTGGATACGAACTCGTCCATGGCCCTCGCCCGCGCCTTGCGCTACCGGCCAAATACGCTGGCCGGCCGACCCGTCGTTTCCCGGGATTTCATGGGATATCATGGGATTTTCCGGGCCGTCAATGGAAACTCCCGGCGCGTCATGGGGCCAAAGGGCGCTGGGTCTGGGACCGGACACCAGCGGCTCAGGCGGATTAAACCGCCGTTAGCCTTAAGAAATCGTTGGGGGATCGGTCGCGGGTTGCCCCGAAGCGGGATGCCGCAGCGCCGCCGCAATTGGTCAACGCTTCCTTTACGGAATGCAGCGCATTTGAAGCACCATGCTCCGTCGCGTTGCGTATCCGGCGGTCGTCGTGGCCATGGGCGTGCTCCTGGCCGGCTGCGCCCTCGGAATTTTCGGTTTCGAACGCCGCGCCCAATGGCACGACGCGGAAGAACGCTCGTGCATGCAGCAGCACGCCGTGCAGCTCAGCGCCTGGGAGCGCCCCGCCGGACACGTCAACGACAGCGGTGCCTGCGGCATCCTGAAGCCGCTCGCCGTCTCCGCGCTGGAATCCGGCAGCCTGCCCCTGACGCCGACCGCGACGATCAACTGCCCGATGACGTCATATCTCGAGGAATGGGTGACCGACGCCGTGCAGCCGGCGGCGATCGCCTGGTTCGGCGAGCCGCTCGCCGGCCTGAAGCAGATCGCCTCGTATTCCTGCCGGCCGATCGACTCGATCCCCGGCAAGAGCCTGTCCGAGCACGCCTACGGCAACGCCATCGATATTGCCGGCTTCACGCTGGCGGACGGCGAGACGATCACGGTGAAGCACGACTGGACGCTGGGCGACGACCGCGCCCGCGGCTTCCTGCGCGAGGTATTTGCCGCCGCCTGCCAGCGCTTCAAGACGGTGCTGGGGCCGGGCGAACCCTACCACGGCGACCATTTCCACCTCGACCTCGCCCACCACGGCCGCGACGGCACGTCGCGCTACTGCAACCCGAAGCCGGTCGGGCCGGCGCCGGTGCGGGCGCCCTACTCTGGCGCGGTTGCCAGCAACGGCCATGGTGGCGGGCTGTTCGACTGGATGCACACGGGCTCCATCGCGGCGGCACCTCTGCCGGCGCCGGGCCCGCTGCTCGACCAGCGCCCGGATGACGTGATCGCCGACGAGATCGAGGACGCAGGCGGCAATTGAGGCGTAGGGCGGCCGCCGCTCCCGCGTGATGGGAGCAGGTGTGCGCGGAGTTTCCCCGATGAAGAAGGCATGGATTTTCGGCTTCGTGGCCGTCGCCGTCACGGCGCTTTCCGCCGCGAGTTTCGCCGCCGGCAGCGGCACCCCGCCGGGCGTTACAGTCGCCTCGCAACTCGGCGTCGGCCTCGACGAGCTGGTCGCCTGCACCAACAGCGCCCGTGGCGAGGCGACGCAGCAACCCGGCACCGACGCCGCGA
>JBEHXS010000194.1:0-4930 GCA_048498575.1 Pseudomonadota bacterium
CGGCGCTGGCGCTGGTGGCGGGGCGGATGCTGGTCGCGCTCCTTGCGGCCGGGCCGCCAGATCTCGATGAACTGCGGCTCTTCGGCTTTCGCCTCGGGGGGCGCGGCTTCGGATCCTGCGGCTTCCACCGGAGTGCCAGCCTCGGCCTCTGCCGGTGCTGCCATGGCTTCCGCCGGCGGCGCGATGATGGCATCGGCTTCCGGCGGGGCACTTTCAGCGGGCGTTGCCTCAGGCGTCGCGGCCTCGACCGCCACAGTCCCGGCCGCGTCAGCCTCAGCAGGCGCTGTTTCCGTGGCGGGCGCCTCGGGAGCCGGCGTGGCCTCGGCCTTCTTCGGCGCCGGCTTGCGCTCGACCCGGTAGCCGAGCGCCCGCAGCACGCCGGCGAAGTCCTCGCCCGAGCAGCCGACCAGCGAGGTCATCGCCACCGTGGCGGTGAACCCGTAGCCGTGGATGGCGCCATCCGGCGGGTTGGGCTGCTCGGCCGTCGGCCGCCACGCGATCAGCGGCCGGATGATGTCGGCAAGCCGCTCGAGGATGTCGATGCGCACGGCGCGCGAGCCGGTCGGGCGATAGCCGACGACGCGGTAGAGCGGGGCGGGGATCACGGCATCGACGGGCACGCTGGTCCGGCCGGACGAGGCCAGGCGCGTCAGCTCCGGCAGGCCCGCGATCTCGAGGCCGCCGTGCTTCAGCGCCCACAGCATCGCGACGAGGCCGCTCGGCGCCGGCTTCAACAGCAGGGGGACGTAAATGTGATAGGCGCCGAAGCGGACGCCCAGCGAGCGCAGCCCGGCGCGGGCATCCTGGTCGAGCGCCTTCACCTCGTCGGCGATCTCGCTGCGCTCGATGATGCCGAGATTCTCCGACAGGCGGAACGCCAGCCCGCGCGCCGGTGGCGTCAGCGACTCGGCGGCGCGGAGGTCGAACAGCGGCTTCAGCAGCGTCTCGAGGTGGTGCGTCAGCCAGAGGTCGATGCGCGCCTGCACGCGGTCGCGCTGCGGCGCGGGCAATCCCTCGTCGGCGAGCAGGATGAAGCGCGGCTTCAGCGCATCGTCGCCCTCGACCAGCTTGGCTACCGCGGCGCCCTGCCAGCGCAGCGAGCCGTCGCTCGCCAGCACCAGGTCGCCGTTGCCGGAGGTGGCGATGCGCTCGGCGCGCCGGTCGATCTCGCCGGCCAGTGCTTTTTGTGCCGCGGAGCGAAGCGCTCGCGCTTCTTCGCGGGTATCGACGTTGGGATCGGGATGGAAACGGAAGCCGTCGAGGTGCCCGACGTGCTGCCCTTCCACCATGACGTCGCCAGTCGTGGTGATTTCGGCTTCCAGCATCGCGTTCTCTTTCAGCCTCCGCATGAGCACGCTAGTCCGCCGGTCGACAAAACGGGCGGTCAGGCGCTCGTGCAGAGCATCCGATAGACGATCCTCTACCGTGCGGGTGCGTTCCTGCCAATGGAGGGGATCGTTCAGCCAGTTCGGCCGGTTGGCAGCGAAGGTCCAGGTGCGGATGTGGGCGATGCGGTTGGCGAGCGTGTCGATGTCGCCATCGACGTGGTCGGCAAACGCCACCTGCTCGGCAAACCACTCGTCGGGAATGGCGCGGCGCTCGGCGAGGAAAGTGAACAGCGTCGTGATCAGCTCGGCGTGGTTGGCCGGCGCGATCTTGCGGTAATCCGGCGTCTGACAGACGTCCCAGAGCAGGGCGACGCGCTCGCGGCCGACGGCAAGCGCGGCGACGGCGTCCTCGCGCGCCACGCGGTCGAGCGCATCGACGTCGACCGAAGGCGGCGCCTTGGTCAGGCCCGGGCGCTGCGGCGTCACCTCGAGGCTCGCCTTCAGCGCGGCGACCGAAGTGAAGTCGAGATCGCGGTTGCGCCACTGCACGGTCTTCACCGGGTCGAAGTGGTGGCTCTCCAGCGCCTCGACCAGCGCGTCCTCGAAGGGCTCGCAGCGGCCGGTGACGCCGAAGGTGCCATCGCGCATGTGGCGGCCGGCGCGGCCGGCGATCTGCGCAAGCTCCGCCGCAGTCAGCCGGCGGTGCTGGTAGCCGTCGAATTTGCGGTCGGAGGCGAAGGCGACGTGATCGACGTCGAGGTTCAGCCCCATGCCGATGGCGTCGGTGGCGACGAGGAACTCGACGTCGCCGGACTGGAACAGTTCGACCTGCGCATTGCGCGTGCGCGGGCTGAGCGAGCCCAGCACTACCGCGGCGCCACCGCGCTGGCGGCGGATCAGCTCGGCGATGGCGTAAACCTCGTCGGCCGAGAAGGCGACGACCGCCGAGCGCGGCGGCAGCCGGGTAATCTTCTTCGGGCCGGCATAGGTCAGCAGCGACATGCGCGGTCGCGTCACCACGTTCACGCCGGGGATCAGGTGCTCGACCATGCTGCGCATGGTGGCGGCGCCGAGCAGCAGCGTCTCGTCGCGGCCGCGCAGGTTGAGGATGCGATCGGTAAAGATGTGGCCGCGCTCGAGGTCGCCGGCGAGCTGGATCTCGTCGATGGCTAGGAACGAGGCGTCGGTGCGCTCGGGCATCGCCTCGACGGTGCATACCTTGAAGCGGGCGTTGGGCGGCGAGATCTTCTCCTCGCCGGTGATCAGCGCCACTTCGCTTTCGCCGACGCGGGTCGCGATGCGGTTATAGACCTCGCGCGCCAGCAGGCGCAGCGGCAGCCCGATCATGCCCGAGCCATGCGCAATCATGCGCTCGATGGCGAGGTGGGTCTTGCCGGTATTGGTGGGGCCGAGTACGGCGACGACGTTGCGCCCGCCGGGTGCTGCGCCGTCCGCCCTGTCGTGGAAACTCATGCCAATCGCGACTGACGCGTTACCCTGGATCGCCGGTCCGCTTCGTGAGCGGGCGGCATCGAGAGACTGGCCGCGCCTTCTGTCTATCACACCGCCAGGCGCAGCGCTCTCAATTCATCGCGCCGACCGCCAGCGTTAACGCGCGGAACTGAGGGCGAACAAAGGTGGGGCGAATCGATCACCGAAAAACGCGGTCCCAATCTGTTCCCCAGAGCCGCGCCAAAACGCCGCTCCATGATTGCCTTCCGTCAACCATCCGGAGCCGGATTTTCCTTTTGCTTCAGGCTGTTGCGCAACGCGGCGCTTAGGTTGACGAAGCCTTCGCGCAGCCTCGAACGCCTGTGGAACGCCTGTGGATAACTTGTGGATAACCGGCCGCCGCACGCGGTCAGTCGACGCTTGCCTGCTGGGCCTCGTCTACCGTCTCGAAGGTGCGCGCGTTGATCACGAGGTCGCCGATCTTGGTGCCGATCAGGATGTGGTTCGGCACCATGTAGCGCGTGCCGGGCACGGCCGAGAGCCACACCTCGAGGCGGGTGTTGTCGGCCATGTAGGTCACCGAGTCATCGCTCGTGCGATGTCCGGCCACCGGCACATAGCGCGCAGCGCAGACGTAAACGCTGCCACCGTCGCTGCCGGTCCGCGTCTCCTTGTAGGAAAGACGGACGTCGTAGCGTTTCCAGCCATCGAAGACGTGCACGGTGCGGTTGCACACCGAGGTGTCCGCAGCGCCCGGCTTGTCGAGCGCGACGATGAAGGCGCCGACCGGGTCGACGACGTTCTGGCGGGCGTCGGGCGGGAAGGGAACGCGGTCATTTTCCTGCGGCAGCGTCGGCAGCGCCTGGAGCCCGACCACCGAGCCGCCGCGCATGGTCATGCTGACGCTGGTGTCGAAGCCGCTGTCGCTGGTCTCGAGATTATAGGAGGCAGGCAGCACGGAGTCGCCGAGGACACGGCCAGAGCCCGCGAGCGTTGCGTTGGCATCGGAAACGAAGCGGGTGATGCCGTAGGTCGAGCCGCTGATCGCGGCAGCATAGCCGCGGTCGGTGAAGCGCGCCTTGACCTCGGCGCGACCGATGGCGAGGCCGGAGATGCTGATGATGTAGACGGCGTGCAGCGTCGTCTGCGGCGTGGCAACCGAAAGCGCGACTGCCGGGGGCAGCGGGGCGAATGCGGCGAGGGTCAGCGCGGCGGCCGCGACAAGACGACGGCCTGTGGCCACGGCGAAGCTGGTAGCGTTCACGCCCATCGACCCCTGCGGTTTTCATGGGAGCTGCCGGCGGTCCCGGCCATTCACCCGAATCGTATGCGTCTGTGGTTAACAGGGGCATACTTAGGCCAGTTTGCCGGCATCGTCATCTTTGACATGGTGGCCATCTGGCACCGATGGGGATTTGGCGGTTTTCCTCGGTCCGCGCTTGACGCCGCTGCCTCGCCCCCGTATAGCACCGCAGCCTTGCGGGCAGCCTCACAGCAACCTTCGGGCGCCTCAGGCCCTATCCTTCAGGAATTCGAGGACTTCACGATGTCGCGGCGTTGCGAACTTTCCGGCAAGGCAGTCCAGAGTGGCAACAAGGTCAGCCACGCCAACAACAAGACGCGGCGCCGCTTCCTGCCGAATCTCAACCAGGTGTCGCTGATCAGCGACGCGCTGAAGCAGACCGTGCACCTGCGCGTCACCTCGCATGCGCTCCGCTCGGTCGAAGCGCGCGGCGGTCTCGACGCATTCCTGCTCAAGGCACGCGACAGCGAGTTGTCAGACCGCGCCCTCAAGCTGAAGCGCCAGGTCGCCAGGAAGCTCGAGAAGGCGGCCTCGTAGCCGCTTCTTCCTCGCAGTTCGGACAGCGGCGCCTCAGGGCGCCGTTTTCGTTTGGGCGGGTAGCGCGAACTCGAGCAGCACCGTCCGCTGCAGCAGGCTCTGGTTGTCGTCCGAAATCAGCGTCAGCAGCGTCTCGCCATTCGGGCCCGGCCGCGCAGCCAGCCCCTCCATGTTGTCGATGTCGTCGCTGTCGTCGGCGGTGATCAGCACGCTGCCGTCGACGGTGGCGCCCGGCACGATGTCGGCCGCATGGATCAGCCGCATGCGCATGCCGAAGCCGCCAAGCAGGCTGAACTTGCGTTCGAGGATA
>JBEHXS010000195.1:0-4860 GCA_048498575.1 Pseudomonadota bacterium
GGCGATATAGTCCTTGGCCGATGTCAGCATGGTGCCCCAGCTTGGCGCCGGCGGCGGTCTTCCCAACCCGAGAAACGACAGGCTGGCCTCTGAAATCACGGCAACAGCCATCGCCAACGTCACCTGGACGATCACCGGCGCCACGAGGTTGGGCAGTACGTGAACGAACAACAACCGCCACGTCGGCAACCCCACCGAGCGCGCGGCTTCCATGTAAGGCTCGGCGGCGACCTGGATGGTGCAGGCGCGCGCCAGACGAATGAACGCCGGCATCGCCGCCATCGCGATCGCGATCGTGGCGTTGAGCAGGCTGCCGCCAAGGAACAACGCCATCGCTATTGCCAACATGATGCCGGGTATGGCGAGAAGCGTGTCCGTGATCCGCGAGATCAGAACGTCGAGCCAGCCCCCGAAGTAGCCGGCGACAATTCCAACGGGCAGGCCGATCGCCAGCGCGAGAAAGGCCGAGCCGAACGCGGCAAACATCGACGACTGCGCGCCAAGAAGTACGCGCGACAGCACATCGCGTCCGAGATCATCGGTCCCCAGCCAATGGGCTGCGGACGGCGCCTGCAAAATGCTCCCCCAATCACTCGCGATGGGATCGTACGGCGCGGCCCAGGGTGCGACGACCGCCATTCCTACGAAGAACGCTACTATGAGTAGTCCGACACGGCCGGCGAGATTCTGCCAAAGAAGAAGGACGGCGCTGTCGCGCGAGGTGCGCACTTCCGCTGCCGCGGTCATCCGGCCGCACTCCGCCGGATCCGCGGGTCGAGAAGAACGTACGCTACGTCGGCCAGCAGGCTGAGCAGGATGTAGACGACGCCGGAGCACAGCACGATGCCCTGCACAACCGGAAAGTCGCGATTGAACACCGAGTCGACCAGAAGTTTGCCGATGCCCGGCACCGTGAAGATGAACTCGGTGAGGACCGAGCCACCCAGCAGCTGGCCAAACTCCAGCGCGCCAAGCGTGATCACGGGTACCAGCGCGTTGCGAAGAGCGTGGCGGATGACGATACGCGAGCGCGGTACGCCTTTGGCGAGCGCCGTACGGACATAGTCGGCGTTCAGCGCTTCGATCATGGCGCTCCGCGTATGTCGCATCAGGATCGCGGAAAGCTGGCCGCCGAGAACGACCGACGGCATAAGGAGAACGACAAAGCTATGCCAGGGATCGACAAGCGGCGACACGTACCCGGACGCCGGCAGCCACCCGAGCTGAACCGAAAACAGCATGATGAAGAGGATGCCCAGCCAGAAGTTCGGGATGGAAAAGACAAGCACACTGACCAGGCCAAGTGCGCGATCGACGAACCCATCTTCGAACTCCGCGGCAAGCACCCCGGCAACGACGCCCGTCAGAATGGCAAAGAAGAGCGACATCGTCGCCAACTGGAAGGTCACCGGCAGCTTTTGCCCAAGCAGGCTGATGATCGATACGTCGAAACGCATCGACATGCCGAGGTTGCCGTGCAGCGCATTGGCCAGCCAGTGGAAGTACTGGACCGGAAGCGGATCGTTCAGTCCGAACCGCTCACGGATGGCTGCCAGCGTTTCCGGTGAACGATCCTCACCGGCAAGAGCGGAGGCGGCATCGCCGGGAAGCAGAAGCTGCAGCGAAAAGACAATAACGCTGAGCAGGAAAAGCGTGGCCACGATGCTCGCGAGCCGGCCCGCAACCCGGTTCATGGCCCCTCGCCTGCGCTGATCGTGTAACGCGCCTGCAGGCCAAGAAGTCGGCGCTCGGCCGCCTCAGACCGGCCTTTCGTTTGGAGATCGATTGGGGGAACGTCGGATGTGCGAAAGCACGCTGCTGCCCTCCCCTCGCCCGCCGCCACCAGTTCGGGAGTGTCAGCGCGGCATCGACTCGCCGCGAGCGGACAGCGGGAGCCGAAGCTGCACCCCTGTGCAGTTTCACCATCGGACGCCAGGGCGATCGGCTCCCGTTGCCTGCCACCGGGCGTCGGCGACGGCACGGCGGCCAGGAGTTCTCGCGTATAGGGATGGCGGGGCGAGGCAAACACGTCCGCGACCGGGCCAAGCTCAACGATACGACCACGAAACATCACAGCAACGCGGTCGGCGATGTGACGCACGACACCCAGGTCGTGAGAAATAAAGACAAGCGAGAGATTCGACCGGCTGCGGATATCAGCAAGGAGGTTCAGAATCTGCGCCCGCACTGAAACATCGAGCGCCGACACCGCCTCGTCGGCGACGATCAGCGTGGGCTCGACGGCCAGTGCGCGTGCAATCGCAATGCGCTGGCGCTGTCCACCGCTGAACTGATGGGGATAGGACGCAGCGTGATGAGCGCTAAGACCGACGCGGGCCAACAACGCCACCACACGATCCCTCACCTCACTCCTGGCGCTTAAGCCATGGACACGAAGCGGCTCAGCGAGCTGGTAACCAATGGTCAGCCGCGGGTTGAGCGAAGCAAAGGGATCCTGGAAGACCATCTGCATGCCCCGCCGCCTTCGACGCAGCTCTTGTGCCGACAGCCCTCCGAGTTCCTCACCATTCAGAATGACCTTACCGCTCGACGGTTCGATGAGCCGCAATATGAGCCTGGCCGTCGTCGATTTACCCGAGCCGGATTCACCGACGATCGCGAGAATCTCACCGCGACTTACTGCGAACGATACGTCATCGACGGCTCGCACAACCGCTCGACTACGGCCGCCGAGAAGAACGCCGGGCCGCCCGAAGAGCTTGCTCAGGTTCCGCACTTCCAACACGGGCGCGTTCATTGAAGGAGCGCATCCAACGGCGCCCGGAAGCAGGCTACCCGCTGCGCCGCAGCTAGTGGGCGGAGCTCCGGCACGCCCGCCGAACATTCGGCACCCGCAAACGGACAGCGCGGAGAAAAGCTGCATCCGCCCGTGCGTTCATGCGGTGAAGGCACCCGCCCGCCAATAGGCGTAAGGCGGCCGCTCGTCGCTGCCTCCGGCGTCGCGCCGAACAAGCCGATGGTATAGGGGTGCTGCGGCGTCTCGAATAGCGCAGCCGTCGGCGCCTGCTCGACAATGCGCCCGGCGTACATGACCGCGACCTCGTCGGCCATTTCAGCGACCACGCCGAGATCGTGCGTGATCAGCAACAACGCAGTGCCGAAATCGCGTTGCAGTTCCCTCAGAAGATCGAACATCTGCGACTGGACCGTCACGTCGAGAGCAGTAGTCGGCTCGTCGGCAATCAGCAGCGAGGGCGAGCAAGCAAGTGCCATCGCAGTCATCACGCGCTGCCGCATGCCGCCGGAAAAGGCGAACGGATAGTCGTCAACGCGCTGCGCCGCCTTCGGGATATGCACCCGCTCGAGCAAGGCAATGGTTCGCGCCCGCGCTGCTCGCCGGTCGAGACTTAGGTGGATGCGTAATACTTCGCCGATCTGCTCCCCGACGGTCATGGTCGGATTGAGCGACGTCATCGGCTCCTGGAAGATCATGCCGATGCGCCGGCCACGTACTTGGCGGAGGTTAACGCCCGACGGCTCGGCAAGATCGAGCCCTTCGAACCGAATAGCGGCAGCGCGCGTGCTGAACAGGCGCGGCTTCAACAGCCCGAGCACGGCCATGACCGAGACGCTCTTGCCGCATCCCGACTCGCCCACGAGGCAAAGCGTGCGACCCGCCGCTATGGAAAAGGACACGTCCGAGACCACGTCGACAGGACCAGTTCGCGCGAGCAAAGAGACGGTCATGCGATCGACCGAAAGGACCGGCGCAAGCTCGGCCGCCTGGATCGCGCCTGTTCCAGTCCCTAAGATGAGGTCGGCCGGCGAAGACGTCATGGCGTGAAGGCTGGCCTATGTTGCAATGCCGCAGCCATCCTTGCGCGGGTCAGAGCCTGCGGTCAGCACACCGCTCGCCCAGTTAATCTCGATGCCGTGTGCACCTCCGATCGGGTCGGCCGCGATAGCCACATTGTGACCCGCCGCAGTCAGCGTGTCGGCAAGGTCGGCCAACGCCGGCTCAAGCAGCAGCGTTCCGTCGCGCAGAAAGCTCCGCGGCTCGTCGATGGCCGCCTGAATATCGAGACCGCGATCACGAATGGCGCTGATCACGCGGCTCTGTCCAACAGGCTGGAAGGGTCCGCCCGTGACGCCGAACGAAACCACCACGCGTCCGTCGCGGGAAACCATTCCGGGCAAGATCGTATGGAGCGGTCGTTTGCCCGGTCCGATGCTGTTGGGGTGGCCTTGCGAGAGACGAAAGCCCGCTCCGCGGCAATGGAACACCACACCCGTTTCAGCATCGACAATTCCGCATCCGAAGTTCTCGAACAGTGAGCTGATGAGCGAGACGGCGTTGCGCTCCTTATCGACGACCGAAACGTACGCCGTGTCGCCGCGTGCGGCGGAAGACTGCAATTGGTCTCTTGGAAAGTTCACATCGATGTTTGCCGCAAGCTTGGCCGCATGCGGCCTATCGAGAAACGGCGAGATGTCGATCGGCCCACAATGAGGATCGCCGACATACGTATCCCGTGCAGCCATTGCGATGCCGGTCGCTGAGGCCAGCAGGTGGTGGTATCGCGCCGAACGATGATCCTCGCGACCAATCCCCACGGCCTCCAGCAGCGACAGCAACAGAAGCGCAGTCACGCCAGCACCGTTCGGCGGAATCTCCCAGACCTGGACGCCGTGGTAAGTGCCCACCACTGGCTCAACATATGCTCCGCGATGATCGGCGAAATCGCTGGTGTCGTGATAGCTCCCGCGCCCTCGGAGAAAGCCCGCAAGCCGCTGCCCGGTTCTCCCGGAATAGAAGGCCTGCGATCCACCCATCCCGATCGCGCGCAGCGTTGCTGCCAGCGCCTCCGATCGAAATACTTCCCCTGGTAGCGGCGCGCG
>JBEHXS010000196.1:0-4851 GCA_048498575.1 Pseudomonadota bacterium
GAACCAGACGGGCGGCGGGGAGCGGGCAAATGAGGATCGGGATACTCGGTACCGGCGTCGTCGGCAGTTCCCTCGGCAAGGGCTTCATCGCGCTCGGCCACGACGTGAAGATGGGCGCGCGCACTGCCAATCATGAGAAGGCGCTGGCCTGGGTGGCGGAGCAGGGCCCGCACGCCAGTCAGGGCACCTTCGCCGACGCGGCGCGCTTCGGCGACGTGCTGGTGTTCGCGACGCTGGGTGTCGCCAACCCGGAGGTGGCGAAGGCCGCCGGCATCGACGCCTTCGCCGGCAAGGTGGTGATCGACGCCACCAACCCGCTCGATTATTCCGCCGGCTTTCCGCCTGACCTCGCCATCAAGGGCAACGACTCGGGCGGCGAGACGCTGCAGCGGCTGTTGCCGGAGGCCAAGGTCGTGAAGGCGTTCAACATCGTCAACAACGACCTGATGTTCCGCCCGAACGTTGCCGGCGGCCCGCCCGACATGTTCATCGCCGGCGACGACGCCGAGGCGAAGAAGACCGTGACCGGCATCCTCAACGATTTCGGCTGGCCGCGCGTCGTCGATTTCGGCGGCATCAAATCGGCGCGCTGGCTGGAGGCGCTGTGCATCGTCTGGGTGCTCGGCTGCGCCGGCACGGGCAACTGGCGCCAGGCGTTCAAGCTGCTGGGCTAGGCCGCAGCGCCGATCAGCCGTGCGCGTTCCGCCGCCAGCCGACAGCGAACAGGCCGGCGCCGACGAGCACGACAAGCACGACGAGAATCTTCGACCACAGGTTGGCCGGCGCGGTTGCCGGCGGCACCGGATCGGGAGCTGCGGTTGCCGGGACCTTGGCCGCGGCTGCCACGACGGCCGCAGGCGGTGGCGCGGCACCAGTCGCTCCTGGTTGGGCCGTGTCGGAGGGCACAGCCATTGTGATCGTGGCGGCCGGTGCGGACGGCAGTGGTGCCGCGGGCGCGGCTTGGGGTGCGGGCGCGGCGGTGGGCGCAGGAGCGGCGATGGCGTCCGCTGGTGCGGTCTCGGCGCTGGCGGCCGGCGGAAGAGGCGGCGCCGCAACCGTGTCGGCAACGGGAACCGGTGGCATGGCTTCGATCGGCTCGAGCGGCGGCGTGTCGCCCGCGGCATTGGGCGCGAGCGCGGAGAGCGCCGCCGACCCGACCGTCGGCAATGGCGTTAGGGCGGAGAGGCCCGGGCTGCGCGGGGCGCTGGCCGCGGCGCCGTCGTAGGTGCGCAGGACTTCCGGCGGCTTTGGCAGCACCCGCGGCGGCGGGGCGGGAAAGGAACCCGGCGGCGGATAGTGTCGCCATACCGGCTCGGCACTGGCGGCCGTCATCGCCGCCGTCAGGGCGAGGCCCGCGGCAGTCAGGGTTCTCAGCACAACCGATCCCCACTTCTCATGCCGCGCTGCCGTCTTAACGCGACGTTAACTGGATTCCCAAGCATTCCGTGTGGTTTGGCTAACGCCGCAAGCGCCAGGAATCGCGGGCAGGCGCTCTGTTCATGGAATGTTCTTGCGGTGGGTTGTGCGGTCGGCTAAGGTTGTGGCGGTGGGTAGTGGGGCAGGGCGCGATGGTTTCCCACGTCACGACGGTTGCGTTTCAGGGCATCGAGGCGGTGCCCGTCGACGTGCAGGTCCAGATGGTTCCGGGCCTGCCGCGCTTCATCATCGTCGGCCTGCCCGACAAGGCGGTCGCCGAAAGCGGCGAGCGGGTGCGGAGCGCCCTCCATGCCTCGGGCCTCGCGCTTCCCGCCAAGCGCATCATCGTCAATCTCGCGCCCGCCGACCTGCCCAAGGAGGGCAGCCACTACGACCTGCCGATCGCGCTCGCCATGATGGCGGCGATGGGCGCCTGTCCGGGCGACCAGCTCGCCGGATTCGTTTCCCTGGGCGAGCTCGCGCTGGACGGCACCATCGCGCCGGTTGCCGGCGTGCTGCCGGCCGCTATTGCTGCCAACGCCCTGTCGCGCGGCATCATCGTGCCGGCCGCCTGCGGACCGGAGGCTGCGTGGGCTGGCGGCGGCATGGCGATCCTCGCGCCGCGAAGCCTGATCGCCATCGCCAATCATTTCCGCGGCACGCAGGTGCTGTCGCGGCCGGAACCCGGCGTGGCCGAGGGCGATGCTACGTACGGCGACCTTGCCGACATCCGCGGACAGGAAAGTGCCAAGCGCGCGCTCGAAGTGGCCGCCGCCGGCGGGCACCACCTGCTGATGGCGGGGCCTCCGGGTGCGGGGAAATCGATGCTGGCGAGCCGCCTGCCCTCGCTGCTGCCGCCGCTGGAGCCCGCCGAGCTTCTCGAAGTTTCGATGATCGCGTCCGTCGCCGGGACAATCTCGAATGGCCGCCTGACGCGCCAGCGCCCGTTCCGCGCGCCGCATCATTCGGCCTCGATGGCGGCGATGGTC
The DNA here is from genome assembly GCA_048498575.1 of Pseudomonadota bacterium. GTDB lineage: Bacteria > Pseudomonadota > Alphaproteobacteria > Rhizobiales > Kaistiaceae > DASZQY01. The sequence continues at coordinate 2,406 of JBEHXS010000196.1, forward strand.
GGTGGCGGCGTGCGCGCCCGGCCGGGTGAGGCCTCGCTCGCCCATCACGGCGTGCTCTTCCTCGACGAGCTGCCGGAGTTCTCGCCGCAGGTGCTGGATTCGCTCCGCCAGCCGCTGGAGAGCGGCGAGACCATGATCGCCCGCGCCAACTATCGCATCAGCTATCCCTCCCGTTTTCAGCTCGTCGCGGCGATGAACCCGTGCAAGTGCGGGATGGCGGGCGAGCCCGGCCACGTTTGCCGGCGCGGGCCGCGCTGCGCCGCCGACTACCAAGCGCGCATCTCCGGTCCGCTGCTCGACCGCATCGACATCCGCATCGACGTGCCGGCGGTCTCGGCGACCGATCTCATCGTTCCGGCGGCGGCGGAGAATTCGGCGGCGGTCGCCGCCCGCGTCGCCGCGGCGCGTGCCGTCCAGCGCGAGCGCTACGCGGCGCTCGGCATCCCCGGCGTCACTACCAACGCCCAGTGTTCGGCAAACCTGATCGAGCGCGTCGCCGCGCCCGATGCCGCTGCTTCCGCCCTGCTCCGTTCGGCCGCCGAGGCGATGAAGCTTTCGGCCCGCGGCTACCATCGCGTCCTCAAGGTGGCGCGGACGCTTGCCGATCTCGACGGCGCCGAGGCCGTCGGCCGCATCCATCTCGCCGAGGCGCTGTCCTACCGCGTCGCCGGCGATCGCCTGGCGGCGGCCGCTTAAGGCCCGCCGTCAAGCATTTGGCAAGCATGCTCTGAGACTGTGGGCCGCCCGCCGACAATCGTGTCCGCGCGGGCCGCTTGAGTATTGGCGTCCGCGCACATGCCGTCTCCCTCCGCCGTCCGTGCCGAGCCGCGCCATCGCGAGGGACCGGACCCGGCTGCGCCCGGCACGTCGCCGGCGCCATCGCGCCAGCGCCGTCGCGTCATGGCGGGGCTGATCGCGACCGCCGCCGGGCTCGCCGTCCTCGTCGCGTTCGCCGTGGCCCTGGTCGATCCTGTCGCCGGGCCGGTCGTCGCGCTCGTGGCGCTCGCCGCCGTCGGCGCCGGGATGTGGGGCGCGCTCCGCGCCAGCGAGCGGGCGCATCGCGCCGAGACGGCGCGTCTCGCCGCCGAGGTCGAGCGGCTATCCGATACCGCCTGGGAACTCCGCGAAAGCGAGGAGCGCTACCGCAATCTCGTCGATGCCGCCGGCGATCTCATCGTGCGGCGCGACGGCGAGGGCCGCATCACCTTTGCCAATACGGCGTTCTCCACCGCCTTCGGTCGCACGCCGGCGAGCCTCATCGGCGCGGCGCTGCCCATCCTGCCGCCGCTGCCGCGCGGCGCCGAGGACGCGGCGAGCGCGCCGCGCGACGTGCGGCTGGTCACGGCCGGCGGCTGGCGCTGGTACACATGGGTCGATGTGCGCATGCGCGACGAGGTCTATTCGGTGGCGCGCGACATCACGGCGCGCAAGGACACCGAGCAGGCGCTGACCGACGCACGCGCCCGTGCTGAAGCCGCGAGCCTCGCCAAGTCGCGCGTGCTTGCCACCGTCAGCCATGAGTTCCGCACGCCGCTGAACGGCATCCTCGGGCTGACCGCGCTGCTCCGCGAAACCGACCTCACCGCCGACCAGGAGACCTACGCCCGCGCCGTCCATTCCTCCGGCGAGGCGCTGCTCGCGCTGGTCGACGACATGCTCGATTTTTCCAAGATCGAAGCCGGCCGCCTCGACTTGAAGCCCGAGCCGACCGACATCGAGGCGCTGGTCCAGGAAATCGTCGAGCTGCTGGCGGCACGCGCCCACGCCAAAGGCATCGACATCGCCGCCGAGGTTTCCGCCGACGTGCCGGCGCTGGTCACCGTCGATCCGGCGCGGTTGCGGCAGGTGCTGCTCAATCTCGCCGGGAACGGCGTCAAGTTCACCGAGACGGGCGGCGTCACGGTTGCCGCACACGTCGCCGGCGACGGCGCCATCACCTTCAGCGTCGCCGACAGCGGCCCCGGCATTCCGCCGGCCGAGACCGAGCGCCTGTTCGACGAATTCGAGCAGATGGATACGGCGCTCACCCGCCGCCACGGCGGCGCCGGCCTCGGGCTCGCGATCTCGCGCCGCATCGTGCGCCGCATGGGCGGCGACGTGACGGTAGCGCCGCGCCGGGGCGGCGGCTCGGTCTTCTCGTTCACGCTGGCGCTGACGCCGAAGGCCGCCGCGGTGCCGCTGCCCGATCTTGGCGGCCGGAGCTACATCATCGTCGCGCCGGAAGGCGCCGAACCGCCGGCGCTCGCCGCGCACCTCGCCGAAGCCGGCGCCGACGCGCGCCTTGCCGCAAGCGTCAACGAAGCCGCGGCGCTGGTCGGCGCTGCGGCCGCGGCGGGCGAACGGCATGACGGCGTGTTCATCGATGCCCGCGTGTCGCAGGGCGCAGCGGCGGCGCTTGCCACCATCCGCGAGGCGGCCGGCGCCAGCGTGCCGGCGGCCGTGCTGA
>JBEHXS010000197.1:0-4777 GCA_048498575.1 Pseudomonadota bacterium
CTCGCCTACGTCGTCAGCCAGGTGCGGCTCGCCGATTTCCTGCTGCGGCTGCCGGGCAGCGGCGCCGTCGTCGAGCTCGGGCGCCAGAGCCTCAGCGTCTTCGCCGCCGGAACCATCCTCAGCACGATCGACCAGATCCTGCTGCCGGCGGCGCCGCACGGGTTTCCGTCCGATCTCGTCGACATCGTCGTCGTGGCGCTGGGGATCGTCGCGCTGGTGGGGCTGGCGCGCTATCTCACCCGCCGGCAGGCGGTGCTCAAGGCGGCGGAAGCCGAATTGCGCCAGCGGTGGTGACCGAAGCCTCGCAGCACTCCACGCCGCAACTTGGCCGAACGCCACAACACTTTGATTTCATAGAGGAAATTTGGAGCGGGCGAAGGGATTCGAACCCTCGACCCCAACCTTGGCAAGGTTGTGCTCTACCCCTGAGCTACACCCGCTCGCATGCCGAACGGGAAACCTCCCCGTAACCGACGCCGCGCTTATATCGCCCGCCCCGCCCGGAAGGCAACACCGCGTTCTTGGGGCAGGCGGAATTGTGAAAACTGCCCCGCCGCTCCATATTTCAGGCAACGAAGCCCGCAAGGGCCATTTTTCGGGCGCTCTGCGCCACAAGGGAAAGCAGAAACCATGAGCATGACCATGTCCGCGCCGGCCGCGTCTCCGCAGGCCAAGGGCGCCGCCCTGATCAAGGACACCACGACCCAGGCCTTCGCCAAGGACGTGCTGGAGGAATCCCGCCGCCAGCCGGTTCTGGTCGATTTCTGGGCGCCGTGGTGCGGCCCCTGCCGTACGCTGTCGCCGATCATCGAGAAGGCCGTGCAGGCAGCCAATGGCGCCGTGCGGCTGGTGAAGATGAACATCGACGACCATCCCGCGGTCGCCGGCCAGCTCGGGATCCAGTCCATCCCCGCGGTGATCGCGTTCCACAATGGCCAGCCCGTGGATGGCTTTGTCGGAGCCCTGCCCGAAAGCCAGGTGAAAGCGTTCATCGACCGCGTCGCCGGCCCGACCGGCCCGAGCGACGTTGATCTGATCGTGGAAGAGGGCAACCGCCTCCTCGCCGAAAACGATGTCGCCGGCGCGACCGAACACTTCGCGGCCGCGCTCGCCGCCGATCCCACTTCGCTTCCCGCGATCGTCGGCCTCGCGTCATGCCGTCTTGCCGCCGGGGAGTTCGATGCGGCACTCCAGACCCTCGATGCGGCCCCGGCCGCAGCCGCGAACGATCCGGCGATCGTGGCCGTGCGCGCCAAGATCGACGTCGCCGCCGAGACGGCAAAGCTCACGGCTTCGCTTGGCGATCCTGCCAAACTGGCCGAGCGCATCGCTGCCAATCCCGCTGATTTCGATGCTCACTTCGACCTCGCGATGATCGAAAACGGGCGCGGCGATCGTCAGGCGGCTGCCGACCACCTCCTTGAAATTGTTCGCAAGAATCGTAGTTGGGGCGAGGAGAAGGCCCGCAAGCAGCTGGTCCAGTTCTTCGAGGCGTGGGGCCCGATGGACGAAGCGACCCTGTCGGCGCGCCGGCGTCTATCGTCGATGCTGTTCTCGTAGTACGTGCGGTTACGCGGGGCGACCCGACGAGAGGAAGAATGAAAGCGGGCAACTGCCTTTACGGCTGCGCCAAAGACGTGCCTTCGGTCATTCCGGTGTTTCCGTTGCCGGAGGCGCTGTTGCTGCCGCGCGCCGACATGCCGCTCAACATCTTCGAGCCGCGCTACCTGGCAATGATCGATGCCGCGGTTGCTTCGAACCGCATTGTCGGCATGGTGCAGATCGACGAGGGCTCGCCGCCGTGCGCCTGCGGACCGTCGCTCCGCAAGATCGGCTGTGCCGGCCGCATCGTGTCCTTCGCCGAAACCGGTGACGGCCGCTACATGATTACACTCACCGGCATCGCCCGGTTTCGCATCGTCGATGAGTTGCCGCTCGATGCGCCGTATCGCCGGTGCCATGTGACGGCCGAACCCTTCGCGGCCGACTTTCACGTCTGTGAGAAGCCGATCAACCGGGCTGCCGTCCTGCGCGCCTTCCGCAACTATCTCACCGCGCAGGATTTCGAGGCTGACTGGGAGAGCGTAGGACGCGCCTCGGACGAGACCCTGGTAAACGCGTTGGCCATGATGGGCCCGTTCAGCGCTACCGAGAAGCAGGCGCTGCTCGAGGCGCCTGACCTCCAGGCGAGGGCCGAGACCCTGGTCGCGATCGCCGAGATGGCAATGGCGCCAACCGCGCCGGGCGGCAAGACTCTGCAATGAGCGAGGCCGCGCGGGCTGCCGGTACGGTCGATCCCAGGCTGCTCGAAATGCTGGTCTGCCCCCTTACCAAGACGACTCTGGAATACGATCGCGAGCGGCAGGAGCTGATCAGCCGCGCCGCCAAGCTCGCCTATCCCATCCGCGACGGCATCCCGATCATGCTGCCCGACGAGGCGCGCCCGCTCGACTGACGCTTGCATCGTCGTCCCAGTCGATGCGGTAGCGCGGCTACCGGCCCGGCGATCCCGCAGCCGATGACGAGCGCCTTTTTGGCTGACACGACGGCGCCTAGCCCAAGAAGGCGTAACGCAGCAGGGCGATGGTCGCGGCCACGCACACCAGGAAGATTCCCGCCCCGATCGGCGATCCCCAGCCATACCAGGACATGGCCGCGCTGGCGTAGCGCCATTCCTGATCCTCACTCCGCACCGGGGCTGATTGCGCACTCATCTTCCATCTCCGTGGGTTTGCTGTATGATCGTCTCTGTCACCAGATATCTTAGTGAATAAGATAATGCCCGAACGAAAGCAACCCCCCCGTGGCGCGGACCGGTCGCGGCTTATCGCCGAGCTGAATCGCGCGGCGCGCGAAGCAAGCGGTCTCGGAGTGGTGTTTGGCGAAGCCGTCGCGCAGCGGATGGCCCTCGATCAGACGGCGCTCGAGTGCCTCGGCGTGATTACCGGACGGAACGACGTCACCGCCGGAACGCTTGCCGCGGCCACCGGGCTGACCACGGGCGCCGTCACCGGCGTCATCGACCGCTTGGAGAAGGCCGGGTTCGCCCGCCGGGTCCGCGACGCTGCGGACCGCCGCAAGGTTTATGTCCGCGCCACGCCGGCGGCTCTACGCCAGGCCGATGCACACTACGGCCCGCTCGGCCGGGCCGTCGATGCGCTCGCCGACCGCTATTCGAACAAGGAGATCGCGCTGCTCGTCGATTATTTCGGCCGCACGCGCGACCTCATGCTGACGGAAATCGCAAGATTGAAAGCGCCGGCGAAAGGCAGCCGGGCGAAGGGCTAGAGGGCCTCGCCGCGGAGGAGCCGCGGCGCGCCATCGCGATCGCCGGAGGCCTCGCCGATGAAGACGCCCTTCAGCGCCGGCAGCCGGTCGACGAGCCCAAGCCCGATGTCGCGGGCAAGCCTAATCGCGGCATTGTCGTTGGCGAACAGCGTGTTGAGGACGTCGGTCATCATTGCCATCTCACCGGTGTCGTAACGACGCCAGCGCTGATAGCGCGTGAGGACGCCGAGGGTGCCGACGTCGAGGCCAAGCCGATGTGCCTCGACGATGGTTTCCGCGAGCGCCGCGACATCGCGGTAACCGAGGTTCAGCCCCTGCCCGGCGATCGGGTGGATGGTGTGCGCCGCATCCCCGGCCAAGGCAAAACGGGGCTGCACGAACTCGCGGGCGAGCGAGACGCTGAGCGGGAACGCCAGCGGCTTGCCCGCTACCTTGATTGCCCCGAGCCGGCGCCCAAACCGTCGCTCGAGTTCGACCGCGAACACCAAGGAATCGCCGGAGACGAGGCGTTCCGCCACATCGTCAGGCTCGGTCCAGACCAGCGACGACCGGTGATGGCCATTGTCGTCGTCGACCATGGGCAGCATCGCGAAGGGACCGGAGGGGAGGAAGTGCTCCTCGGCGCGCCCGCCGTGCGGCCGCTCGTGTTCCACGGTCGCCACGATACCGGTCTGCCCGTAGCTCCGTCCGATCGTTGCGATGCCGGCGAGGCCGCGGAGTTTGGAGCGCACGCCGTCCGCCGCTACGAGCAGGCGGGCGCGGAGGCTCCCACCGTGCGCCAGCGTCACCGATACCGCCGTCTCGCTGACCGCGAAATCCGCAACCACGTCGGGCGCGATCGTCGCTACGCCAGCCCCGGCGGCCGCCTGCCGGAGCGCCGCAACGACCACGCCGTCGGCCACCACGTGCGCCGACGGACCATCCTCGGACGCGCCGGTCGCAAAGGTCAGGAACACCGGACGGACGACGTCGTGTGACCGGCTGTCGGTGACGATCATGTCGTTCACGGGCTGAGCGCGCGCGACGATTGCATCCCAGACGCCGAGTTCGGCCAGCATCTTCTGGCCACCCGCGACGATGGTGGAGGCACGGCCCTCGCGCGTCGCCGCATCGGGCGGTGTGGCGTCGACCAGCGTCACACCGAGCGTCGGCGCAAAGCGCCGCAAGGCCAGCGCCAGCGCCAGGCCGACCTGGCCGCCGCCCGCGATCAGAACATCCGTATCCATGGCAATACCCTACCAGAAATGCCGCGCGCCCTCATTGATCGCGGCTGGCATGGCAGGCATCGCACCGCAGGTGACGCCACATTAAACCGGCCGTGCTAGGACGCCGGCGCCATGATCGATCCCATCGAAACCCTTCTCGCCACCCTCGATCTCGAGCAGCTCGAGGAGAATCTGTACCGAGGGCGCTCGCCCCAGGTCGGCTGGCAGCGGGTTTTCGGCGGCCAGGTCATCGGCCAGTCGCTGGTCGCCGCGGCGCGCACCGT
>JBEHXS010000198.1:0-4746 GCA_048498575.1 Pseudomonadota bacterium
TCAGTTCGCGACGATGCTGATCGTGCTGTCGGTCGTGACGTCGCTCGCCTCGACCGTCATTCCCGCGGCCGCCGCCGGCACGGTGCCGATCACCGCCACGGTTGCCCTGCTCTATCTGTCGTATGGCAGCATCGTGTTCGCCATCCTGGCCGCGATGGCCGCGGCGGCGCAGCTGTTCTTCCTGGTGCTCGCCTCCCGCCTCAACAACGCGACGCTCGCGATGTTCGAGTTCCGCGCCGAGAAGGACCTGCTCATCGCCGAGCTCGGCACGGAGAAATCCATCTCCGACGAATCGCGCCGCCGCGCCGAGGAATCCAACCTCGCCAAGTCGCGCTTCCTCGCCACCATGAGCCATGAGCTGCGCACGCCGCTCAACGCCATCCTCGGCTTCTCCGAGATCATCATGAACGAGGTGCTCGGGCCGGTCGGCAACGCCCAGTACAAGGACTACGTCGGCGACATCCACACCAGCGGCCAGCACCTGCTCAATCTGATCAACGAAATCCTCGACCTGTCGCGGATCGAGGCCGGCCGCTACGAGCTCCACGAGGAGCCGGTGAACCTCGTCTACATCGTCGAGGAATGCCAGCATCTGCTGCAGCTTCGCGCCAAGGCGAAGAACATCGCGATCAGCGAGAATTACGCGCGCAACCTGCCGCGCCTTTGGGCCGACGAGCGCGCCGTGCGCCAGGTCGCCCTCAACCTGCTTTCCAACGCCATCAAGTTCACGCCGTCCGGCGGCGAAATCGCGATCCGCGTCGGCTGGGCGGAAGGCGGCGGCCAGTTTTTGGCCATCCGCGACAACGGCCCCGGCATCCCCGAGGAAGAGATACCGATCGTGCTCTCGGCCTTCGGCCAGGGATCGATCACGATCAAGAGTGCGGAGCGCGGCGCCGGCCTCGGCCTGCCGATCGTGCAGGCCCTCATGCAGATGCACGATGGCGCCTTCGAGCTTCGTTCGAGGCTGCGCGAGGGCACCGAGGTGATCGCGACCTTCCCGCAGGCGCGCGTGATGGAGCCGCTGCCGCCGATCGACCGCGAGCCGCCGCCGAGGCGCGGCGGTGGGTGGCTGCGCGCCGGCTAGGCGCCCTTCGTCGCGACGCCGGCTTGCTCGAACGTCGCCATGCCCGAATGTAGCGCCGCCGCTGCCTTGACGATGCCCGCCGCGAGTGCCGCGCCGGTGCCTTCGCCAAGCCGCATGCCGAAGTCGAGCAGCGGCGCCTTGCCCATGTGGGCCAGCGCCTTGCGGTGCGCCGGCTCGGCCGAGACGTGGCCGAACAGGCAGTGATCCACCGCCGCCGGATCGGCTGCGTAGAGCACCGCCGCCGAGGCCGTGGCGACATAGCCATCGACGATCACCGGCACGCGATTCATGCGCGCCGCCAGGATCGCGCCGGTCATCGCCGCGAGCTCGCGCCCGCCAACGCGGCGCAGCACCTCGAGCGGATCGCCGAGGTGGCGGGCGTGGAGCGCGAGCGCCCGGTCCACCGCATCGGCCTTCCGCGCCATGCCCGGCGCGTCGAGGCCGGTGCCCGGTCCGACCCAGTCCTTGCCGGTGCCGCCGAACAGCGCGGCAAAGATCGCCGCCGCGACCGTCGTGTTGCCGATGCCCATCTCGCCGATGCAGAGCAGGTCGGTGCCGGAAATCGCCTCCATGCCAAAGGCCATGGTGGCGGCGCAGTCGCGCTCGTCCAGCGCCGCGGTCTGCGTGATGTCCCCGGTCGGCACGTCGAGCGCGAGGTCGTAGACCTTGAGCGACAGGTCGTAGGTCAGGCAGATCTGGTTGATCGCGGCGCCACCGGCCGCGAAATTTTCCACCATCTGCTGCGTGACGGCTGCGGGAAATGCCGAGACGCCCTGTGCGGTGACGCCATGATTCCCGGCAAAAATCGCGACCAGCGGGCGATTCACCGCCGGCGGCGCCTTGCCTTGCCAGGCCGCCAGCCACTCGACCAGCGATTCGAGGCGGCCGAGCGAACCTGCCGGTTTGGTCAGATGCGCGTCGCGGGCCCGTACTTTTGCCACCGCGGCCTCGTCGGCGGGCGGCATTTGCTTCAGAAGCGCGCGGAAATCGTCGAACGGGAGACCGGAGGAGGCAGCGACCACGGCGGACCCCGCAATTCATCTTGAATCGGCAACATTTGCCGGTCAGGGGCGAGGTTCTATAACCTTGCGCCAATCGCCCGCAAGCCGCTTCGCCGCGGCTAAAAAGCAGGAAGCGCCAAGAATGAGCGACCGCCAGCCGGTGCCGAACGAAATCGGCGTTGCCATTGAGGAGCTGCGCGGCGCGGCGGCCTTCCTGACCCGCCTCCCGGCGCGCTGGCTGGGCGTCGACCCATCCGTCGCCCCGGATTTCCGCCAGGCGGCACGGGTCTTCCCGGTCATCGGCGGGCTTATCGGGCTCGCGGCCGGCATCGTGCTCATCGTGGCGGAGGCGCTGGGGATTCCGCCGCTGGTCGGGGCAGTGCTGGTCGTCGGGACGACGGCGCTCATCACCGGCGGCCTTCACGAAGACGGCTTGGCGGATTTCGCCGACAGCCTCGGCGGCACCACCACCGAGAAGAAGCTCGAGATCATGGACGACAGCCGGATCGGCACCTATGGCGCGCTGGCGCTGCTGCTGTCCGTCGTCGCCCGCGTCGCCGCCATCAGCGTCATCGCAGCGGTTGCCGGCCCCATCCGGACGACCCTGGTGCTGATCGCAGCGGAAGCCGTATCGCGCGCCGCCATGGTGCGGCTCTGGCACGATCTGCCGGCCGCGCGCCTCGGCGGCCTGTCCAACGATGCCGGCGCGCCCGACCAGAACGCCATGCTGGTGGCGCTCGCGGTCGCAGCGGTCATCGCCATCGTCTTCTCGCTCCCGGCCGTCGGCTTGTGGGCGACGGTGCTGGCCGCGGCGCTTGCCGCCGCCGCCACCTACGCCGCCATTCGCGTCACGGCGCACACGCTCGGCGGGCGCACCGGCGATACCATCGGTGCCTGCCAGCAAATTGCGGTGGTTGCGTTCCTTGTCGGCGCCGCTGCCCTCTGAGCGCCCCGCGATGCGGAGCCCGTGCGTGCGGCTCTGCACGCTCGATCCGGCGCGCGGCATCTGTGTCGGCTGCGGCCGGACGCTTGCCGAGATCGGCAACTGGATGCGCTACTCCGATGAGGAGCGGCGCGCCATCATGGCCGCCCTGCCGGACCGGCTGAAGCGGCCACCGACCCCATGAGCGATCCGCGGCCGCCGCGTTCGGCCTTTCCGTTCATCGTGCTCGTCGTGATCGTGCTCGCGGTCGCCGTGGCGCTGGCCGCCGGCAACTCCGCCGGCACCACGCTCGGTCTCGACAATTACGATGTCGGCCGCGCCGGCTATCTGGTCGCGCTCCTGCTCTTTGTCGGCTCGGCGCTGTTCGGCCGCGGGCTCGGTTTCGGCTATGCCGTGAAGACCGCCGCGGCCTGGCTCGGCATCCTGCTCGTTCTCGTCGGCGCCTATGCCTACCGCTACGATCTCGCGGTCGTCGGGGGGCGTCTCCTCGGCGCGCTGGCGCCCGGCATGCCGATCCCCGGCCGCTTTGCCAATGCGCCCGACTCCTCCGTGGTGATCAATCGCGGCCTCAACGGCCACTTCGCCGTCCGCGCCGATGTCGATACGCAACGGATGACGATGATGGTCGACACCGGGGCGAGTTTCGTCACGCTCACCAGCGCGGATGCGTCCGCGATCGGCGTCGACACGCAGGACCTCCAGTTCACGGTTCCCGTCCAGACCGCGAACGGTCTCATCCGCGCCGCACCGATCACGATCGACAAGGTGGCGATCGGGTCGATCGAACGCACGGACGTGCAGGCACTCGTGGCACCGGCGCAGTCGCTCGACCAGAGCCTGCTCGGGATGAGTTTCCTCGATACCCTCGGCAGCTACGCCATCTCGGGCGACCGGCTCGTGCTGACGCCCTAGGCCGCCGCCATGTCCTCGGCGCGGGCGGTCGTGCCGCGATCGACGACGGCGGAGAGTGCATCCCGCACGACCTCGATCCCCGCTCCCGGCTTGATCGCGTCCACCGTCAGGATGCGCCGCCAGGTCCGCGCGCCGGGCGCGCCATGGAACAGGCCCAGCATATGACGGGTGATGTGCGACAGCCGCTCGCCGCCGGCCAGCATCCCGTCGATGTAGTCCAGCATGCCCTCGACGATTTCGGCTGCCTCGCGCGGCGCCGTCCCGTAAAGCGCGGCGTCGATGTCCGCCAGCACCGCCGGCTCGTGGTACGCGGTGCGGCCCAGCATCACGCCGTCCACCGACGCGAGATGCGCAACCGCCGCGTCCAGGGCGGCGATGCCGCCGTTGATGCCGATGAACACGTCGGGCAGCCGCTGCTTCAGCCGGTAAACGCGCGCGTAATCGAGCGGCGGCACGTCGCGGTTCTGCTTCGGGCTGAGCCCATGCAGCCAGGCCTTGCGGGCGTGCACCCATATCCCGTCCACACCGGCGGCCACCACCGCATCGGCGAGCGCGTCCAGCGCGATCTCGGGGTCCTGCTCGTCGACGCCCAGCCGGCACTTGACCGTCACCGGCACGGATACCGCCGCCTTCATCGCCGCGACGCATTCGGCGACCAGCGCCGGCGTCTTCATCAGGCAGGCGCCGAACGTCCCGGATTGCACCCGGTCCGACGGGCAGCCGACGTTGAGGTTGATCTCGTCGTAGCCCCACTCCGCGCCGATCGCCGCCGCCGTGGCAAGCTTCTCCGGATCCGAACCGCCGAG
>JBEHXS010000199.1:0-4742 GCA_048498575.1 Pseudomonadota bacterium
GCGAAGGCAAGCGCTGATGGAGATCACCTCCCCGCAGTTCAAGGCGAACGCCAAGGTCGCGCTGCACGACCCGAACCTGCAGCAGGCGCTCAGCCACGTGCGCTCCAACTTCATCGAGCGGCGCGCGGCCGCCGCGGCGGCACTGCCCGAGTTCGAGGCGCTCCGCGATTCCTCGCGCGACATCAAGAACCACACGCTGGCGAACCTTGACCTCTACCTCGAAGCCTACGAGGAGAAGGTGGTGGAGAGCGGCGGCGTCGTGCATTACGCCGAGACCGGCGCCGACGCACGCGACCTCATCCTCGCGATCTGCCGCAATGCGGGCGCCCGCACCGTCACCAAGGGCAAGACGATGGTCGGCGAGGAGATTTCCCTCAACGAGCATCTCGAAGCCGGCGGCGTCGAGCCGATCGAAACCGACCTCGGCGAGTACATCATCCAGCTTCGCCACGAGCCGCCCAGCCACATCATCGCGCCGGCCGTCCACCTGACACAGAAGCAGGTCGAGGACGACTTCCGCCGCGCCCACACGCACCTACCAGCGGACCGCGACCTCGACGACCCGCGCGAGCTGTTGGCCGAGGCGCGGGGCATCCTGCGGCAGCGCTTCCTGGAGGCCGACGTCGGAATTACCGGCGCGAATTTTTTGGTCGCCGAGACCGGCACCTCGATCATCGTCACCAACGAGGGCAACGGCGACCTGACGCAGATCCTGCCGAAGGTGCACATCGTGCTGGCGTCGATCGAGAAGGTCGTGCCGACGCTGGAGGACGTGAGCCAGATCCTGCGCGTGCTGGCGCGTTCGGCTACCGGGCAGGACATGTCGACCTACACGACGTTCTCGACCGGGCCGCGGCGCCAAGACGATCCCGACGGGCCGGAGGAATACCACGTCGTCATTCTCGACAATGGCCGCTCGGAAATGCTGGGCTCGCAGTTCCAAGACATGCTGCGCTGCATTCGCTGCGCGGCGTGCCTGAACCACTGCCCGGTCTATCAGGAGATCGGCGGACACGCCTACGGCTGGGTGTATCCCGGGCCGATGGGCGCCGTACTGACGCCGCAGCTGATCGGCATCGACAAGGCGGGCAACCTGCCCAACGCCTCGACCTTCTGCGGGCGGTGCGAGGCGGTGTGCCCGATGCGGATTCCCCTGCCCGGCATGATGCGCCACTGGCGCGAGCGCGAATACGAACGCCACCTGCAGCCGGCGACCTATCGCTGGGGCCTCGGCGTCTGGGCGTACTTCGCGCGGCGGCCCTCGCTCTACCAATGGGTAACGGGGATCGCGATGCGCGTGCTCGGCAACCTCGGCCAGCGCAAGGGGCGCTTCCGCTCGCTGCCGCTCGCCGGCGGCTGGACCAAGTATCGCGACTTCCCGGCGCCTGCCGGCCAGACCTTCCAGGAGATGTGGCGCGACAAAGAGCGCGCCGCGGCGGAGGCGAAGCCGTGAGCGGACGCGACGTTTCCAACGCGCGGGCCGTGATCCTCGGCAAGATCCGCCGCTCGCTCGGTGTCACCGCCGAGGACCCGATCCGAAACGCGGCGGTCGAGGCGCGGCTGAACCGGGCGCCCAAGGGCGTGATCCCGGCGCGCGGGCAACTCGACGAGGCGGGCCGGGTGGCGCTGTTCACGAAGATGGCGGAGCGCTTTGCGGCAACGACCGATCGGGTTGCCGATGCGGCGGCGGTGCCGGCGGCGGTGGCGGCGTATCTTCGCGGGCACAATCTCCCGGCCGAAATCCGCATGGGCGAGGACGCCGTGCTCAACGCCATGCCATGGGCGAAGACGCAGATCGACGTGCGCCACGGCCCCTCGGACGGGCACGACGCCGTCGGGCTCAGCCATGCCACGGGCGCGGTGGCGGAGAGCGGGACGCTGGTTCTGGTTTCCGGGCAGGACAACCCGACGACGCTGAATTTTCTGCCGGAGACGAGCATCGTGGTGCTCGATGCATCCACGGTCACCGGGGACTACGAGGCGATCTGGGCGATGCTGCGGCGGCGCTACGGCAAGGGCGTGCTGCCGCGGACGGTCAACATGGTGACGGGGCCGTCGCGCTCCGCCGACATCGAGCAGAAGCTCCAGCTTGGCGCGCACGGGCCGCGCAATTTGCACATCATCGTCGTCGGGTGAGCGCGGCGCTCAGGTGCCCGTCCAGCCGTGCTGCTTCAGGTGGCGCTCAAGCGCGCGCACGAGCAGCGACAGGCTGATGGTCATGACGAGGTAGAGGAAGGCGACGACGTTGTAGGTCTCGAAAAACAGGAACGTCGAGGCCGAGTAGATCTTGCCGAGCTGGGTGATGTCCTGGACGCCCAACGAGGAGACCAGCGCGGAATCCTTGATCATGGCGACGAAGTCGTTGCCGAGCGGCGGCAGTACGGTGCGGATGGCCTGCGGCAGCACGACGAAGCGCATGGTGGCGTAGCGCGACAGGCCGAGCGCGGCGGCGCCCTCGACCTGCGGCGCCGGCACCGACTCGATGCCGGCACGGAAGATTTCCGACAGGAAGGCGGAGTAGCTGATGGTGAGCGCGAAGATGGCGCGCCACGTCATGTCGAAGCCGCGGATAGTCATGGCCGGGAAGAGGCCTGACGAAATCAGGGCCGAAAACAGCCAGTTCCAGGCGGTGACGATGGCCGGCGCACCGACGAAGGCGACATAGAACAGAAGCACCAGCGCCGGCACGCCGCGCACGATCTCGACGTAGAAGGTGGCGACTTCGCGGACGAGGCGGAAGCGCGAGCGGCGGCCAACCGCCACGATCAACCCGAGTACGCAGGCGAAGAAGAAGGCGAGGATCGACACCCACAGCGTGGTGACGATGCCGCGGCTGAGGGCGCCGAAGATGATGCGGTAGTTGCCGTTGGTGGCGATGAGCCAGAGGACGAAAACGGCGATCAGCGCCGCCGCAAGCAGCCAGAAGGGAAACTCGCGGCGGCGGGGATTTGGGCGCGCGGCCATGGCGACCGCGGGCTTGGAGTTAGCTCTTGTTGCCGTACTCGAAGAACCACTTCTTGCTCAGCGCGTCGAGCGTGCCGTCCGCCTTCATCGAAGCAATGGCGGCGTTAAACGGCGCGACGAGGTCCGAGCCCTTCTTGAAGATGAAGCCGAATTCGTCGTCGCCGATCGGATCGCCGACGATCTTGAAGGAATTCGGCGAGGCGCCCATGTAGCCGGCGGCCGAGGCGTTATCCATGAAGACGGCATCGACATCGCCAGCTTTCAGCGCCTGCACGGTGGCGCCGAAATTATCGAACAGCTTGATCTTCGGGCTCGGGTTTTTGTCGTCCGTGTTGGTGACGTCGAGCGCGGTGTAAAAATTAGTGGTGCCGGTCTGGGCGCCGATCAGGAAATCGCCCGCACCCAGCGACTTGGCGTCGGTGAAGCGGTTCTCGTCGGCGCGAACGAGCAGGAACTGCTGCGACTTCATGTAGGGATCGGAGAAATCGACCTGCTGCTTGCGGTCATCCGTGATCGAAATTCCGTCCATGCCGACGTCATAGGTGCCCTGGCGGATGTCCTCGATCATCGTGTCCCAGGACCCGTGTTTCCAATCGACCTTGGCGTCCAGCCGCTTGGCGATTTCGTTCACGGCATCGTACTCCCAGCCGATGCCCTGGTTGGTCTGCGGATCGACGAACTGTAGCGGCTGATAATCGTCGGCGGTGACAGCCACGATCGTGCGGCCCTTGAGGTCCGGCAGGCTGTCGGCATGGGCGGCGCTGAGGCCGGCAATGGCCAGCGCCGCGGCGAGAATGACGGCGGAACGTTTCATCGGATGCTCCATGGGGTTTCGGTTAAGTCAGTCTAGCCTAGCGGGCGGCCGCGACGCTAATCCAGGCGCGGGCGATGGCGGCGCCGGCGGCGTCGGCGCGCGGGCCGAGAACGGCAGCCGCGCTGGGCCGTTCGGCCTCCCAATCGGGCGCGTAGGTGGCGATGACCGGGGCAAAATCGGTGCTCCACTTCTCGACCAGCGCGCGATCCGCCTCGAAATGGAACTGGATGCCGTAGGTGGCGCGGCCGATGCGGAACGCCTGGATCGGCGTCAGCGCACTGGCGGCGAGATGGGTCGCGGCGGGCGGCAGCGTGAAGGTATCGAGGTGCCAATGGAACAGCGGGGCGCCCTCGCCCAGCACGCCGATCAGCGGATCGCGGCGGCCGGCTGCGGTCGGCTTCACCTCATGCCAGCCGAACTCGACCGGCCGTCCGAGGATATTCGTGGCGCCGGCACCGCGGGCAACAAGCTGCGATCCCAGGCAGATGCCGAGCACGGCCTTGTCGGCGTCGGTGAAAGCGTGCGTGAGAGCGGCCAGGCGTGGCAGGTACGGATAGTCGGCGTCGTCGAGTGCGCTCTGCTCGCCGCCCAGCACGACAATGCCGTCGTAGCCAGCGGGCGTTTCGGGGAGCGGTTCGCCGGCGTACGGCTTGCGGAGATCGACGGCGGCGCCGGCATCGGCCAGCGCATTGCCGACCAGGCCGAGGGGCGTTCCGACGAAATTTTCTACCGCGAGAATGCGCATGGCGGCCGGTCGTAGCATGGCGAGCAATGCCGGGCGAGAAACGGCATTTTCCTTTTTGGGGCGGTTTCGGCGGCGAGAATGCTTTGCCAGCCCTCAGTCCGCACCGAGCCAATCGATCGGGTCTGCCTCCGAGGACACGTCAGTCACGGCGATCTATGTCGCGTCGGCGTTGGGATCCTCGGTGACGTAGAGCTTGAGGTCGCCGGGCGGCGATCGCGC
>JBEHXS010000200.1:0-4739 GCA_048498575.1 Pseudomonadota bacterium
GGCCCACGCGACCGCGGTGCCGCGATGTCGCGCACCTCGCCCAGCGTGAAATGGACATTGGCCTGGCGCCGCCACACACGGTTGAGCCGCAGCGTCAGGAAATTCGCCTGATCGTGGGTGCGTGCCGAGGCAAACGGCGCCGCGGCCCCCGATACAAAGAAGAAATTGACCCTCTCCTCGCGCGGCGCCTTCACCGCAACGTTGAGCGCGGCCAGCATTTTGCCGCCCGACGTTGCCCGGACGATCGTGATGCCCGGCTTGTTGCCGCCGACGACGATGCCACCATCGATTCTCGCGACACTGGCGATGGCCGGATCGGCCGAGGCGAACGCCACATCGCTCACCGCGGGCACGCTCTCGACGCGCACGCGCCGCCGCTGCTGCGCGCCGACCACGAGCGAGGCGGGCGAGGTCGAACTGTCGAGGCCGGCGAATGGATTATCCGGCGATTCGGCGAAGGTAATCCGCGTGGCCGCAACACCGGTTGCCCCAAGATCGGGATCTGAGATCGTCGGGCCCGGATCGAACATGTCGAAATGCGCGAGCGTGTTCGGGCCGCCGATCCCCAGGATGTGCTCCCACTCGTGGCCGGCCGGACGCGGATGTCCGGCATCGATCTGCAGCTGCAACACGACGCCGCGCATCGCCGCGTCGTAGACGCCGTTGATGCCGTTCGGAAGCGTGTAGCCCATCGCCACCAGCGATTCCTGCAGGCGCTTGATGTGCAGGCCGGCGCTCGCTGGCCTGGTGCCGTCGCCGTCGGTGAGATCGTACGTGTCGGTGAAGTCGCTGTAGGCGAGTTCGAGCTCCGGGATGCCGGCAAAACGGGCGGCGGCAAGTCGGCGTGGAGCGGAAGCCTGGCTGGACATGACGGTTGCAACGACCCCCTTGCATCAAACCTGTAAAGTGGTCTGATGTGTTATCATCTACGCTATCGCGGGCCGCCTGAGAAGGCCCGAAGGTGGCAGAAAGCCGGGGCATTCATGAAGGTAGCGATCACCGGGGGACCGATCCTCGTAGGCACCGGCGAAACCATCGAAAATGGCGCGGTGATCATCGCCGACGGCGTGATCGCGGATGTCGTCCGCAAGGGCGCCTCGCCGGGAGCGGACCGTGTCGTTGACGTCGGCGGACGGACGATCATGCCCGGCATGCTCGACCTGCACGTTCACATGGTCGGCGGCAACAAGGCGCAGGGATTTGGCGACGAAGCGACGACGTTTCGCATGTATGACCTGCCGGCGCGCGCCGTGCTGGAAGGCGTCGGCGCCGCGCGCACCACTCTCCATGCCGGCTTCACCAGCGTGCGTGAAGTCGGCGGCCGCGGCTATTTCGACATCGCGCTCCGCAACGCCCAGAGAGACGGCCTGATCGACGCGCCGCGGATATTCGCCGCCGGGCCTGGCGTCTTCGTCACGGGCGGCCCGGGCGCTTATCTCGAGCCGACCGCTACCATTGACGATCCGCAGTCGGCGATCCTGCGCGTCCGCCAGCTGGTTGGCCACGGCGTCGACGTGATCAAGCTGGTGACCGCGGACGGACCGCCCGGTCTTGGCCCGCACTGGACGGTTCTGCCGACGCGCGAGGAGATCTTCGCGACATTCGCCGAGGCCACGCGGCTTGGCCGTATCAAGGCCGCGCACGCCATGGGGCCCGAGGCGATCGGCAACGTCGTGGAAGCCGGCGTCGATACGGTCGAGCACGGCTGGTACATCTCCGAGGAAAACTGCCGGCGGATGATCGAACGCGGCACCTATCTCGTGCCGACGATCAGCAATCTCTGGTCGGTGTCGCGGCGCGGCGCCGCCCTGCTGATGCCGTGGGCAGCCATGACGGTCGAAGACGAACCCGGCATTCTCGACCGGCTCCGCATGGCGATCGCCATGGGCGTCAACATCGCACTCGGCACGGACGTTGGCGGCAACGAGTCCTATCGCCACGTCGGCGAGAACGCCCGCGAGATCGAGATTTACGTCCAATGCGGCATGACGCCGACCGCCGCCATCGGCGCGGCGACGCTGGGCGCCGCCAAGGCAATCCACCGCGACGCGACCATCGGCTCGCTCGAAGCCGGCAAGACGGCGGACCTCATCGTGATCGACGGCGATCCCCTTGCCGACATCAGCCTGACCCGCACCGGGGTCGTGGCCGTGATGCAGGGCGGCAGGGTTCATCGCGACGATCTCGGCATCTTCGACACGGCGCGCGAACTGACGCGGCGTCCTCCTCGCGTTTAGGACCGGAATCAGGCCGCGGCCTTGCGCTCGGCGGCAAGCGAGAGCAGCGGCGCGCGCGGCATGGAACAGCGCGCAGTGTGCAGGCGGTTGCTGATCTGGCAGACGCCGGTGTGCGCGAGCATGCCCATGAGCGTCGCGACGTCTTCGCGCGCCAAGGCGAAGTCCTCCTCGATCCACAGAAGCAATTCGCGGAATGCCTGCCGGCAAGCATCGGCCAGCGATATGTCGGAAACCACCGTCGTCAGCTGCGTAGCCGTCTCGACCCGCGGCCAGCGCATGGATTTCGGCCGTACCCGAACCGTCGCCGTGGCCGTGATGAGCGTGCCGATCTCCGGCGCATCTACGATTTCGCCATCCGCCATCGCGGCTTTGCAGTCGCCGAAATACAGGAGGCCACCGGCCACGTTCACCGGCAGCACGATCGTCGCGCCGGTGGTCATCTCTCCGCAGTCCTGGTTGCCACCGAACGCGCCCTGGAACCGGCTGAGCACGGTCTCGTTGCTGGGCGCCGTTGCGATACATCCGATCACCGGACGCACCGGTATGCGCAGGCCGTCGCTGACAACGACCTTGCCGTCGACCACCGGCAGCGCCTTCGAGCTCAGGTGGTCGAGCCACCAGTCGTCGGGCGACGCCTGCGAGAGCGAGCGCACGACCACGGTGCCGGGCGTTGTCATCTCCATTGCCTCGATGCGGACGGCGATCACGTCGCCCGGCCGCGCGCCCTCCACGACGATCGGCCCGGTTACCACGTCGAGGTTCTCCTCGACCCAGGCGAAATCTTCGGCCGTGACCTTGGCAGGATCGCGGAAGCGCCCGCCGAAACAGTCTGCCGTTTCGATCTGGAAGGTTTCGCCGGAACGCACCCGGCCGTGCGGCGCGTGCGCCGGGCTATAGACGTTCTTCAGGTCGTCCGCCGAAAACCGCTGCATGCCCTCGCCCCGTTAGCCCAGGCCCATGTAGTCGCGCACGACCTGTACGTGCTCGGCCGCAAAGCGCGCCGCATCCCCGGCGCGGCCGTCGCGGATGGCGGCGAAGATTCGCTCGTGCTCGCGCACCGACGCCTCGATGCGCTCCGGCACTGCCAGCATGTCATCGCGAAGGCGCCGCCACAGCGGCTGGTTCATGACGTTGGCGATGTTGTCGGCGGCCGCCAGGAAGATCGCGTTGTCGGCGTAGACCGCGATGCGCCGGTGAAAGGCTCGGTCAGCATCGCTCCACACTGCGCGATGCGCCGGGTTCGACCAGTCGCGCGCTTCATCCATCATGGCGAGAAGCCGCTCGAGTTCGGCGTCGCGCGTGTAGCGACGGGCGGCAAGCGATGCGATGGTGGGTTCGATGACGCTGCGCGCATCGAGGAGCGCCACCGGGCTGACACCGAAGTCGAGCTCCTCGGACGGCCCCCGCCGCGCCAGCACATCCATTGCGCTTGGCGCAACCCGCGAACCGGACCCGTGTTGGGTCTCCACGACGCCCAGCATCTGGAGCGCGCCCAGCGCCTCGCGCAGCGACGGCCGGCTGACGCCAAAAGCGGCAGCGAGATCGCGCTCGGCCGGCAGCTTCTGCCCCGGCAGCCATGCTCCGCTGGCGATCTGTTCGATGATCCGGCTGCTGATCTGTTCGTAGAGCTGGACCCTGGCGATCGGCGCCAGAGCATTGAATGTGTCGCTGACCGGCGGCGCCGCCTCGCGGCGGGTTGCGCCGGCTCGGCCCGGCCTCGCCGGCTTGGGCGTGTGCAGCGTTGCCGGCCGCTCCTTACGGGGCCGTGCGGACGATTTGGCCATCGCGATCTCCGCCGAGGGTTGCCCCGCGCTGCGGGCGCGGGGGCGCAACCGTAAGCTACGCCCGCGCGTGTGGTCAAATGGTCTTACAACATGGCGAAGCTGTTCACCGGGCGGCATCGCGACCTCGCCCGATGAGTTCAGCAAGCGCCGGCGACAGCCCCCTCGAGTCCTTGCCCGGCGGTCGCCGATAGCTGCCGGCTCGTGCCTTCGGAAGCGTGAGCGTGGCCAGCAACTGCGCTTGCTGGATAGCCGCCGCGATGCCGTCGATGGCCGGAACCTCGAGGCGGTCGCGGAGGCGAGCCGCGAGTCCGGCGAGCGGCGCTCCGCCGAAGACAATGACATCGGCACCGTCCATTTCCACGGCCTGCCGGGCGAGCGCGAGCAACTCCCCCTCCCGCTCCTCGCGCACCGAGGCGACAGACGTGAATGCGCCGTCGAAAGTGCGAATGCTCGCCAGGCGCCCGGCAAGGCCATTCGCTTCGACGCATTCGCGGTACCAGGGAGCGAGCGTCGGGCTGAACGAGATGATCGAGAACCGCCGGCCTACCATGCACGCGGTCAGCATCACTGCCTCGGCCAGTCCGACAACGGGAAAGTCCATCAGCTCGCGCGCCGCGCCGAGACCGGGATCGCCGAAGGCCGCGATCAGCGCCGCGTCGACCGGACGCTCGAGGCCGGCCAGTATCTCCAGCACCTCCACGGCCCCGATAGCCGCCTC
>JBEHXS010000201.1:0-4724 GCA_048498575.1 Pseudomonadota bacterium
TCCTGAAAGGTGGGAAATACCGGGGTGCCGGTGGCGATCGCCTTCAGGAAGTCACGCGCCTCTATGATGATCTGGTCGTTGTAGCCGGTGCCATGCCCTGGGCCGAGGCAGAACGCCTTGTAGTCCGGATGGTCCGGCCCCATCAGCAGCTTACGGAACCCGTCACGCCCAGGCGCATGAGAAAGTTGATAAATCCAGAGCGCGTTCTGGTCCTCCTGGTCGAAACGCAGCGCGCCCTTGGTGCCGGTGATTTCATAAGCGTAGCCCATCTTGCGGCCGGCAGCGACGCGGCTGATGACGAGCGAGCCCATCGCCCCACCGGCGAACCGGCAAAGAAAGTGCGCCTGGTCGTCGTTGGTGACCGCCTCCGGACCGCCGGGGCCGCGCCGCGTGGCGTGGACGGTCGCAATGTCAGCGACGACCGTTTCGATCGGCCCGACGAGACGCAGGACGGCGTTGATGATGTGCGGAGCGAGGTCCCCCATCGTGCCGCTTGCCATGTCGCGCGTCCGCCAGTCGGCGGGCGCGTCGGGATCGGCCAGAAAGTCCTCGGTGTGCTGGGCGGCTACATAGACGACGTCGCCGATCTCGCCGCTCGCGATGATCTCACGCGCGAGCTGGCTTGCGGGCGTGCGGATGTAGTTGAAGCCAATCATGTTGGCGATGCCGGCCTTTGCCGCGGCCGCGGTCATGGCGCGCGCATCCGATAACGACGCGCCGAGCGGTTTCTCGCAGAACACGGGCTTGCCAGTGGCGAACGCCGCGAGCGCAATTTCGCGGTGAGTGTCCTGCGGCGAGGCAATGACGATCGCCTCGACCTCGGGCGCCGCGACCAGTTCGCGCCAATCGCCGGTCGAACGTTTGAAGCCGAACGCCTTTGCCTTTTGCGCGGCGCCGGCGGCCGTCGTCGTCGCTATCATCTCGCAGACCGGCCGGAGGTCGGTCTCGAAGACGGTCGCGACAGCCTTCAGCGCTACCGCATGGGCCTTGCCCATGTAGCCGCCTCCAATGACTCCGAAGCGAATCTCACGCATCCTGCGCCCCGCTCTGCAAGCGTTTGCACGCCCGTTTCGCGCGCTTTAGGTTCTGCGTCAAGCCGCACAGATCCCACAAAAGTGGTTCCTTAATTTCCACAAGTCTGGACCTTTCCATAGAACCGCTCCGGTCCTAGCGTTCCGGGCATCGAGAACCCCCGGAGGTCCATCATGTACATCGTCGGCGAAGAGGAAATCGAGGCGCTTGCCAGGATCATCCGCGAGCGGCGATTGTTCCGCTACGGCATCGGCAACGAATGCGATCGCTTTGAGCGCCGCTACGCCGACTACCTCGGTGTCGGTGATTTTGCGCTGACGGTGAGCGGCACCTATGCCCTTTCCGCTGCGATGACCGCGGTCGGACTCGGACCGGGCGATGAGGTGCTGATCCCGGCGCATACCTACATGGCGACCGCGACGGCCGTGCTTACCACCGGCGCGATCCCGGTGATCGTTGACGTGGATGAAAGCCTCATGATCGACCCCATCGCCCTCGAAGCGGCGATTGGTCCGCGCACCAAGGCAGTCGTGCCGGTTCATATGTGGGGCGCCGCGTGCGACATGGACGCGATCATGAAGGTCGCCGCCCGTCACGACCTCTGGGTGATCGAGGATTGCTGCCAGGGCGTCGGCGGCAGCTACGAAGGCCGCAAGCTCGGCTCGATTGGCGACATCTCCGCCTTCAGCTTCAACTACTACAAGAACATGACCTCAGGTGAAGGCGGCGGTGTCGCCAGCTCCGACCCCGAGCTGATGAAGCGGGCGCGCAACGCCATCGACCCCTGCCATTTCTATTGGACGGGACGTGAAGAAGGCTCGAAGCCTTTCGCCGGCAACGGCGGCCGCGCCTCCGAGCTCTCCGGCGCGATGCTCAACGTCCAGCTCGACCGCATCGACGGCATCGTGAAGGCCATGCGCACCGAAAAGAAGAAGATCATCGACGGGACCAAGCGGCTCGGCAATCTCGGCCTGAAGCTATCGCCGATGAACAGCGCCGACTACGACTGCGCAGCGCACGTCATGTATCTCCTGCCAACGGCGGAAGACGCGACGCAATTCACCAAGATCTTCCCGTCCGTCATTGCCGGGAAGACCGGCCGCCACACCTATACGGAGTGGGATCAGGTGCTGATGGGTATGGGCGCGGCGCACCCTGCCATGAACCCGTACAACATGGCGGCGAATGCCGAGTGCCGCCGCACCTACGACAAGGAAATGTGCCGCCACTCGCTCGACATCCTTAACCGCACGGTGATGGTGCCGACGAACCCGGCACATTCCGACAAGGAGATCGACGCGATCGTGCACAACATCGAGGCGGCCGCGAACGTGGTGTTCGGGAACGTGACACCCGACGACGTCAAGGTGCTGCCGACGAGCCCGCTCGATGTCCAGAAGTTCGATATGGGCGCCATCATCGAGTCGGATCCGGCGACACGCGAGCAGCGGCAATAGAACCAACGGCGAGGACTCGTTGCGACACGGGTCCTTGCCGCTCTCTTCCATCGGATAGCGGATGCCAAGTGCCCCGTTGCCCGCCATAATGGAGGCTCAGGCGTAACTGTCCCGGAAGGCATCGCATGTCGCGCGGCTCGCTGTTGCCCCTTGATCTTCTGGTGCTCGATCGCACGGCCGCGGTCCCTCTGAACCGTCAGATCTACAACAGCCTACGCTCCCATATCCTCGACGGGCGGCTCGCCTCAGCCAGCCGGTTGCCGGCGACGCGCAAGCTCGCCGACGACCTCGGCGTCAGCCGCAATACGGTGATCGCCGCCTATGACGCGCTCCTTGCCGAGGGCTACCTCGAGTCGGTCAGGGGATCCGGCACCCGGGTCGCAGCCCTGCCGCCGTCGCTATTCAAGGCACGCGGCCGCGAGCGTCTCTCACGACTGCCGGCGCTGTCGGCACGCGGCAAGCGAATGGCCGGCCAGCCGACTGAGCACGCGCGATTCGAGAAGATCGGCTTCCATCCCGGCCGGCCGGAGATCTCGATGTTTCCGGCGGCAACCTGGTCAAAGCTGCTCGCCGAACAGACACGCGACGTCAAGCGCGAAGGGTTTGGCTACCAATCCGTTGGCGGCCATCCGAAGCTGCGCGCCGCGATCGCCGAATACCTCGCGGTGTCGCGCGGAGTGAAGTGCGTGCCCGAACAGGTCGTGGCGGTGAGCGGCACCCAGGCGGCGCTCGACCTCCTCGGGCGCATGTTCATGGATCCCGGCGATTCATTCCAGATGGAGGATCCCGGATACCTTGGCGCGTACAACGCCTTCATCAACGCCGGCGGGAGGGCGATGCCGCTGCCGGTCGACGACAGCGGGTGGCATGTGAGCGAACCCGCAGCGAGGCCACGGCTGATCTTTGTCACGCCCTCCTGCCAGTGGCCGCTTGGGAAGGTGATGCCGCTCGACACGCGGCTGGCGTTGTTGCGCCTCGCCGAAGAGCAGGACGCGTGGATCATCGAGGACGACTACGACAGCGAATACCGCTTTCGTGGGCACCCCATTCCCGCCATGCAGGGTCTGGATAACGCCGGCCGCGTCATCTATCTCGGCACGATGTCGAAGACGATGTACCCGGCACTACGCCTGGCGTATCTCGTGCTGCCGCTATCGTTGGCCGAAGGGTTCGTCACGGCGCTCGCAGCGACCGGACAATACCCGCCGATGGCCATGCAGGCGGCGCTCGCAGAATTCATCTCGCAGGGTTTTTTTGCCGCGCACCTGAGGCGCATGCGTCGCCTTTACGCACAACGGCAGCGGGACTTCCTCGACATGTGCCAGCGCCGGCTGAGCCCCTGGCTCACCGTGAGCGCAGCAGACACCGGCATGCAGGTGATCGCCCATTTCACGGCAGCGATGGACGACGCCGAGGTGTTTGCCGCGGCCGTCGATCGCGGCGTCGATTTCCTGCGCCTGTCGACCCAGTACCGCCAGTCGCCGGGGCAGCACGGAATGATCCTGGGCTACGCGGGTCTGAGCAGCGACCAGGCACGTGACGGCATCGAGCGGCTGCGGCTGGCGCTTCAGGATACGGATGCGCTGCGCAGCAGGGTCCGCAGCGACCGGCTTCGCGCTTCGCAAAGTGGTACTGCCGCACACCTCAGGACCTGACCTTTACAGGGAACCGGCCCGCCCCCAGCATTCTTCCCATTCGCGTTCACTTAGGGGGAAGCGGCCGTGGCTCCAAGGCACAGCAAGCGGGTTGTCGTCATTCACGAGGATGACGTCGGGATGACCCATGGGTCGAACCTCGCGTTCCTCGAATTGTCGCGGCTTGGCGCCTGCAGTTGCGGCTCGGTCATGGTGCCATGTCCATGGTTCCCCGAGGCGGCCGCGATGGCCGCAAAAAATCCCGAGCTCGATCTCGGCGTTCACCTGACGCTGACCAGCGAACAGGTGCCGTACCGTTGGCGGCCACTGACCGGGCCGGCCCGCGCGGCAGGCCTGACCGACGACCAGGGATATTTCTGGCCGGACGTGCCAAGGGCGCGCCGCGCCGACCCGCGCGCTGTCGAAGCGGAGTTGCGCGCACAGATCGAAGTGGCCGTCGCAGCCGGCATCGACATCACGCATTTGGATGCGCACATGGGCGCCGTGCAGATGCCGGAATTCGTCGATGTCTTTCGCCGGCTTGGCCGCGAACACCGCGTGCCGGTAATGCTGGTGAACGACTTCAAGCGCTACAATCCGG
>JBEHXS010000202.1:0-4713 GCA_048498575.1 Pseudomonadota bacterium
GGCCCGAAAGTGGCGACGAAAATCGTGTGAAGGGCGACCTCGAACAGCGCCGAATAGATCCACAGCACCTTGCCGCCGGCGACCCGGAGCCAGAGGCCGACCGCCGCCACCAGATCGACCACCGCCATGTGGACCGTGACCACGAACCACGGCGTCGACATCTGCTCGAACGGCCCACCCGGCCCGGGCGGGAGCGCGCCCAGGATGATCGCCCATTGGCGCAGCCCGAACAGCAGCATCACGACCGACAGCGCGACGACGTACTGGTCGAGCACCACGTCCGCGCGCGTCCGCGGCGGCACCTGCGGCGCCATTACGTCCCTGGTGCTCATCCCTCTCCCAGTCGCTAGAATCGGCGGTCTGCGGCCAACATCATACGCGGAAGCCGCCGATATCAAGGCGCCTTCGGGCGGCTTAAGCCAATGTACCGACAGTGGTTTTCGCCCGCCCCTGCCCGTTCAGCCGCCGTTCAGGGGGATTTTCCTCTATTCTTCACCTTAGGGCTGTGCATCGATCAGGGGGTGCTGACGTGACCGAAAACTCGAATGCCAATCGCTTCGCACTTGCCGCGCTTGCGGTCGTCATGCTGGCGGGCGCCGCAACTCCGGCCGGCGCTGCCAATGCCACCTTCAACGTCGGCGTCGATATCGCCGGCGTCTATCAGGACGTCACCCGCTTCTCGGTTGTCTGCCGCCTAACCCAGAACCAGAACACCGCGAACGGCCGCGCCGACGGGGTGCAGTTGCTGCGCGACAATGTCGGCGGCCGCTACGTCGGGCGCTGGAAGGACACCCTGACCATCACCTTCGCCGTCCGCGGAACCATCCGCCCCGACGTCGCGCCAGGCACCTTTCAGTGCGGCCTCTATCTCGACGACCAGAACGGCACCGCGGGTGGAGCTGCATTGCAGACGATCGGCGGCAATTTCCCGATCGCCTACAACTATCTCGGCCAGTTCACCTATCGCGGCCGCGCGCCGAGCGACTATCACGGCAAGCTCGGCGGTCTGAACGGCGCCACCCATTTTCTCAAGCCATGACCGGAGCGCCGCCGGCGTGACGCCGGCGGCCCTTGAATTCCGCTGGCCGGTGGCCGATTAGTCGGCAGCTCATTCGGCCGGAGCGCCTGTCATGACCAGCAAGCCGCCCTTCCCTGTCGCCGATCCGCGCGCCGCGCCGGACATGGATGCAATTCTCGGCGGCCGGCGCATGCGTCGCAATCGGCAGACCGCCTGGTCGCGGCGTCTCGTGGCCGAGAACGTGCTGACCACCGACGACCTGATCTGGCCGATCTTCCTCGTCGACGGCGACAAGCCGCAGGACATTCCGTCGATGCCCGGCGTGCAGCGCCTGACGATCTACGAGGCGGTAGAGGCGGCCAAGCGCGCGGTCGAGCTCGGCATCCCGGCGGTCGCGCTGTTCCCGTACACCGACCCGCGCCTGCGCGACGACACCGGCTCCGAGGCGCTGAACCCGAAGAATCTGGTGAACACCGTGACCCGCGCCATCCACCAGGACGTCTCCGGCCTCGGCGTGATCGTCGACGTAGCGCTCGACCCGTATACCAGCCACGGCCACGACGGCATTCTCTCCGGCGACGAGATCGTCAACGACGCCAGCGTCCAGCAGCTCGTGCAGCAGGCGCTGATCCAGGCGGAGGCCGGTGCCGACATCGTGGCGCCGTCCGACATGATGGACGGCCGCGTCGGCGCCATCCGCCGCGCCCTCGACGCCAATGGCTTCGGCCACGTCCAGATCATGGCGTACAGCGCGAAGTATGCCTCGGCCTTCTACGGTCCGTTCCGCGACGCCGTCGGTTCGGCCAAGACGCTGACCGGCGACAAGCGCACCTACCAGATGGACTTCGCCAACACCGACGAGGCGCTGCGCGAGGTCGAGCTCGATATCGCCGAAGGCGCCGACATGGTGATGGTCAAGCCTGGCCTGCCCTACCTCGACATTCTGTGGCGGGTGAAGGAGGCGTTCGCGATGCCGACGTTCGTCTATCAGGTGTCCGGCGAGTACGCGATGATCCGCGGCGCCGCCGACCGCGGCTGGATCGACGGCGACAAGGCGATGATGGAGTCGCTGATCGCCTTCAAGCGCGCCGGCGCCGACGGCATCCTGACGTACTTCGCGCCGTTCGTGGCGGAGATGCTGAAGAAGGGCTGAGCCTCGCCGGGCATGAAGGGCACGCCCACCCTCGCCGACATCGAACGCGCCGCACAGCAGATCGCCGGCGCTGTGATCCGCACGCCCTTCCTTCCCGCACCGCGCCTCTCGCGCCTGACCGGCGCCGACGTCTGGGTGAAATACGAGAACCTCCAGGCGACATCATCGTTCAAGGAGCGCGGCGCGCTGGTGAAGCTGTTGTCGCTGACGGCGGAGGAGCGCGGCCGCGGCGTGATCGCCATGTCGGCCGGCAACCACGCGCAGGCCGTCGCCTATCATGCCCAGCGGCTGGGCATCCCGGCGACGATCGTGATGCCGAAGCCGACGCCCTTCGTGAAGGTCAGCGCGACGCGCGAATTCGGCGCGACCGTGATCCTCGAAGGCGAGACGCTGGCCGACTGCGAGCCGACGGTGCACCGGGTCATTGCGGACACCGGCGCGATCCTCGTCCATCCCTACGACGACCTGCTGGTGATTTCCGGCCAGGGCACGATCGGGCTCGAGGTGCTGGCTGACCGGCCCGATCTCGACGTGCTGATCGTACCGGTCGGCGGTGGCGGGCTGATCTCCGGCATCGCTATCGCCGCCAAGGCGCTGCGTCCGGACATCGAGATCGTCGGCGTCGAGACCGAGCTCTGCCCTTCCGTCTGGGCGGCACTGCGCGGCGAGACGGCCAAGATCGGCGGCGAGACGCTGGCCGAAGGCATCGCGGTCAAGAACGTCGGCCGCCTGACACTGCCGATCATCCGCGAATTCGTCGACGACGTCGTGCTGGTCGGGGAAGCGGCGATCGAGCGCGCCGTGGCGGAGTATCTGCTGCTGCAGAAGACGATGGCGGAAGGCGCCGGCGCCGTCGGCCTTGCCGCGATGATCGCCAACCCGGCGCGCTTCGCCGGACGCAAAGTCGGTCTGGTGCTCGCCGGCGGCAACATCGATCCGCGGCTTGCCGCCTCGATCATGGTGCGCGAGCTCGCGCGCGAGGACCGCGTCGTTGCCATCCGCGTCTTCATCGACGACCGGCCGGGCGTTCTTGGCAATATCGCCCGCACGATCGGCAGCGAAGGCGGCAACATCATCGAGGTATCGCACCGGCGGAACGTGCTCGCCGTACCGCCGAAAGGCGCCCTCGTCGAGATCACGCTCGAAACATTCGGCAGCGCCCACGCTGCCGCAATCGTCAGTGCACTGTCGGCGGCGGGCTATCGGGTGGAGCGTCTGGATCCTCCACCTCCGGGGCCGGCATGAGATCGGCCTCGGTGAGCGTCACCAGCGGCGCCGGCCGCGCGCCCTCGCCGCTCGTCTCGTCAGCGGGACGAACGGGCAGAGGCGCGGGGACCGGCGCCAGCGGCCGCTCGACCGGCTGATCCGGACGCCGCTCGGGCACGGCCATCAGCCGGCCGCCCGCCTGCGAGCCGTTGAGCGCGGATTGCAGGTCGCGCAGGAAGCCACGAAGCGCCGCATCTTCCTTGGCGCGCGGCTTGCCGAGTTCGGCTTTTATCGCGGCTTCGATTTTGGCCCGTTCGCCATCGCCCGGTTCGACGACGCCGCGCTTGATCACCAGGATCGAGGTCATCAGGCGGAGCAGCTTCTTGGTCGGCTCGGCACCGAGGCGGCCGCGGAGAAATACGCGCGTCGCCTCAGCGAACGCGGCGCCGCTCGGTCCCGGCGCGAACTCGCGGGAGCGATGACGGAACATCTCGAGGCACTGGTCGAGCCCGAGCGACTGGATCTCCGTATCGAAGGTCTCGACGCGGCGGCAGAACGCCTCCGGCAGCCCGAACAGACCGATCTCCTTGGCCGCGACGATCAGGCGCTTCTGGCGCTCAAGGTCGGCGCGTGTCGTCGCCGCCGTGAGGATGCCGTGCTTGATCGACGGCGGCGCGGCAACGGCGCGGGCGATGAGATCGGCACGGCGCTCGTCGCGTTCGTCGCGCTCCGCGATTTCGTCGACGATGCGCCGCAGCTGCCAGACGTGCTGCATGGCGATCGCCAGCGCAGAGAGGACGACAAGCGCACCGATGCCCCGCACCAGGAATAGGAAGAGCTGGGCCGGCAGCGTAGCGGCAAAAGTGACCGCGGTGTCGTCGCCGGTGATCCGGTCGATCAGCGCCAGCAGGTAATCGGTCGGCAGGGCGCGAAGCGCGATCAGGAGCGCGTCGGCAATCGCCGAGCCGCTCGCCGGCGCCTTGGTCACGAGCGCGGATGCCTCGCCCGACGAGAGCGACCAGGCCAGCGCCGCCACGTAAGCGACGATCAGCACCAGCGCGAGCCCGATGCTGGAGGCATCGGCGACGGCCCGCCCGCTGCGGATGCGGCGCGTGGCCGCGACGCCTTCCATGGCGTCGAAATCGTCGCGCACCACGAGATAGGCGGCGCCAATCGCGAACACCGGCACGAGCGCGCCGAGAACGAGCAGCCAGGCGGGATCGGCGGCTGGAAGCAGCATGGGCCAGCGCACCAGCGCCGCAAAGGCCGCCATCGGCACGAGGCAGACCAGGGTCCACAACGCGAGCCGCCACGGCGCGACGCCACCCTCGGCGCG
>JBEHXS010000203.1:0-4598 GCA_048498575.1 Pseudomonadota bacterium
CCATCGAGGCCGAAGAGAGCGTAGGGCCGCAGCCACGACTGGCCGAACAGGCCGTTGCCGATGAAGCCGCCGGGCAACGAGCCCGACTGCGCCAGCGAGGGCAGGAATTCGGTGTAGAGCCAGACGAAGAACCCAGCGGAGATGCCGGCGATGGCGCCTGCCTTGGTGGCCCCGCGCCAGAACAGGCCGCCGACGATGGCCGGCGCGAACTGCGCCACCGCCACGAACGACATCAGGCCGATCGACACCAGCGCATAGCGCTGGCTGTCCCAGCGCATGTAGCAGTAGCCGAGCACCATGACCCCGGCCATGGCAATGCGGCGAACCCAGAGAAGGAGCCGCGTGAGATCGGGCCGGTCGCCGAGGCCGAGCGAGCGCCAGCGGAGCAGCGCCGGCATGACGACGTCGTTGCACAGCATGATGCTGAGCGCCGTAGTCTCGACTACGACCATGCTCGCCGATGCCGAGAGGCCGCCGAGGAATGCGACCAGCGCCAGCGCCGGCTGCCCGGCGGCGAGCGGCACCGTCAGCACGAGGCTGTCGGGATCGGCGCCGGCGGGCACGATGAGGCGGCCGGCGACGGCGATCGGCAGCACGAACAGGTTGATCGCCAGCAGGTAGAGCGGGAAGAGCCACAGCGCCCGGTCGAGATGGCGCTCGTGCACGTTCTCGACGACCATCACCTGGAACTGTCGCGGCAGGCAGAGGATCGCGACCATGGCGAGCAGCGTCATGGTCAGCCAGTCGATGCCGCGACCGACGCCCCCGTGGTCGTAGAGCGCGCCGGCGTCGGGCAATGCCGTCCCCTTGGCGAACAGATCGCCGAAGCCGTGGAAGATGCCGAAGCCGACGAACAGGCCGACGGCGGTCAGGGCGATCAGCTTGAGCACGGACTCGAGCGCGACCGCGACCACCATGCCGGGATGATGCTCGTCGGGATGCAGGCTGCGGCTGCCGAAGAGCATGGCGAAGACGGTGAGCACGATCGCCGCCCACAGCGCGCCGTCGATCAGCATCGGCGCGTTGTCGGCGGTCGCGGCGAGCTTCGGCGCGACCAGCACCTCGAGGCCGCTCGAGATCGATTTGAGCTGCAGCGCGATGTACGGAACCATGCCGACGACCGCGATCACCGTGACCAGCGCGGCAAGGCCGCTGCTCTTGCCGAAGCGGGCGCCGATCAGGTCGGCGATCGAGGTGATGCGGTTGGCGCGGCTGACGCGCAGCACCTTGCGGATGAGCACGGAGCCCAGGCAGAAGGCGAGCGTCGGACCAAGGTAGGTGGGCAGGAAGTCGATGCCCGATTGCGACGCGCGGCCGATGCCGCCGGCGAATGTCCACGACGAGCAATAAACCGCGAGCGACAGCGTATAGACGAGGCTGGATCCGGAAAGCCGCGACGCCACCTTGCCGCCGTGCTCGACCACGTAGGCCACGGCAAACAGCAGCAGCAGGTAGCCCAGCGCCGCCGCGACGACGAGCGCCGCGTTCATCGCCCGCCGTCCTTGTTGCCCTCGCTCCGCGCCGGCCGCCCCTCCAGCACCAGCGCGAGGCCGACGATCAGCAGGGCCCAGACGGTGAAGAAATAAACGTAGAGCGACGGGATGCCGAACACCCAGCCGCCGCTGAACAGATCGAGCACCGGCGGATTGAGCAGCACCACGCCGGCGACGAACAGTCCGACAAGACGATCCCGGCGCTTGTGCTGCATCCCCGCCGCCTGCCGCTCAGTGCCGCCTGTCCGGCTGCTGTCCGGCCGCCAGCACGCCGTTCACGCAGCCCACAACGTCGCGGATTGCAAAGGGTTTGATGAGATAGGCGTCGACGCCGAGTTCCAGTCCGGCCTGCCTGTCCGCCTCGCGGCCTTTGGCGGTCAGCATCACGATGCGCAAGCGCCCGTATTGCGGATTTTCCCGCAGAGTCCGGCACACATCGTAGCCGTTTCGCTTGGGCATCATCACGTCGAGGAGCAGCAATTCCGGGGGTTTTTCGGCCACCGCCGCCAGCGCCGCCTCGCCATCCGTGACGGTGCGCACGTCGTGCCCTTCCGCGTGCATCAGGAAAGCCAGCGCCCGCAGAATATTCGGATCATCGTCGGCGATCAGGATCGACGCCATCAGCCGTTTCCCCGTGACTTCTTCTTGGTGGCCGTTCGCTTTCCGCTATCGGCCGCTTGTTTTGTTGCAACCAGCCTAGCACAATACTTGGCTATGCGGGTCCTTGTGGTCGACGATGACAAGGAAGTCGCGCACCTCCTGGCGCGCGATCTCGATTCCCAGGGTTACACGGTCGATACAGTCGGCCTGGCGCAGCATGCGCTCGCCGCTGCCGGCGGTACCGACTACGCGCTGATGGTGGTCGACCTCGGCCTGCCCGACGGCGATGGGCTCGATCTCGTGCGCCAGCTCCGGCAGAACGGCAGCCACACGCCGATCCTCGTGGTCACGGCGCGGCGGCGCGTCGAGGATCGTGTCGTCGGCCTCGCCACCGGCGCCGACGATTACCTGGTCAAGCCGTTTGCCCTGCCGGAACTTCGCGCGCGGGTGAGCGCCCTGCTGCGGCGCCCGGCGCATCTCCATCGCGCCGCCATCACCATCGCTGACATCGTCGTCGACCGCGACGCGCTAGACGCCTCCGTCCGCGGACGGAGCCTCGACCTCACGCGCAAGCAGTTCGTGCTGCTCGAGCTGCTCGTGCGGCGCAAGCGCCAACTCACGCCAAAGCGCATGATCGAAGACGCGCTCTACGGTTTCGACGACGCCGTATCGGCCAACGCCATCGAAGCGCAGATCTATAAGCTGAGGGTGGCGCTGCGCGCCGCTGGCGCCCGGGCGGTCATCGAAACCCGGCGCGGCATCGGCTACCGGCTGGTGGAAAGCGCCGACGCGCGGTCACCCGCGCCGA
This sequence comes from Pseudomonadota bacterium, assembly GCA_048498575.1. GTDB lineage: Bacteria > Pseudomonadota > Alphaproteobacteria > Rhizobiales > Kaistiaceae > DASZQY01. Next base: position 2,902 of record JBEHXS010000203.1, read on the forward strand.
TTGCGACGGGGGCCTTCGATGCCGATGCAGATTTCCGCGCGCGGCTCGGCGACGACCGGCGCGCCTTCGCCGAGCTTGCCGTGGGCGTCGCCAACGATGCGGAAGGCGCGGTCGCGGCGCTGGTCAGCCTGGCGCATCGACTTGCCGGCGCCGCCGGTACCTTCGGCTACGACCCGATCGGCGAAGCGGCGGCCGGCGTCGAGGACGAAGCGGAGTCGGCGCTCGCCCTTGCCGGCGCGGCGCGCGAGCGGACGCTTGGCGTGGTCGGCGTCCGCGTCGATGCGCTCTGCCGGTTGATCGACGATACCCTCAGCACGCGGACGGATGCCTGAACGTCACGGCAAGTCGGCCAGGCCGTGGAGCGACGTCAGTACGGCCACGGGCGGGAGGTCGCTGTACTCGTCGCGGCGACCGCTGCGGTTGATCCAGACGGGACGGAAGCCGGCGGCCGCCGCGCCCGCGATATCCCAGCGATTGGACGACTGGAACGAAATCTCCGCCGGCGGGACGCCAAGCTCCTTCGCCGCCCAGGCATAAACACGCGGATCGGTCTTGTAGGTCGCGAGCGCGTCGACGGTAAAGATGGCGTCGATCGATGCAGCCAGCCCAGCGCTGGCGACGGCTTCCTTCACCATCGCTGGCGTACCATTGGACAGGATAGTCACGGAGGCGCCAGTTGCCTTGAGGGCGGCGAGCACGCCTGCGACCTCGGGATAGGCGTCGAGCGAGCGGTAGGCGGCGAGCAGCGCCGGCTTCAGGCTTGTGTGTTCCGGCGCCACCGTATCCAGCGCAAAGTCCAGCGCCTCGTCGGTAAGCACAGCGAAGTCGCGATAGCGCCCCGAGAGCGCCCGCACCCATGTGTACTCAAGCTGCTTCTGCCGCCAGAGTTCGGACAAGAGCGCGCCGCGCTCGCCGATGGCTCCGGCGTGGCGGCGAACAGCCGAGTGGACGTCAAACAATGTACCGTAAGCGTCGAAGACGAAGGTGCGCATGACGCAGGTTCCTCCTCTGCTCGCGCCGGCGGTGGCGGCATGTTAGCAGCACGCCCGAAGACAAGCAGGAGAGAAGGACGTGAACGAGCGCGAGGCAGTGGGGGATAGTGTGCGCGTGGTGTTTCTCGACCGGGAGACGCTGCCGCCGGAGACGGCGCTCAGGCCTTTTTCGTTCGCGCACCATCTCACCACGTATGACCGTACGGCGCCCGGCGAGGTGGCAAGCCGGATCGCCGATGCTGACATCGTCATCACCAACAAGGTGCCGGTACGGGCGGACAGCATCACAAACGCTCCGCGGCTAAAGCTGATCGCGGTCGCGGCAACCGGCACTGACGTCGTCGATCTCGCGGCCTCTGCCAACCGCGGGATCGTCGTCTCCAACGTCCGTAACTACGCCGTGCACACCGTGCCCGAGCATACGTTTGCCCTGATCCTGACGCTGCGGCGGAGTGTGCTCGCCTACCGCGACTCGGTCGCCAACGGTCGCTGGCAGCAGGCGGGACAGTTCTGCTTCTTCGACCATCCGATCCACGACCTTGCCGGATCGACGCTGGGCATCGTTGGCGGCGGTGCCCTCGGAAGCGCGGTGGCCGCGCTCGGCCGTGCTTTCCAGATGGAGGTGATCTTCGCCGACCATGCCGGCCGCACGCGCGCGGACCACGCCTACGTGCCGTTAGAGGATGTGCTCCGGCGGAGCGATGT
>JBEHXS010000204.1:0-4563 GCA_048498575.1 Pseudomonadota bacterium
CCGGATGATGCGCTCGACCTGCTCCAGCGCGGTCTTGAACTCGACGTCCGGCTCGTTGCCGACACGGCTCTCGTATCCCTTCAGGATGTCGTGCTTGGTCGCGCCGCGGACGGCGAAGATGAAGGGAATGCCGTGCCGGTCGCGATAGGCGGCGTTCATCTCGGTGAAGCGGCGGAACTCATCCGCCGTCAGCTTGTCCAGCCCGGCGCCGGCCTGCTCGCCCCTCGATTCCCGCGTCAGGTCGCCGGCGATTGCGGCGCGCCCGGCAAGATCGGGATGCGCCAGCAGCAGCGCCCGCTGCCGCGCCCGGTCGGCATGCTGCACGGCGTGGGCGAAGGCGCCGATCATCGCGGCGCGCGAGTGGAAGGGGCGATGGTCGGCCGCCTCGGCGGCGACCCACGGCGCATGCTCCGCCACGTCGCCGAAGGTGTCGACGAATTCGTCCTCGTCCATCTCGTTGACGTCGCTGAGGGAAACGGGAAAGTCGGCCATGTCCGCCGGATTCGTACTGAGGGGCGGCCCTTCTCTAGCGGTTCGAGAGGAACGCGCCAAGCTCGCGGCGCTCCTCGGTCGTCATCCCGGTTTCGTTGCCGAGCGGCATGGTCGTCGAGTTCACCGCCTGCGCCATCACCTGGGTTGCGTGGTCGCGGAGGTGATCGACGTCGGTCAGGATCACGTCCTTCGGCGGCGCGTCGAAGCCGGCATGCGTCGGATGCGCCGCGTGGCACATGACGCAGTGCTTGTCGACGATCGCCATCGCCTGGTCGGCGGTCACGGTCATCCCGGCCATCGCCGCGTCTTGCCTCGGCGCCGTCAGCCAGATCGCGATGCCGAGCGCGACCGCGGCGACAGGCAGCGTCCACGCGATCTTGCTCAGCGGATCATGCGCATCGTGCCGGTTGAGGAAGTGGCGCACCGCGGCACCGGCGACGATGATAAGCGCGATCAGCAGCCACGACGCCGGGTTGCCGAGCAGCATCGGATAGTGGTTGCTCACCATCATGAGCAACACCGGCAGTGTCAGGTAGTTGTTGTGCACCGAGCGCTGCTTGCCGATCGCGCCCAGCCGCGGGTCCGGCGCCTCGTGCGCCATGAGCGAGGCGACGATCTTGCGCTGGTTCGGGATGATGATGCCGAACACGTTCACCGCCATGATCGTGCCGATGAACGCGCCGACGTGAATGAACGCGCCGCGCCCGGAGAAAATGTGCGTAAAGAGATAGGCGGCGGCGACGATGAGCACGAACACCGCCACGGCGAGCACCGTCGGGTTCCGCCCGATCGGCGATTTGCACAGGCGGTCGTAGATGAACCAGCCGGCGGCGAGGCTGGCGACCGAGAGGAAGATCGCCTGGATCGGCAACAGCGGCAGCACCGCCTTGTCGATCAGGAACGAGTTGGCGTTCCAGTAGTACTGGAAGATCAGCAGGCCGAAGCCGGTCACCCACGTCAGGTAGGCTTCCCAGCGGTACCAGATGAGGTCGGGCGGCAGCTCGGGCGGCGCCACGAGATACTTCTCGACCTGGTAGAAGCCGCCGCCGTGCACTTCCCACGCCGTGCCGTAGACGCCCGGCCGCATGCCCTCGCGTTTGCGCAGCGATAGGTCGAGGGCGATGAAATAGAACGACGTGCCGATCCAGCCGATGCCCACCACCAGGTGCGCCCAGCGGAAGGCGAGGTTCAGCCAATCGACGGCGAAATCCGACATGGTGGAGCTGCCCCGCCCCTTTTCCTTACGGGACGGGCGCGCCTCTTGCCGAAGCGCGCCCGTCGATGATGTCAGCCTGATCCGCTACTGCGGAATCTTGTCGTCGATGCCCTTAACGTACTTGTTGAGCTGGAGCAGCTCGTCATCCGGGACCGCCGTGCCGTCCTTGCCCTCGACGGTGCCGTCCTGCCAGGTGATCGGGCCGGTGAAGGGGTTCCAGCCGCCCTTGATCTTGGCGATCGTGGCTTCCGCCATCGCCTTCACGTCGTCAGGCATGTTGGTCAGCGGGGCGACCTCGACGAGATCGTCCTTGAAGCCTTCCCACGACTGCTGCGACGTCCATGTCCCGTCGAGCACGGCCTTCGTCCGCGCCACGTAGTACGGGCCCCAGTTGTCGATCAGCGAGGCGAGGTGCGCATGCGGTCCGAAGCTGGACATGTCCGCCGACTGGCCAAACGCATAGACGCCGGCCTTCTCGGCTTCCTGCATCGGCGCCGGCGAGTCGGTGTGCTGGACGATGATGTCGGCGCCCTGGTTGATCAGGGTCTTCGCCGCGTCGCCTTCCTTGCCGGGATCGAACCACGAGTTCACCCAGATGATCTTCACCTTGAAGTCGGGGTTCACGGACTGGGCGCCCAGCATGAAGGCATCGATGCCCATGATCACTTCCGGGATCGGGAAGGAGACGATGTAGCCGGCGAGGCCCTTCTTCGACATCTTCGCGGCGATCTGGCCCATCACGTAGCGGCCTTCATACCAGCGGATGTTGTAGGTCGCGAAATTCGGCGCCGTCTTGAAGCCGGTGGCGTGCTCGAACTTCACATCCGGGAAATCGGCTGCGACCTTGAGGGTCGGGTCCTGGAAGCCGAACGACGTCGAGAAGATCAGTTTGCAGCCGCTCTGCGCCAGGCCGCGGATCGGCGTCTCGGCGTCGGCTTCCGGCACGTTCTCGAGGTAGGTCGAGGCGTCGACCTTGTCGCCCAGTTCCTTGGCGACCAACTGCCGGCCCATGTCGTGCTGCTGGCTGTAGCCGCCGTCGTTGTGCGGGCCGACGTATACGAAACAGACCTTGAGCGGGTCGGCTTGGGCAACGCCCGCCGTGACCGCCAGGGCCAAAGCCGCGCCAGCCGCGGCTACCAGGATACGCATTCGATACTCTCCCCTTCTGTTGTCACCGAAGAACCGGTGAGAAATCCCAAGCAAGACCCGCGCCGCTGAGCCGGCGTGAGAATATTTCACCGGTCCGGCACGAAAGATTGGCCGAGGCACGCCGGTGTGTTCGACCTGAGTAGCATACGATTGCGCGAGATGATCACCAAGACCACCACAGTCGCCAGATACGGCAGCATCGTCAGGAACTGCGAGGGCACCGCGATTCCGTAGGCCTGCGCGTTGAGTTGGAGGATGCCCACGGCGCCGAAAAGCACCGCGCCGATGGCTACCCGCAACGGCAGCCACGTCCCGAACACGACCAGCGCCAGCGCAATCCACCCGCGCCCGGCCGTCATGTTAGGCACCCACTGCGGCGTGTAGACGATGGAGAGATACCCGCCGGCGAGACCCGCGCAGGCGCCGCCGAACAACACCGCGAGGAAGCGCACGCGGATGACGTTGTAGCCCAGCGCATGCGCCGAGCCGTGATTGTCGCCGACAGCGCGCAGAACGAGCCCGGCGCGCGTGCGGAACAGAAACCACGACACCGCGATGGTCAGCGCCACGGCGAGATAGACCAGCGGGTCCTCGCCGAAGATCACCGGCCCGATCAGCGGAATGTCGCTCAGCCCCGGGAGTTGGATGTGGTTGAGCCCGAGACCGGGAATGCTGACGTACTTGTCGCCGATCAGAGCAGAGAGGCCGAGGCCCATGATCGTGAGCGCGAGGCCTGACGCCACCTGATTGGTGACGAACACCAGCGTCACGAACGCGAACAGCGCCGCCATCACCATGCCCGCGATGATTGCCGCCAGCACGCCGACCAGCGGAATACCGGACAGGTTGCCGCCGATGAAACCGATGACCGCGCCGACCGCCATCATGCCCTCGACGCCGAGGTTGAGCACGCCGGAACGCTCCGTCACCAGTTCCCCGATCGCCGCCAGGAGCAGCGGCATCGACGCCGTCACGATGGCAAGCAAAATGCCCGTGATCTCGTTAACGCCCATGCGCCGCTCCCGCCGCTGGTACGGCCTGTGCCGCCGGTCGTCGCACGATGCGAATGCGATAGAAGATCAGCGTATCGGTCGCCAGCACCAGCAGCATCAGCACGCCCTGAAAGACGTTGGCGAACTGCGACGATACGTGGAACTGGATCTGCACCGCCTGCCCGCCGATGATCGACAGCGCCAGCACGAAGCTGGCGACGATGATGCCGAGCGGGTTCAGGCGTCCGAGGAAGGCAACGATGATCGCCGTGAAGCCGTAGCCCGGCGAGATCGCGATCTTGAGCTGACCGAGCGGGCCCATCACCTCGCTGGCGCCTGCCAGGCCGGCGAGCCCGCCTGAAATCAGAAACGCCAGCATTATCATACGGTTCTGGCTGAACCCGGCGAACGCGCCGGCGCGCGGCGCCTGCCCCAGCACGCGAATCTGGAAGCCGGTCAGCATGTTACGCAGCATGTACCAGGCGGCGATCGCGATGATGATCGCGAGATAGAAGTTGAGACGGAGCCCGAAGATGCTGGGCAGCATCTGGTCGGGGCTGAAGGCGCGGCTGTTCGGAAAATTGTGGCCGGCGGGGTCGCGCCATGGCGACCGCGCCACCCAGTCGAGCAGGAGCTGCGCGACGTAGACCAGCATCAGGCTGGTCAGGATTTCGTTGGTGCCGAACCGCACCTTCAGCACCGCCGGGATTCCCG
>JBEHXS010000205.1:0-4559 GCA_048498575.1 Pseudomonadota bacterium
GGCTTGCCGCCGTCGCCTCCGCTGGATTGCGTCGAGAACGGCGCCGATCCTGGAGGCCCACCAAGGCCCGGCGGATCGCCGTTGTTGCCATTGCCTGGATTGTCGCCGGCCGGCTTGTCGCCGGCTCCGGGGGCGCCGTTGTCGCCGGCCGGAGGATCCGCCGGCGGCGTCGGCAAGGCGAACGTCGTGAGGCTCGCGTCGCTGCCACCGGGCGGATCGTGCTCATCGTTGCCGGACGACTTGCCGGGAATGCCACCGCCGGGACCGCCGGGGCCGAAGCCGTTGCCGGGGCCGCCACCGCCTCCCGGCGGATCGTGCCTGTCCTTGTCGCCGCCGGGGCCGCCGAACTTGTCATTCCCCGGGCCAAAGCCGTTGCCCGAACCGCCCTCGCCTGCGTTCAGCGAGAACGCGCCGAAGCCGCCGCCGGGGCCGCCTGCACCAGGCTTGCCTGGGTTGCCGCCGCCGGGACCGAAGCCGTCGCCGGGACCACCGCCGCCAGGGCCGCCGGACTCGACAGCGTACGTGCCGATTCCGCCGCTACCGCCGCCACCACCGCCACCACCGGGTGGATGGTGCTTGTCGTTACCGAACGGCTTGCCAGGCCCGAACGGCTTTCCGGGCTGGTGATCGCCAAAGCTGCCGCCGGGACCGCCGACATCGAACGCCGAGATGGAGGGACCGTCGCCCGGCGGTCCGCCGAAGCCCGGTGCGCCGCCGTTGTTGTGCTTGTGCTTGTGGCCGTCAGGCCCCCCAAAGCCCAGCGTTATCGGGCCGTCGTCACCGCCACCCGGACTCCCGCACGTGCACGGCCCGTCGCCCGGATGCCCGCCGACGCCGGTGAAGGGACTGCCGTGCGGCTTGAAGAAGTGATCAGGCTTCGGATAGCCGTGGCCGCCGCCCTCGCCCTCATCGAAAGCGAATGCGGAGTGGCCGCCGTCGAACGGCTTCCACTGCTTGTGCTTCTTGCCCGGCCCATCGGGCGAGAAGGAGTAGGACGTGATGACCGGCCCATCGCCACCGCTGTAGCCCGGCTTGTCGAACTTCTTATGCTTGTTGGTGTGGTCGAAGCCGAAGACCAGCGTGTGTCCGGTGAATTCCGGTGTCGGGCCGTGATGGTCCTTCGGGAATTTCGGCCACGGCAGGTGCCTGAAATCGATGCCGTGCGACCACTTCGGACAGGGCAGCGTGAAGCAGTTCCACTTCACCGGCTCATGATGCGGCGGCTTCGGGAAATGCGGCGGCTTCGGATGATGTTTGATCGGCCACTTGTGCGGATAGGGATGCCGCGGCTCGCACGGTGGTGGTGGCGGCGGTGGCGGCGGCGGAACAACAGTCGGCGGCGGGAGGGGCAGCGGCGCGCTCCCCGCCGGCACCGGCACCGAGATGTCGCCGCAGCTCTTCGTGCTGACGCGGAACTCCTGCCGCAGGCTGCCCTGGAAGCGGACGTAGCGGAATGCGTTCAGGTTCTTGTTGCGGTCGTCGAGCGACTTCACCTGCCGGATGTTCTGATCGTCCGGCGTGATCGACACGCTGCACGGATCGTCCTGGACGATGCAGTGCTGGCGCCAGCTCGCGGCCTCGGCCGAGCCATCGGCCGGCTTGCGCGTGCAGACGCGGGTCGCGCCCTCGAACAGAGCAACGCGGGTCTCGCCGGCATCGACATCGAAATCGAACTCGGTGCCGCGAACGCCGATCGTCGCGGTCGGGGTGGTGATCGAATAGGCGTCCTTGCGGCTGTTGCCGGTGATGAAGCGGAAGGCGCCGCGGAGCGCGTTGATCGAGATCTGGCGCGCGGTGTTGTCGTCGTTGAAGACGAACGCGTCGATGACCATCGAGGAATTCGGACCGACGACGAGCTTGGTGTCGTCGCGGAATTTGACCTGGGCCTCGCCCGACAGCCCGGTGATGATGCGGTCGCCGGCATAGACCGGAGCCTCGACCTCGAGGAGCCGCTGACCGGTCTGACCGTCGATCTCGGCCGACTGGACCACGGCCAGGACGGTACCGCTCGGGGCGGCATTCGCCCCGGACGCCAAGAACGCCAGCGCGGCAAGCGCCAGCCCCACCCAAACGCCACGCAACGCAGACATGTCGCCACTCCCGCGAGACCGCATCTCCACGGAAGCAGGAACTGTACCACGGGTTTACTGATAATTTACCTTCACAATTAATCTATCGTTAAGGCTGGTCTTTGGCGCGCCAATGGGCAGCGGAACGCAGCCCGATTAAGCCGCAGAACAACAGTAAAAATCGCGGGAAAGACTGGCTTTCTGGCCGGGCAGCCTAGCCGCGGACGCCGATCGTCGCCGTCGGGGTGGTGATTGAATAGACATCCTTCGGGCTTTTACCGGCGATGAACCGGAAGGCACCGCGCACGGCATTGATCGAGATCTGGCGGGCGGTGTCCTGGTCGGTAAAGACGAAGGCGTCGATGGTCATCATCGAGTTCGGGCCGACGACGAGCTTGGTGTCATCGCGGAACTTTACCTGGGCCTCGCCGGTCGCCCCGGTGATGATGTGGTCGCCCGAGTAAACCGGGGCTTCGGCGATGAGCACCCGGTGGCCGGTCGTGCCGTCGGCTTCGGATGACTGAACGACGGCGATGACGACGCCGCTGGGCTCGGCCTCAAGGGCCGCGGGAAAAGCGGTACAGGCCGCGATTGCAACGGCCAAGACGGCAGCGGGCAGGCGCATCAGGGTGACCTCCGGTTGGATTGGCCGACGCCGGTACGCGTTCAAAAATTATAACAGACGGGACGAACTCGGCTTGCTGATTCTAGTGGCAGGCAGGCCACAATGGCCGCCAGGCCACTGTAAACCCTCGACGGCCCGCCTTCCCGGTTATCCCCTTTATCCCGGGGATCATCTCTTCGCTTCCTGGCAAGGGGCAATTTTGAGGAGGGTGCGCGTTGACGCTCGAAACCGACTCGCCTTAGCGTCATCCAAGCGTCACGTTTGGTGACGCGGGGCCGCGTTTCCCAAAGAGGCCCCAGTCCATCAGAAAAAGTCGCGTCGTAGAAGCTCGTGGCGGGCGGTTTCGCTTGTTCCGGGGAAAGGGCCAGTCGCCTCGTTTCCGGGGATAAGCCAGCAAACTGATTTTTGCCGCGAGACGGTGGAAACGGGTCTGGTTAGGACTATATTTAGGGGTTCGAGACAGCATCCACACAACAGCTAGGGCAAAAGCCCAGCCTGGGCGGACGGCGGACAGAGTCGGTTGGGACGCGTTTTACTCGGAATTCAACGGCCACAGACTTCCGGCGCGATGACCGCCGGAGCAACTTTTGGAAGGTACGGGGCACGAACATGCGGATCGAACGGCGATACACGAAGGCTGGCCAGTCGGCGTACGAGGGCATCGAGTTCCGGACGACGAAGAGCGAGATCAAGAACCCCGATGGTTCGATCGTCTTCAAGCTCGAGGGCATCGAGGTGCCGGCGACCTGGAGCCAGGTCGCGGCCGACATCCTGGCGCAGAAGTACTTCCGCAAAGCCGGCGTCCCTGCCCGCCTGAAGCGCGTCGAGGAAAACGACGTGCCGTCGTGGCTGTGGCGCTCCGTGCCCGACGAGGCGGCGCTGAAGCCGCTCGCCCTCCCCGAGCGCTCGATCTCCGAACATGATTCGCGCCAGGTGTTCGACCGGCTGGCCGGCACCTGGACCTACTGGGGCTGGAAGGGCCGCTATTTCGACACCGAGGAGGACGCGCGCGCCTTCTTCGACGAGATGCGCTTCATGCTGGCGACGCAGAAGGCGGCGCCGAACTCGCCGCAGTGGTTCAACACCGGCCTGCACTGGGCCTATGGCATCGACGGCCCCAGCCAGGGCCACTTCTACGTCGACCACAGGACCGGGCGGGTGATGGCGTCGGAAACCGCCTACGAGCACCCGCAGCCGCACGCCTGCTTCATCCAGGGCATCGAGGACGACCTCGTCAACGAGGGCGGCATCATGGACCTGTGGGTGCGCGAGGCGCGCCTGTTCAAGTATGGCTCCGGCACCGGTTCCAACTTCTCGCGCCTGCGCGGCGAAGGCGAGCGGCTGTCGGGCGGCGGCAAGTCGAGCGGCCTGATGTCGTTCCTCAAGATCGGCGACCGCGCGGCGGGCGCGATCAAATCGGGCGGCACGACGCGGCGCGCCGCCAAGATGGTGATCGTCGACGCCGACCATCCGGACATCGAGACGTACATCAACTGGAAGGTGAAGGAGGAGCAGAAGGTCGCGGCTCTCGTCACCGGCTCGCGCATCGTCGCGCAGCACCTCAAGGCGATCATGAAGGCCTGCGTCAACTGCGAAGGCCCGGGCGATTCGTGCTTCGACCCGGCCAAGAACCCGGCGCTGAAGCGCGAGGTGAAGGCGGCCAAGAAGGCGCAGGTGCCGCAGAACTACATCCTGCGCGTCATCCAGTTCGCCAAGCAGGGCTACACCGACATCGACTTCCCGATCTACGACACCGATTGGGACAGCGAGGCCTACCTCACGGTCAGCGGCCAGAACTCGAACAACACGGTACGCGTCACCGACGACTTCCTGCGCGCGGTCGAGAACGACGGCAAGTGGAACCT
>JBEHXS010000206.1:0-4555 GCA_048498575.1 Pseudomonadota bacterium
GACCGCCGATCTCGCCCCTGCCGACAAGCGCCTCTACGGCATCCGCGACGTCACCGCGACGGTGGAGTCGATCCCGCTCATTACCGCCTCGATCCTGTCGAAGAAACTCGCCGCCGGCCTGCAGGGCCTGGTCATGGACGTGAAGACCGGCAACGGCGCCTTCATGCCGAAGATCGAGGCCTCGCGCGGGCTGGCGAAGAGCCTGGTCGAGGTGGCGAACGGCGCCGGATTGAAGACCACCGCGCTCATCACCGACATGAACGAGCCGCTGGCGACCGCCGCCGGCAACGCCGTCGAGGTCATGAATGCCGTCGAGTTCCTCACCGGCGCCCACATCGACAAGCGCCTGTGGGACGTGACGGTCGCCCTCGGCGGCGAGTTGCTGCTCACCGGCGGCCTCGCGCAGGACGCCGCCGAAGGCCGGGCGAAGATCGAGGCGGCGTTCCGCTCCGGCGCCGCCGCTGAGCGGTTCGGGAAAATGACCGCGGCGCTCGGCGGCCCCGCCGATTTCACGGAGCGCCCGGCGGATTATCTTCCGGCCGCGCCCGTCGTCCGCGATGTCGCGCCGCAAGGCGAGGGGACGATTGCCGCGATCGACACCCGCGCCATCGGCATCGCCGTGGTCGAGCTCGGCGGCGGCCGCATGCGCGCCAGCGACACGATCGACCACGCGGTGGGCTTCACGGCGCTCGCCGGCCTCGGCGCCAGCGTTGGCAGGACGGCGCCACTCGGCCGCATCCACGCCCGCGACGCAGCCTCCGCCGACCGCGCCGCTGCGAGCCTCCGCGCCGCCTACCGGCTGGGCTCGACCGCTCCCGCGTCCCGCACGGTTTACGAGCGCATCGGCGCATGAAGTTTCCCGGCTAAGCGATTCTTTCGACTCCGCAATCGCCCGTCGTTGAAGTTGAATCGGAACCGCAGGGAAATGGGGTAAGTCGCGCCCCTAAAGAAAATTCTCCCCGTGCATCCCCGGTTCGATGCCGAGGTGCGCGGCGATCGTTTCGCCGATGTCGGCATAGGTCGGCCGGTTGCCGACCGCTTTGCCGGGCAGACCGTGCCGCATGCCGGCGATCGGAATGTGCTCGCGCGTGTGGTCGGTGCCGCGATAGGTCGGGTCGTTGCCGTGGTCGGCGGTGAAGATCACGAGATCGCCGGGCTTCAGCGCCACGATTATCTCCGGCACGCGCCGGTCGAAGGCCTCCAGCGCCGCGGCATAGCCCGCGACGTCGCGACGGTGGCCGTAGAGCGTGTCGAAGTCGACGTAGTTGGCGAAGATGAAATCGCCGTCCTTGGCCAGTGTCATTGCCTCGAGCGTCCGGTCGACCAGCGCCATGTCGTTTGGCGCCTTCAGGATCGTGCCGGTGCCGCGGTGGGCGAAGATGTCGCCGATCTTGCCGATCGAGTAGACGCGCCGGCCGGCCGCCTCGAGCCGGTCGAGGATCGTCGGCTCCGGCGGCGGCACGGCGTAGTCGCGCCGGTTGGGCGTGCGCTTGAAGGTCGCCGGCGTCTCGCCGATGAACGGCCGCGCGATCACGCGCCCGATGTTGAGCGGGTCGCACAGCTGCCGCGCCACCTCGCACACCTGATAGAGCCGCGCGAGGCCGAAGTGCGTTTCGTGCGCCGCGATCTGGAATACCGAGTCGGCTGAAGTGTAGCAGATCGGCTTCCCGGTCCGGATGTGCTCCTCGCCCAGCTCCTCGATGATCGGCATGCCCGAGGCATGCTTGTTGCCGAGGATGCCGGGCAGCTCCGCCTCGCGGATCAGGCCGTCGGTGAGCTGCTTCGGAAATGCCGGGTGCGTGTCGGGGAAATAGGTCCACGCGAAGCTCACCGGCACGCCCGCGATCTCCCAGTGGCCGGAGGGCGTGTCCTTGCCGGTCGAGGTTTCCCGCGCGGTGCCCCAGATCGCCTCCGGCGCGGGCGCAGCCTCCAGCCCCGGCGGCGGCTCGGCGGCGAAAGCGCCGGCGGCGCGGCCGAGGCCGAGCCGCGTCAGGTTGGGCATCGCCAGCCGCCCGGAGCGCAGGCCCGCCTTGTCTCCGGCGCCGCGCGCGCAGGCGGCCGCGATGTGGCCGAGCGTGTCGGAACCCTGGTCGCCGAATTCGGCGGCGTCCTCGGCGGCGCCGATGCCGACAGAGTCCATGACCAGGAGGAGGGCGCGCGCCATTGCCCCCACCATAGGACGGTGATCGAGGTCACAGCAATGAGCGGGGAGAAGCGCTGTTATGCCCGGGCTTTTCGCTGGCTTTCGCCGGCCTGGGCGCTAACGTGCCCGCCAAATTCGAGCGAGGACCGCCGATGCCGAACCTGACCGTCGTCAAGCACCCTTTGGTCCAGCACAAGCTCACGCTGATGCGCGACAAGGCGACGCCGACGGTCCAGTTCCGCCAGCTGCTGCGGGAAATCGCGCTGCTGCTGACGTATGAGGTGACGCGCGACCTGCCGCTCACCACCCGCCACATCGAGACGCCGGTGGCGGCGATGGAGGCGCCCATTCTCGAGGGCAAGAAGCCGGTGTTCGCCTCGATCCTGCGGGCCGGCAACGGCCTGCTCGAGGGCATGCTCGACCTCGTGCCGTCGGCCCGTGTCGCCCATGTCGGCATCTACCGCAATCCGAAGACGCTGGAGCCGGTCGAGTATTACTTCAAGGCGCCCGAGGATCTCGCCGACCGCCTCGTCATCGTCGTCGATCCGATGCTGGCGACCGCCAATTCCGCCTCGGCCGCGATCGAGAAGCTGAAGCAGCGCGGCGCCCGCGACATCCGCTTCGTCTGCCTGCTCGCCGCGCCCGAGGGCATCGAGCGCCTGCAGAAGGCCCATCCCGACGTGCCGATCTACACCGCCGCCGTGGACAAACACCTGAACGAGCACGGTTACATCGTGCCCGGCCTCGGCGACGCCGGCGATCGGCTCTACGGCACCAAGTGAGCGGCGGCGGCGTCCTTGGCGAGCTTCCCAAGCGGTAAGGCAGGCCGTAAAACCGCTCCCGTCCGCCCAATCACAAGAACACGGCCGGGAGCATTTTCATGAAATTCGGCGCCATTTATCCGAGCCTCAAGAACCGCACGGTGCTCATCACCGGCGGCGGCTCCGGCATCGGCGAGAAGATCGTCGAGCAGTTCGCCGCACAGGGCGCCAAGGTCGCCTTCTTCGACATCAAGGAGAAGGAATCGCGCGCGCTCGAGGCACGCCTGAAGCGCAAGAAGCAGAAGGTGCATTTCGAGCTGGTCGATCTTCAGGATATCGACGCGCTGCGCCGGGCGGTCGCCAACGTCCGCAAGCTGTTCGGGCCGATCACCATCCTCGTCAATAACGCCGCCCACGACGAGCGCCACAAGTGGGAAGACGTGACGCCCGAATATTTCGACGAGCGCATCCACCTCAATCTCCGCCACCAGTTCTTCGCCATTCAGGCGGTCGTGCCGGATATGCGGAAAGCCGGCTACGGCTCGATTGTGAACATGAGCTCCACGTCGTGGATGGTCGCGAGCCGCGACATGCCGGTCTACGTCGCCTCCAAGGCCGCCTGCTACGGCCTGGTGCGCGGCATGGCGCGCGAGCTCGGCGCCATGAACATCCGCATCAACGCCATTGCCCCCGGATGGATCATGACCGAGCGCCAGCGCCGCCTGTGGTCGACGCCCGAGGCGATCGAGCAGCTCATGAAGGATCAGTGCCTCCAGCGCACCCTGGAGCCCGTGGAAATTGCCCGCGCCATTCTCTTCTTTGCCTCCGACGAGGCCTCGGCTGCGACCAACCAGATCTTCGTCTTCGACGCTGGCTGGCATTAGCGAGGGAACTGGCGGCACCGCTCAATCGTTGTACTAACCGCGCCGCCGTGCGGCGGTCTCCCCTCATTCATCGGGATTGGCGCCTGCATGTTTCCGAAGCCCGTCGCATCGCTCACTCCCAACACGCTGGCCTATGAGACCACGCCGCTCGTCAAACAGACCGGCTTTCGCGAGTACGACGCGCGCTGGTGGTTCGGCGTGCCCGGCGCAACGCAGGCGCCCGAACTCAACCTGATGGGCGTCACCGCCATCGGCCTGGGCCTCGGCACGCTGCTCGGCGAGCTTGGCGTCGAGAAGACGGTAGTCACCGGCCACGACTACCGCTCCTATTCCTCGTCCATAAAGATGGCGCTGGTCGCCGGACTGGTCGCCTCGGGCTGCAAGGTGCGCGATATCGGCATGGCGGTGACGCCGATGGCCTACTTTGCCCAGTTCGAGCTCGACGCGCCGGCGGTGGCCATGGTCACCGCCTCGCACAACGAGAACGGCTGGACCGGCGTGAAGATGGGCTCGCAGCGCCCGATCACGTTCGGCCCGGACGAGATGACGCGCCTGAAGGAGATCGTGCTCGCTGCCGATTTCCGCGAGATCGCCGGTGGCGGCTACGAGTACGTTGCCGATCTCCGCGACCGCTACATCGCCTCGTTCCTCGATCGCCCGAAGTGGAAGCGGCGGGTCAAGGTCGTCGCCGCCTGCGGCAACGGCACTGCCGGCGCCTTCGCGCCGCAGGTGTTGGCCGCGCTCGGCGCCGACGTCGTCCCGCTCGA
>JBEHXS010000207.1:0-4474 GCA_048498575.1 Pseudomonadota bacterium
TGTGGCGTGCGGCACGCCACGGGTCAGCCGAACGAAATCCGGGTCGTCCACGCCGCGCCCTTCCCCCAGCGCATCGCCTTGGCGCCGGAAACTACGCAGCCCGACCGATGCACGCAAACTGTTCCGCATCCGGAGATGGCAGGCGGACTAGGTTGCCGCGAAGCGCCAACCGGGTGACTCGGGGGAACACAGTGATCAGGCTCATCACACGCGGGAAGTTCACGGGAAGCCATATCAGGGGCCTGATGGAGGCAGCGGAAGACCGCGAGCCGGCGGTGCGGAAGCTGATCGAAGCCGCCGGCGGCAAGCTCGTCGGCTTCTATTTCACCACCGGCGACTACGACTTCACGCTGATCGCGGAAGCCCCCGATGCCGAATCGCTGATCGCCGCGGCGATGGCGGCCGCGGCCCCCGGCACGATCACCGATCAGTCCACGGTCAGGGCCTGGACGCCCGCCGAATTCAAGGCGGTTGCCGAGAAGGCGGCCAGGATCGCCTCCTCTTATCGCGTCCCCGGCAAGGCATGATCGGGGGCTGCGAAAATGATCCGTCTGATAAGCCGTGGCCGCTTCACCCAGAAGCTCATCCAGATCTCGAAGCGCCTGAGGATCGCGGGCCGGCTGTGCGCCAGCTTGTCGAAGCCGCCGGCGCAAGGATGATCGCCTACTACATCACCACCGGCGACTACGATTTCACGCTCATCAGCGAGGCCGAGGACGCGGATTCCGCGATCGCGGCGATGATGGTGGCGGGCGCGGCGGGCACGATCACCGGTGTGACCACGGTCAGGGCGTGGACCGCCGCGGAGTTCACGCCCGTGGCCGAGAAAGCCGGCACGGTCGTTGGCGCCTATCGCGCCCCCGGCCGCGCGAAGGAAGCGGACGTCTGGTCCGGCTGACCTGACGTCGCCGGCGCATGCCGCGCTCCCGGCGCCTGGGCCACCGCCGGCCGCAATTGCCGTCTGCTCATGAAGTTCCGACGTCGAAACTCAGATAGGACACACCATGCGAATGATGATGAAATTTACGACCCCGGTGGAGAAGGGCAACGAGGCGATAAGAGACGGCTCGCTGGCGAAGACGGTGGAAGCGCTCATGGCCAAGCTCAAGCCGGAGGCCGCCTATTTCGGATCCTGGAATGGCATCAGATCCGGCATGATGTTTTTCGATCTTACCGACGCTTCGCAGTTGGTCGAGTTCGCCGAACCTCTGTTTCTCAACGTCAACGCCACCGTCGAGATTGTGCCGGTCATGACCGCCGACGACTTGCGCAAAGGCCTCGCAACCGTGTCTTCGGCAAGGTGACCTGACCGACCTCGGTCGGCAGCGCTCGGCGGGACGGACATCGGCGAGGTCGCCGGCCGTCTCGCTAAGTACGCGGCCTAGATAACCCCTAGCTTCTTCTGCAGGCTCGACGATGACGTCGTGTACTGGAACACGACCTTCTTGTCCGGGAACACGATGTGCACGGCGGCCTGCGCCATCAGTGCCGCCTCGTGGAAGCCGCACAGGATGAGCTTGAGCTTGCCCGGGTACGTGTTGATGTCGCCGATCGCGAAAATGCCGGGCTCCGAGGTCTGGAATGTCGCCGTGTCGACGGGGATCAGGTTCTCGTCGAAATTGATCCCCCAGTTGGCGACGGGACCGAGCTTCATCGTCAGCCCGAAGAACGGCAGGATGCGCGTCGCCGGGTGATGCACCTCGGCGCCGTCCTTGTCCTTGACGACGGCGTGCGTCACCTGCCCGCCCTCGCCCTTCAGCCCGCTCACCTGCCCGAGCGCGAGCTTTACTTTGCCGGCTTCGACCAGCTCGCGCATCTTGCGCACGCTGTCCGGCGCGGCGCGGAAGTCGTCGCGCCGGTGGAGCAGCGTCAGCGACTTCGCCAGCGGCTGCAGGTTCAGCGTCCAGTCGAGCGCGGAATCGCCGCCACCGACAATCAGCACGTCGTGGCCGCGGAAGTCTTCCATGCGCCTGACCGCGTAGTGGACCGAGGTCCCCTCGTACTGCTCGATGCCGGGCACCGGCGGCCGCTTCGGCTGGAACGAGCCGCCGCCGGCCGCGATCACCACCACCTTGGCAAGGAACGTTGTCCCGGCGTCGGTCGTCAGCCGGAAGCGTCCGTCCGCCTCGCGCGCCAGCGCCTCCACCATCTGCGACAAATGGAAGGTCGGCTTGAACGGTGCGGTCTGCTCGATCAGCTTCTCGACCAGCCCCTCGCCGGTGATGATCGGGTAGCCCGGAATGTCGTAGATCGGCTTCTCGGGATAGAGCTCGGCGCACTGCCCGCCCGGCTTGTCGAGGATGTCGACCAGCGCGCATTTGATGTCGAGCAGGCCAAGCTCGAAGACGGCAAACAGGCCGACCGGCCCGGCGCCGACGATGACGACGTCGGTTTCCACGGTGCCGCCGGCCGGAGTGCGTGCGATCGCGTTCATTGCGGGTGTGCTCGTCCTTGCGAAATTCGGCGGAGAGTTATCCGCTAAACCGCCGGATTCAAAGCAAGAATGTTGCGTGGTTCCCGCTAGGCCGCGAACCCTCCCCTTGTCGGAGGGTCAAAACTGCAAAGCAGTTTTGGGGAGGGGTGCGCGGCCCTGTTCGGGCGCCAGCCCGATAACCCCGGCCGGCCTACCCCTGCCGTTCCGGCACGGTGACGGTGAGCCCGTCGAGTTCGTCGCGAACCCGGATCTGGCACGACAGGCGGGAATTCGGCCGGACGTCGAAGGCGAAGTCCAGCATGTCTTCTTCCATCGGCTCAGGCGGTCCGACGATGTCCTTGAAGGCCTCGTCGACATAGACGTGGCAGGTCGCGCACGCGCATGCGCCGCCGCACTCCGCCTCGATGCCGGGGACGCCGTTGCGGATCGCGTTCTCCATCACGGTGGAGCCGTTCTCGGCTTCCACCTCGTGGCGCTCGCCGCTCGTGTCGATGTAGGTGATCTTGGCCATTCAGAGGGCGGAAAAGGGCGGATTGCTCGGATCGCCGTAGGAGCGCGGCGTGAAAAACGTGCCGCCCTATTAGGCGATTTCGCCGCCCGCGGCTAGGCGGCCGCGAGATAGATTTCCGCGAAGGCTTCAGCCTCGGCCAGCGCTGCTTCGACGGCGTTGAGGTCGGCCCCGCCCGATTCAACCGCGGCGGCGTAGTAGGCGAGTTCCGAGGCACCGACTGCCCGGGCCGTCCCGACGATCAGATGGGCGACTTCCCGGCGCTCCTCGCCGCTCAGCGATTTCAGGCGCTCGAGGTCGCGCGGGGCGCGGTCACAGAACATGCGCAGCACTTCCCGGAGCAGCGCGGCATCGCCGCCCGCCTGGCGGGAGAGGTGGTCGAGGTCGATCGGCAGGCGGCGCGAGGTCATGGTGGCTCCCAAAATCGAGGGACAGAATCGCGTATCTGGCTAAGAACGCGCCATGATTCTTAAGACATCGTTAACCGCGCCTTTCGGTGGCAAAAACGGGGCCGGACGCCATCCAGATCTGCCGCCGGCAAAGGCTGTCCGGAGCCCCGTCCGGCCCGCCGTCCGGGCTGGCCGTTCCGGCGCAAGCCGGCACGCCGGCCCGAGTTTTCCACCGGGTTGTAGCGGTACCGGACGGCATCCGGACGGGATTTCCCGGCGCGGCGAAAGTCTGCGGCGGCGCGCGGTACTTAGCGCTTCGCGTTCGCGAGAAGTTCGAACGCAACGCGGCATCTTCTTGATGCTGTTTACGGTCTTTGCGCCCGCGCCTCGCAGATTTTCGGTTCCTCTGCCATGAATGTGCCACTAGAATGACCTAGCGGCATGGGTGGAGGCCACCCGGCTGGTGTTTTTGCCAGTCATAGCGCGGCGATAGCTGCGGGACGGGACGTGAGTGCGGGGGTCGCCGCACGTCATCGTTTCTCGCGGTGTTCGCAGCAAGCTTGCCGGGCGTAGAGCCGCCCGGCGGGCTGCCGATTTCGTTTGAGTTCGGTACGCGAGGCGGACTGTAATGGCGACTACCCCACGGACCAAGAATCCCAACGACGCAGCCCTGTCGGCGGTCGAAGAGGCCCTCCGCCTCGATTATTCGCCCGACGAGGCCGCAGCACCCCCAACCAATGCCGATGATAGCGCCGCCGAGCGCCGCGATCGCCGCACCGAGGCGCGCGCCGCCGCCGAGGCCGCCCGACGCAGCGAAAGCCAGCGCCGTACGGACGGCCCGCGCATCCCCGCACCGCCCGCCCGGCGTCCCGAGGGCGCTCAGCCGCCCCGCCGCGAAGAGGCCCGCCGTGACGAACCGCGTCGCGAGGAGCCGCCGCGCCGCGTCGCCGAGGCGCCAGCCCGCGCCTTCGCCGATGCACCGCCGGAAGCCGAGGCACCACCCTCGCCGCGCGTGCGCGCCGCCGAGCAGCGCCGCAGCCGCTTTGCCGCCAACGACGATCGCCGCACGGTCGCCGGCCCGATGCGGCGTCCGTCCCGCCTGATCTATCCGACCGCCATCGTTCTCTCGGCGGCGTGGGCGCT
>JBEHXS010000208.1:0-4462 GCA_048498575.1 Pseudomonadota bacterium
TGTCGTGCGCCGTCTTGACCAGCGCGCGCGTGTCCTTCGGGAAGCACGAGCCGCCGTAGCCCGGCCCGGCGTGCAGGAACTTCGCGCCGATGCGGTTGTCGAGGCCGATGGCGCGGGCGACATCCTTGACGTCGGCGTTCACCGCCTCGCAGAGATCGGCGATCTCGTTGATGAAGGTGATCTTCATGGCGAGGAAGGCGTTGGCGGCGTACTTGGCGAGCTCCGCCGTGCGGCGCGCGGTGAACAGCAGCGGCGCCTGGTTGAGATAGAGCGGGCGATAGACCTCGGTCATCGCGTCACGCCCGCGCTCGTCCTCGCTGCCGATGACGATGCGGTCGGGGCGCTTGAAATCCTCGATGGCGGCGCCTTCGCGCAGGAACTCCGGGTTGGAGACGACGACGAAGTCCGCCGTGGCGTTGGCCTCGCGCACGATCCGTTCGATCTCGTCGCCGGTGCCGACCGGGACGGTCGACTTGGTGACGATCACCGTGAAGCCGGTGAGCGCGGCGGCGATCTCGCTGGCGGCGGCGTAGACGTAGGTGAGGTCGGCATGGCCGTCGCCGCGCCGCGAGGGAGTGCCGACGGCGATGAAGACGACATCGGCCTCGGCGACCGCGGGCGGCAGCGTGGTGGTGAACGACAGGCGGCCGGCGCGGGCGTTGCTGGTGACGAGATCGGCGAGGCCGGGCTCGAAGATCGGGACCTCGCCGCGGACGAGCGCCGCGACGCGCCCCTCATCCTTGTCGACGCAGGTGACGATGTGGCCGAAGTCGGCAAGGCACGCGCCCGACACGAGGCCGACGTAGCCGGAACCGATCATCGCTATTCGCATGAATCACCTGCTGGCGTAGGCCCCCGCCCGTCCGCGCCTTCTACCACCGGCGGGCTCGTGTTTCACCCATGGCCGGGCGAAAAGGGCGCAAACGCTGGCGCGAAGGCTAACGCCGGCTATCCGCGGGCTTAGCGACTTTCACGAACCAGTCGCGGACGAAGGCCAGTGTTTCGGCCACGGCCGGCGGCGGATTGGGCGCGCCCATGAAGCCGTGGTTGACGCCTTCGACGAGGCGGAGTGCGACGTCGACGCCGGCCTTTTTCAGCCGCGCGGCAAAGGCAAGGTCGTCGTCGCGGAGCACGTCGTAGGCGGCGGCGACGATGAGGGACGGCGGCAGCCCGGCAAGATCGCGCGCCAGCGCCGGCGAGCAGCGCCAGTCGAGCCGGTCGGCGGGATTGGGCGCGTAGAGGGTGCGGAACCAGTCCGTATCGTCGCGCGACAGGCCGAACGAGCCGTCGCCGAACGCCTCGTAGGAGGGCGAGGCGACGTGGCTGAAATCGACGCCGGGATAATACGAGACGATGCCGGCAATCGGCGGGCCGCCGGCGTCGCGGAGGGCGAGCGCCGCGGCGAAGGCGAGCGTCGCCCCGGCGCTGTCGCCGGCTAGGAAAAGACGCGCCGGGTCGCCGCCGAAGGCTGCGGCGTCCGCGGCGATGGTCCGCACCGCCGCGACCGCGTCGTCGAAGGCGGCGGGGAAGGGGTGCTCGGGCGCCAGCCGATAGTCGACCGAGACGAGCGCCGCGCCGGTGGCGTTGGCGAGCGCGCGGGCATTGCGGTCGTGCGTGTCGAGGTCGCCGATCGTGAAGCCGCCGCCGTGGAAATAGACGATGAGCGGGCCGGCCTCCGCGTGCGGACGATAGACGCGCGCCGCCAATCGGCCGGTCGCGGTGGCGAGCACGGCGGACGCGATCGAAGCGACATGCGGGCCGGGCGTGCCGGTGGTCTGGCCCTCGCGGAAAAGGCGGCGGACCTCGGCCACGCCCAGCACCCGGTAGGGCGGGCGCGACCGGCGCGCCTCGATCTCGGCGCGCAGGAGCGGGTGCAGCGGCAGTCCTTCCGACCGGGTTGCTTCGTTCATTTTTGCTTGCGGCTGAGGCTTCCAAAAGGCGTCCGCAACCTACGCAGGAATGTCCAGAATAGGAAACAAAAAATATTTTACTTGCTGCAACACGGCGGAAACGCTACGACGCGGCTCATGACCAGACTGACCCGAGCCACTCTCGCCGAGCAGGCCTACGAGGAGCTGCACAGCCAGATCGTGAGCGGCCGCCGCCCCGCCGGCCAGCGCCTGCTGGCCGAGCGGCTGGCCGTCGAGCTGGCGATCAGCCAGACCCCGGTGAAGGAGGCGCTGGCGCTGCTCGAGCGCGACGGGCTGGTCGAGGCGAGCTCGCGCAAGGCCTCCGCCGTCCGCCGCTTTACCCGCGAGGACATCCTCCAGATCTACGACGCGCGCATCCTGATCGAGCTCAACGCCATCGGCGTCGGCCAGCGCGGCAAGCGCTTCACGGCGGAGTTCTTCGCCGAACTGGAGAAGGCGCACCAGCAGCAGAAGGTGCATGCCGAGCGCCGCACGCGCGAGGACCTCGCCGAGGCGCTGCGCTACGACCGCGCCTTCCACGAATGCATCGTCAGCCTCACCCGGAATTACCTGATGATCGGCTGGCATCGCACGATCCTGAACCAGACGCAGAGCATCCGCACCCATTCGCTGGAGACCTACAAGACGCCGCGCAGCTGGCTCGACCACGAGGCCATCCTGAACGCCCTGAAGCGCGGCGACTACGCCGCCGCCAAGCGCGAGCTGCGCACCCACCTGACCGGGAGCTGCGAGCAGCTCGCCTCGCGGCGTCGGGAGGACATGCCGGAAATCACCTGAACGCGGCGGGGAGACGCCGCGCGGTTGTTGCGAAGAGTAAAAGGGAGGGACTTTCCATGAACCTGAAACTGACGCGCCTTGCCGCGATGGCAGGCGCTGCGCTCCTGGCGCTGTCGTGCGTGACGCACGCATCCGCCGACGACGCCAAGAAGCTGCGCATCGTGTTCGTATCGTCGCTCGGCCCGGCGCAGCCGTTCTACCTGCCGATCCTCAAGGGCTTCGACCTCGCCGGCAAGCAGCTCGACATCGAGACGGTCTTCCGCGGCAACCAGGATTCGACGCTGTTCTCCGATCCGTCCGCCGAGAAGCGGCTGCTCGAAGCGGCGATCTCGACCAAGCCGGACGGGCTGATCGTTTCCGACACGTTCCCGGACGTGCTCGCCGACGACATCAAGGGCGCGATCGCCTCCGGCATTCCCGTGGTGCTCACCAACACCGGCTTCGGCCAGCAGAAGGACCTCGGCGCGCTCGCCTTCGTCGGCACCGACGAGCACTCGCTGGGCTGGATCGGGGCGAGCAAGCTCGCCGCGGAAGGCGCCAAGAACATCCTCGTCGTCACGACGCCGCCGGGCGCCGTGCCCTTCGTCGACGATCGCATGGCGGGCATCGCCCAGGGCATCGGCACCAGCGCCAAGACGACGATCGTCGCCATGCCGCTGGAGCAGCTCGCCGACCAGACCAAGGTGGTGAACACCATGGTCGCTGCCGTCCAGAAGGACCCGACGATCGACGCCATCTTCTCGCTCGGCTCCTGCTGCGGCCCGGCCATGGTCGCCGCCCGCGAGCAGCTCGGCGACAAGGCCAAGAGCATGCACTTCGCCACCATCGATCTCGGCGCGCCGGTGATCGACGCGCTGAAGAACGGCTCGGTCGATTTCGCCATCGACCAGCAGCAGTTCCTCGAGGGCTACATGCCGGTGGTCATCCTCGCCAACTACCTGCGCTACGCCATCTCGCCGTTCGAGGATTTCTACCCGACCGGTCCCGGCCTCGTGACCAAGGACACGGCCGAGAAGGTCAACGCCCTGACGGCGGACAACTTCCGCTAACTGACGCTAGACTGACGCGATGACGATGGACGCCGCCAAGACAACCGAATTCGCCGGCGGCGTCCGTCGCCCGTTCCGCCTCCGGGCGGTACTGCTCCGCCCCGAGCTGACCGCCTTCGTCGGCGTGATCGTGGTCTTCGCCTTCTTCGCGCTGACCGCCGGCGGCTCGGGCTTCCTGACCTTCACCGGCACCAAGAATTACCTCCAGGTCGCGGCCGAGATCGGCATCCTGGCGACGCCGGTGACGCTGCTCCTGGTCGCCGGCGAGTTCGACCTTTCGGTCGGCACCATGATCGCCGCCGGCGGCATCGCGGTTGCCTTCCCGATCAGCTTCCTGCACTGGCCGCTGTGGGCCTCGATCTGTTCCGGGCTGGCCGTCGCCGGAATCGTCGGCGCGGCCAACGGCTTCCTCGTGCTGCGCCTCGGCATGCCGTCGTTCCTCGCCACGCTGGGCATGATGTTCTTCCTGCGCGGGGCGACCCTCGGACTGACGCTGATGCTGACCGGCGCGACGCAGATATTCCGTCTCAAGGAATCGCTCGCCGGCGACCCCCTGCTGCCGTTCTTTTCCGGCACGCCGCTGGGCCTGCCGGTCGCGATCTACTGGTGGCTGGCTTCGGTCGCAGTGGCCGCCTACATCCTCGCCAGCACGCGCTGGGGCAACTGGATCTACGCCTCCGGCGGCGACCGCGAGGCGGCGGTGAA
>JBEHXS010000209.1:0-4414 GCA_048498575.1 Pseudomonadota bacterium
CGGGATCTCCTGCGCGAGCTGGCTTACCGCATCGGCGACCTTGCCCAGTTCGGTGGCGCCGTCCGGGCTGATCTGGTCGGAACCGACCGGGAAGAGCACCTCGGACTGGAACACGAAACGGTCGCCGACGACGCGGATGTCAGGACGATCGCCGAGGATTTCGCGGAGGCGCCCGAAGAAGTCGGAGCGGTAGCGCGACAATTCCTGGACGCGCTGCGCCAGCGCCACGTTCAGCCGCTGGCCAAGATCGGCGATCTGCGCCTGGCTTTCCTTGTCCTTGGATTCGGAAGCGTCGAGGGCCGCCTCGACCGCCGCGATCTGGCGGCGAAGCGCATCGATCTGCTGGTTGAGCAGTTCGACCTGGGCGAGCGCCCGCTCGCTCACCTGCTTCTCGGCGTCGAGCTCGCCGGAGAGCGTGCTGACCTGACCGCCCGCGGACGTGGCGGCGCTCGTCTGTGCGTCGAGCAGACTCTGAAGGTGAGCCTTGTCGCCCTGCGCCGTCGCGAGACTGGCCTGCATCGCGGCGAGGTTATCGGAAAGCTCGGCCTTGCTCGCCTTCTCCAGCGCCAGCATCTGCGTCAATTGCGCGATCTGCGCGTTCAGCTTCTGGAGGGCGGTGTCCTGTCCGGTGATCTCGCGCGACAGCAGGTATTGGACGAGCGCGAAGAGCGACAGCAGGAAGATGAAGACGAGCAGGAGATTGGTGAGGACGTCGACGAAGCTCGGCCAGTAGTCCGCCCGCGGATTGATGCGACGCGCGCGTGCGGCCACCCGGCGCTACTCCGCGGCCTGTGGCGGCGTTTGCAGCGCCTTGGCGATCGTCTCGAGCAGGGCCTGTACTTCCTTCTGCTGCTCGCTCTGCGTCTCGACCCAGCTCCGCACGACCTGCTGCTCGCTGCGCATATGCTGGACGAGGCCCTGAATGCCCTCTGCGAGGTTCGCCATGGCGGTGGTGGCGCGCTGGGTGCTGCCGACGCCGCCTTCGGACGCTGCCGCAGTACTGCCGCCCTCGGCGATCGTCCGCGACAGGCGCTCGATGGCGACGCGCAGGTCCTCGGCGGTGGTGCCGGCGCCGCGCGCGTCGAGCAGCTCGGGATCGAGATCGGTGACCGTCGAAAGCCAGTCCTCGAGGTTGTTGTAGAACATGTTCTGGCCCTGGCCCGCCTGGAGGTCGAGGAAGCCCAGGATCAGCGAACCGGAGAGGCCGAAAAGTGACGACGAGAAGGCGACGCCCATGCCTTGCAGAGGCGCGGCGAGGCCGGCCTTCAGATCCTCGAAGATGACGCCGGTGTTCGACGAGGAGACGTTGAGCGCCTGGATGGTGTTGGCAACCGCCGCCACGGTCTGCAGCAGGCCCCAGAAGGTGCCGAGCAGGCCGAGGAAGATGAGCAGGCTGGTCAGGTAGCGTCCGAGGTCGCGATCCTCGTCGAGCCTCATCTGGATCGAGTCGAGGATCGACCGCATGGTCTGGGTCGAGATCGCCATGCGGCCGATGCGATCGCCAAGCAGGGTGGCCATCGGCGCCAGCAGGACCGGCGCGCGGTCGACCTCGATGCCGGGCTCGGCGATGCGGAACGTGTTGACCCAGCGGATTTCGGGAAAGAGCCGGAAGATCTGGCGGAACGAAAGACCGATGCCGATGACCAGCACGGCGATGATGACGCTGTTCAGGGCGGGGTTCGACTGAAAGGCGTTGATCACCTGGCGGTAGAGCACGAGCGCAATGAAGGCAGCGATGATCAGAAAGATCGTCATCCGCCACAGATAGACCTGCGGACTGGCGAGCTTGTACGGGTCGTATTCACGCTGGCGGCGTCTGAAGACGAGCACGGGCTGCCTTTCCTCCGCGTCTCACGTCCCTTGGACGAAAGGGTAGCGTGATTTGTGAGCGGAGATAAACGTCAAAATCGCGGCAGTCCCCGCTACTTTGGGCGCGCCTTGCCGAGGCGGTCGAGCAGAGCAGCGTGAACAACCTCGTTGCCGGCGACGATGGCGCCGCTGTCGAGCATGTCGTCGTTGCCGGTGATGCCCGTCGCGCGGCCGCCGGCTTCGCGCACCAGAACGATGCCTGCCGCCATGTCCCATGGCGACAGCCCGCGCTCCCAGAAGCCGTCGAAACGGCCCGAGGCGACCCAGGCGAGGTCGAGCGCGGCGGCGCCGCAGCGGCGTATGCCGGCGGTCCTCGCCATGAGGTCGCCCATCTCGGCGACGAACTGGTCGTGACCTTCCTTGCCCATGTGCGGGGCACCGGTCGCGATGACGGTGTCGGCCAGGGTCTTTCGTGCCGCGACACGCAGACGCTTGTCGTTGAGGAAGGCGCCGACGCCGCGCTCGGCGACGTACAGCTCGTTGAGGATGGGGTTGTAGATCACGCCCGCGATCAGCACGCCCTCGCGCTCGAGCGCGATCGACACCGCGAAGAGCGGGATGCCGTGCAGGAAATTGGTCGTGCCATCGAGCGGGTCGACGTGCCAGCGATTGGTCTTGTCGGTGCCGGCGATGGCGCCGGTCTCCTCGGTCAGGAATTCGTAGCCGGGCCGCGCCTTCTCCAGCTCGCGGATAAGAGTCTCCTCGGCGCGCTTGTCGGCGGCGGAGACGAAGTTGCCCGGCCCCTTCAGCGAAACCTGCAGGTTCTCCACCTCGCCGAAATCGCGGGCGAGCCCACGGCCCGCCTTGAGGGCGGCACCAACCATGACGTTGAGAAGCGCGGAACGGGCCATCGTGTGTTGCTGGAAGGAGGGGGAAGGCGCGCCTCACCCACCACAGTTCGGCGGTGGGTTCAAGCGGCGCGCTAGTCGGATGCCGGCCAGCGCTGCGCCTCGGTGAGCGCCTGCTGGCGTTGATCGTCGGTCAGGCTTGCGACCATCTGGTCGAGGAAGTCGTCGCTCTTGCCGGCCGCCTTGGCGAGATAGTTGTACTTGGCCGCCTCGATCGGGTCCTGCTTGATGCCGCGGCCGGTGGCGAGCAGCCGGGCCAGCCGGTTCTGCGCGATCGGATTGCCGACGTCGGCGGCGCGCTGGAACCATTCCGCCGCGGCGGTCTCATTGGCCTGGATGCCGATGCCGTTGAACAGGCGAATGGCGTATTCGACTTCCGCCGGGATCTGCCCGAGCCGCGCCGCCTCGGCGAACCACTTGGTGGCCTGCGCCTCGTCCTTGGTCACGCCGCGACCCTCGTCGTAGAGCTGGGCGAGCACGTACTCCGCGTCCGGATTGCCGCCTTCCGCGGCGGTCTGGAAAAGCTGCGCGGCGCGACTGAGATCCTGCGGCCGCACCTTCCCCTCAAGGTAGAGCAGGGCAAGATTGTAGGTGGCGGAGATGTCGCCCTTCGCCGCGGCCTTCTCGAAATAGTCGGCGGCGGTGCTGCGATCCTGCGTAACGCCGCGGCCCTCGAGATACATGCGGCCGAGCGCGAACTGGGCCTTCGGATCGCCCCCCTTGTCGGCGAACTGGTACCAGGTGACGGCCTGCGCCGGATCGCGCGGCATGCCGTAGCCGCCTTCGTAGATCAGCCCGATCAGCGTCTGGGCGGCAGTGTCTCCGGCTTCGGCGCGCGGGATCGCAAGCTTGAAGGCGGTGAGATAGTAGCCGCGCTGGAACGCGCCATAAGCGAGGTCGGCGCCCGGCTGGTCAGGCTCGTCGGGCGCGCTCGCCGGGTCCGGCGTGCCGGGAATCGGCTGCGCCGGAGCGGCGCCTTGCACAACCGCGCCATCGGCTGTCAGCGTCGGCGGCGCCGGCGCGGTCACCACGGCAGGCGCGGTGGCGGCCTGATCGGTAGCAGCGTTGTCCGGAGGTGGCGGCGGCGCCTCGGCGGGCGGCTGGGCGTCGGTGGCGAGTGGCGCCGCTGTCACCTGATCGGAGGCCGGCGCCGCCGGCGGCGTTGCTTCGGCGGTCGCCGTCGTGCCGGATGGGAAGGCGGTTGCCGGGCGCAGGCGCGGCAGCGGCCAGACTACATCGGTAGTGGCGTCGGCTCCCGCGGCGGGCAGCAGGTCGATCGGGGTCGGGCCGGTATCGGCCGGCGGCGGCGTTACGACCGGCTTCGGCTTTGGCTTCGGTTTGGGCTTGGCCGGCGGGGTTGCCGGCTGGGTGTCGGCTGGCGGCGTCAGCACCATTGGCCCATCGCTCGCCGTCTGAGCCATCGCCGGTAGTACGGGGAGCGCCGCCGAGAGTATCAGCGCGGCGGCGAGCAGCCGTGTCATGCGATCGGCTCCAGACGTGCCGCGAGGCGCTCCGCCGCCTCGGCTACGGCGGCGCCGGGGCCGCGCGGATCGTCCCACACGGCTTTGGCCAGCGCGACGAATTCGATGCCGTCGGCTTTGGCCTCGTCGACCGAAGCCAGGGCGCTGCCGCCCATGACGATCGCCGGGATGACCGTCACCTCGGACCACCACGCGGCAAGCTCGCGCGCCTTCGGG
>JBEHXS010000210.1:0-4385 GCA_048498575.1 Pseudomonadota bacterium
CATACTCCGGCCGGCAGCGGGCGCGGTCGATGTCCTCGATGCGCAGCAGGAAGCGCCCGCCGGCCGCCTGACAGAGCCCGTAGTCGGTCAGCGCCGAGAAGGCGTGGCCAAGATGCAGTTCGCCGTTGGGCGAGGGGGCGAAGCGGAAGACGGGTTGCACGGATCGCTCGCGGGCCAGCTTGATCGCGTTTCCGGCTTGCTCTAGCAGCGAGGGTGGACTGTGTCACCGCGGTCGAAACGGGGGGGACGAGGGTTGCTGAGGACGGTTTCCGCCACGCTGGTCACCTTGCTCGCCATCCAGCCGGCGATGGCGTCGGAGATCACGCGGACAGTGAATTGCACGGTGGGCAAGAAGCCGATGACGCTGACGTATCGGGGCGACGAGTACAGCGGGACCATGGACGCCCGCACACCCTGGGGCGTCATGCAGTTCGCCGATGTCAGCTACTCGGAGTATGCCAGTGACTTCACCGTGCAGGCGTCGCAGAACCAGCCGGCTGTGGTCATGCCCGATCTTGCCAAGCTGCAGGCCTGTCTGAACAAGATGCGCAAGACGACCGATGAGCTGATGGACCTCAACATGCTCCAAATCGATACCGGCTTCTGCGCGCCGAAGACTCCGGATGGCAAGCCGGTTCCGGCGCTGGTCGAGATCAACGTCACGCAAAGCCAGGACTATGGCCTCACGGTCGACGTCTATCGCACCTACTCGGCAGAGAGTCCGGTCGCCGATGGCCACATCGTCATCGTGGTGCCGCAGGAATTGTCGCCGCAGTGCATGGTTGTCGAGGAATGAGCGCGCATCTGCGTTCCGTCGGACAGGAGTGGCTCGCATGCCGGTAACGTTTCTCGCTCGCGCGTTCGTCGCCGCCACGGCCACGCTATTGACCGCCGCCAGTGCGGCCGATGCGGCGACCATGACCTTCGCCTGCACGGCGCGGGACACCGGCAAGGACGTGCCATTCACGGCGACCTACGACGGTGGCGACAGCGGCACGCTGACGGTGACGTCGCCGGATGGCGTGATGACTCTGAAGGCGCGCTACATCGAGCAGGACGCCGACAACTGGGGCATCGACGGGTTCGGCCAGGTGACTGTGACCATGCCGGACAAGGCGGCGCTCGAAGCCTGCCTCAAAGCAGAGGCGCAGCCGGGCGAGCTCGACGACGCCGATACGCTGACCTTCCTCATCGTGGGCTGCCAGTCGGCCGTGCCGCCCGGCGCCGCGCCGGTCGCGGTCAATGCCGAAGTGGAGATCGCCGACACCGACGGCGAACTCGACACGTTCATCACCCGCAAGTACAGCGACCCGAGCCCGGTCGCGGGCGGGCACATCGCGCTCGCGTCGGTTCCACCGCCGGCGTGCGTGAAGCAATAGGGTGCCGGTGCTCCGCACGATCGAGACAGAAGCCGATCTTGCCGAGGGCCTCGCCTACCTGCTCAAGGCCGACAAACGGTTGCAGTCGGTCGCCAAGGTCGCGGGCAGCTTGCCGCTTCGCCGGCGGAGCGCAGGTTTCCCGGGGCTGGCGCGCATCATCACCGGGCAGCAGCTTTCCGTCGCCAGCGCCGAGGCGATCTGGGGGCGCTTCGAGATGGCCTTCCCGGAGATGACGGCGGATGCGGTCCTTCGCGCCCGCGTCCCGCGCTTCCGCAAGGCCGGAATGTCGGCCGCCAAGATCAAGACGCTCCGCGCCATCGCCGCCGCCGTGCGTGACGGCCTCGACCTCGACGCGCTGGCGCACGCGCCGGCGGAGGCCGCGCATGCGCGCCTCACGGCGATCCACGGCATCGGTCCGTGGACCGCCGATATCTACCTCGTGTTTTGTCTCGGCCACCCGGACATCTTCCCGGTCGGCGATCTTGCGCTGCGCAACGCGGTGTCCGACGCTTTCGGGATGGATCAGCCGATCGCGCCGGCGCCGCTCGGCGAATTGGCGAAGGCATGGTCGCCGTGGCGAAGCGTGGCGGCGACATTGTTCTGGGCCTACTACGCCGCGCGACGCCAACAGAAGAAGCTGCCCATATGAATGACCGCCCGCTCCCCGTCCTCGATGGTCCGCGCATCGAACCGCGCGGCGGTCCTGCGCGCAGTCTCGTCGTGTTCCTGCATGGATATGGCGCTGACGGTAACGACCTGATCGACATCGGCCGCCTGTGGGCGCCGCGCCTGCCGGCAACGGCTTTTGTCTCGCCGCATGCGCCCGAGCCGTGCGCGGAAAGTCCGACGGGCCGGCAATGGTTTCCTCTCGCTGGCGTCGATCCGGGCAAGCTTCGCGATGGCGTCCGGTCGGCGGCGCCGGCGCTCGACGCCTTCCTCGATGCCGAACTCAAGCGCCACAGCCTCGCCGACGATCGTTTGGCGCTGGTCGGTTTCAGCCAGGGCACGATGATGGCGCTCGACGTAGCGCCGCGCCGCCAGCACAGGATCGCCGGCGTCGTCGGCTACTCGGGGCTCCTGCCGGGCCCGGAGTTTCTTGCCGCCGAGACGAAGCACAGGCCGCCGATCCTGCTCGTCCACGGCGACGCCGATCCGCTCATTCCATCGATGGCGCTGTTCGCGGCCCAGCGCATTCTCGGCGACAACGGCTTTGAGGTGGAATGGCATATCCGGCAGGGCCTGCCCCACGCCATCGACCAGGAGGGCCTCGATCTCGGGCTCGCCTTCCTGCAACGCGTGCTCGGTTAGGCGCCTCCGGCGGCGGCACAAACGAAACGGTCCGCTGCATGAGCAGCGGACCGCTTTGCATATGCGTCGGCCGGGAGCTAACCGCCGAAACCGAACCCGATCGAGAAGTTCGGCGAGGTGTACCAGATGCCGTTACGGTACCAGCGGCGTCCGTCGTACCAGGCCTGGCGCTGTGCATCCCACCAAGGCTTCTTGAAGTAGCCGTGGGTGGGCGCCGGGCCGCGGATAATCACGCGCGGCTGCACCTGCACGTACTGCGAGCTGATGTAGCTCGCCGAGACGTAGCCGAGCTGCCCGCCGAACGCGACCTGGTCCCAACTGCCGGTCTGCTTGATGACGTGGACGCGCGCCTGCGCCGGGATCGTCGAAATTATGGAACCGCCGGGCGAGGTGCGGAAGTTCACGCTGGTGGTGGTGTAACCCCACCAGCTGGCCGCTTCGGCCACGCCGGGGATCGCCGCGGCAAGAGCAAGCGCGCCGGCGAGGGCTGCGATCTTGAGCTTCATCTTCTTGTCTCCTTCTCAGTGCCCCTCATGTGCCCTGATATCGCGCGAGCCGCGTGAATGGTTCCTGAACCGGAAGCCCGTCACGAAATCACCCGCGAAGGTGCACAGTGTCGCCGCAATCGGACGGCGCGGAACACTCAGTGGAGGCTCGGCCCCTTGAGGAAGCGGTTGCGGTCGCCCGACGTGATGGTGAGGTCGACCGGACGACCATCGCGATAGACGGTCATCGGCACCTCGACGCCGGCCTTGCCCAGCGACCAGACCTTGCGGAAAAGTCCGGCGAGGCCCGATACCTTCATGCCGCCGACCGCGAGGATGACGTCGCCCTGCTTCAGCTTGGCGCGCGCCGGGCCCTTGCCGGCAACGCCGGCGATCACGACGCGGTCATCGACCTCGGTGGCATAGAGCCCGAGCCAGGGGCGCGGCGGCCGGTTGGGCTGGCCCATGGTGAGCAAGTCGTTCAGCACCGGCTTCAACAGGTCGGTGGGCACGAACATGTTGAGCGGCACGCCTTCGCCGTCCTCGGCCGCCTGCTCGAGCTGCAGCGAGCCGACGCCGAGCAGCGAGCCCTCGGGCCCGATCAGCGCCGTGCCGCCCCAATAGGGGTGCGCCGGCGCCGTGAAGATCGCGTCGTCGACGAGGTATTCCCAGTACCCAGCGAACTCCTGGCGCGCGATCACGCGCGCCGCCACCGAATGGTCGCGGCCGCCGGCGCCGGCAGCGATGACGCGCATGCCGGGAACGGCCTCCGTCGAATCGCCGAGCGGCAGGGCGGGGGTGTCGAGGCGGGCCAGCGCCTGGATCAGCCCGAAGCCGGTCTCCTGGTCGAAGCCCAGCACGTCGCCCTTGACCGTGCGGCCGTCGGCCAGCGTTATCCAGACTTCGCTCGCCTCGGTGACGAGATAGCCGACGGTGACGATCAGACCGTCGTTGCGGATGATGACGCCATTCCCCGTGCGCTCCGTGCCCAGCACGTCAGCCGTGAAGGCATCGGAGGGGACGACGGTGCGCAGGGCGACCACGGAACCCAGGGCCTTGCCCAGGTCGAAATCGTAGTCGGACGCATTGGGGGCCACTTCGGGTGGCACTTTCCAGTCGTACGACATAGCCATGTCTCAGCTCCTTGCGGCCGCCCGTTGCGCTTTATTTAGGTAGCTACCGGCCGTTTTGGGAGGGCCGGCCCGGCGTCAGG
>JBEHXS010000211.1:0-4359 GCA_048498575.1 Pseudomonadota bacterium
ACCGCGATCTCGATGACCGGATCGGGGAATTCCATCTTCTCCAGGATCACCGGCTTCTGCAGGTCGCACAGCGTGTCGCCGGTGCGCGCTTCCTTGAGGCCGGCCAGCGCGATGATGTCGCCGGCGTAGGCTTCCTTGGTGTCTTCGCGGTGGTTGGCATGCATGAGCAGCATGCGGCCGACACGCTCCTTGCGGTCGCGCGGCGAGTTGAGCAGCGTCGTGCCGGCTTCCAGCACGCCCGAGTAGATGCGGCAGAACGTGAGCGAGCCGACGAACGGATCGTCCATCACTTTGAAGGCGAGCATGGCGAGCGGCTCGTCGTCCGTCGAATGACGCACGACTTCGTTGCCCTTCATGTCGATGCCCTTGATCGGCGGAACGTCGAGCGGCGACGGCAGGTAATCGACGACCGCGTCGAGCAGCGTCTGCACGCCCTTGTTCTTGAACGCCGAGCCGGCGAGCACCGGGAAGAACTTGCTCTCGATCACGGCACGGCGGATGAGCCGCTTCAGCGTCGCCTCGTCCGGCTCCTTGCCTTCGAAGAATGCCGCAAGCACTTCGTCGTCGAGTTCGACCGCAGCTTCGATGAGCTCGGCGCGATACTTCGCGGCCAGCTCCTTCATGTCGTCCGGAATTTCGGTGTCGTGATACTTGGCGCCGAGCGTCTCGTCTTCCCAAACGACCGCCTTCATGCGGACGAGGTCGATGATGCCCTTGAAGTTGTTCTCGGAGCCGATCGGCAGCTGGATCGCGATCGGCTTGGCGCCGAGGCGCACCTTGATGTCCTCGAGGCACTGATAGAAATCAGCGCCGATCTTGTCCATCTTGTTGGCGAAGACGATGCGCGGCACGTGATACTTGTCGCCCTGGCGCCATACCGTCTCGGTCTGCGGCTCGACGCCCTGGTTGGAATCCAGCACGCACACGGCGCCGTCGAGCACGCGCAGCGAACGCTCCACCTCGATGGTGAAGTCGACGTGGCCGGGAGTGTCGATGATGTTGAGGCGCTTGCCGTTCCAGATGGCGGTCGTCGCGGCCGACGTGATCGTGATGCCGCGCTCCTGCTCCTGCTCCATCCAGTCCATGGTCGCGGCGCCGTCGTGGACTTCGCCGATCTTATGGTTCTTGCCGGTGTAGAAGAGAATCCGCTCTGTGGTCGTGGTCTTCCCGGCATCGATGTGGGCCATGATGCCGAAGTTGCGGTAGTCCTCAAGTTTGTGCGTGCGCGGCATCGGGGCGGCCTCTAATTCTTTACCAGCGGTAATGCGAGAACGCGCGGTTGGCTTCCGCCATGCGGTGCGTGTCTTCGCGCTTCTTCACGGCATTGCCGCGGTTATTGGCGGCGTCGAGCAGCTCCCCCGAGAGCTTGTCGACCATGGTCTTCTCATTGCGTCCGCGAGCGGCGGTGAGCAGCCAGCGAATCGCCAGCGCCTGCCGGCGATCGGTGCGCACTTCCACCGGCACCTGGTAGGTGGCGCCGCCGACGCGCCGCGACCGCACTTCGATCGACGGCATGACGTTGTCGAGCGCGTTGCGGAAGATCGCCAGCGGATCCTGCTTCGTCTTCGACTGAATGACGTCGAATGCGCCGTAGACGATCTGCTCGGCGACCGACTTCTTCCCGTGGCTCATGACCGAGTTCATGAACTTGGTCACGACCTCGTTCTTGAACTTCGGGTCGGGAGTGATCTCCCGTTTATCGGCGCGGTGGCGACGTGACATGTGGTCGTTATCCTGGTCTCTTTAAAGACGCGAAAAGGCCGAAACTTATTTCGGCCTCTTGGCACCGTATTTCGATCTGCGCTGCTTGCGGTCTTTTACGCCCTGCGTATCGAGCACGCCGCGAATGATGTGATAGCGCACGCCCGGAAGGTCTTTCACGCGGCCGCCGCGAATCATCACCACCGAATGTTCCTGGAGGTTATGACCCTCGCCCGGGATGTAGCCGATGACTTCGAACTGGTTGGTCAGGCGAATCTTGGCCACCTTGCGCAGCGCCGAGTTCGGCTTCTTCGGCGTCGTCGTATAGACGCGCGTGCACACGCCGCGCTTCTGC
The DNA here is from genome assembly GCA_048498575.1 of Pseudomonadota bacterium. Taxonomy (GTDB): domain Bacteria; phylum Pseudomonadota; class Alphaproteobacteria; order Rhizobiales; family Kaistiaceae; genus DASZQY01. The sequence continues at coordinate 2,057 of JBEHXS010000211.1, forward strand.
GGGCTCTCCTGCATCGCCGGCACCTTCGAGCGCGACACGGGCGCCACGCGGGGCTTGCGAATGAGCTGGTTGATCGTCGGCATGCTGCCCTTTCGAACTCGTCTTCTTTTCGCCCGGCGCCGTATGCACGACACCGCGAGCGCCCGCCCCGCTTCTCTCGTGAGCGGGAGGCGCTCTTCATTTACAGAGGACCACGGCTCGCGCCGCGGTCATGTGCCTTAGAACTTCTGTGCCTGATTCAGCCGCGTTTAGGACTTCTGTTTCCGATCGCTGGACGCAATCAGAAGGAAAAAGGCCTACTGCCTGCCGAAAGCGCGCGGAACCTAGTGTTTCGGATTCGCGCCGTCAACCCCTGACGAGAGCAATTTCGGCGGTTTGACCGCTTGGGAGGCAGCCATGATAGGGCCGCGCATCTGCCAGTGCCTCGGCTTACCGGTATCGGTACGCGGGATCGCATAGATCCGCCAGATCCGACGAAGCGCTTTTTCCCCCGGCCGCTCCCTGCGAAAATCCCGGAGTTCCGCCGCGCCTCGCCTATCCGGCGGAGCCGTTGTTTGTGGCCGCCTTTCTCCATGGCTTCGGCGGCTGCGGCTTGAACGTCGCGATCAACACGCAGGCCGCGGAGACCGAGCGCGCCCGCGGACGACCGATCATGTCGTCGTTCCACGGCTTCTCGAGCCTGGGCACGCTCGCTGGCGCGGCCACTGGCAGCGCGATCCTGCACTTAGGCTGGGCTGATGGCGTACCAAAGCTAACCAGCTGACGCAGGCTGTTACTGGCCTTTTCCAGCCGAATCCGCTCCAAGAGCGGTCATGGACGCCACTATCCCCCAATCCAGACCGGCCAGCTTTGCGCGCGCCCGCGCCGCCATCGCGGCCGAATTTGCAATCCTCGGCGCCGGCGCCGGCATATGGGCGGTGCACATTCCGATCGTCCAGGCACGACTTGCGATCGACCCGGCGACCATCGGCCTGGCGCTGCTGGTCTTCTCCATCGGCGGCGTCGGCACGATGCCGATCACCGGGGCGCTGGCCGCCCGCTACGGCTCCCGCCCGGTGACCGCTGCCCTCGGCATTGCCTATCCGTTCCTGCCCGCCCTGACGGTCCTGGCGCCCTCTGTGCCCCTGCTCTTCGTCGCAGCGTTCGTTTTCGGCGCGCTGATGGGAAGCCTCGACGTCGCGATGAACACGCAGGCCGCCGAATACGAAGTCGCCCGCGGCCGGCCGGTGATGTCGTCGTTCCACGCGTTCTTTTCCATCGGCGCCCTCGTGGCCAGCGCCGCCGCGAGCGGCCTGATCGGCATCGGTTTCAACAACGGCTCCGCCGCGGTGATGCTGTCCGCCGTCCTGCTCGCTACCGGCATTGTCGCAGCGTTCTACCTCTGGCCGGCGCCGCCCTCGCACAAGAACGGCCTCCGCTTCACGCTGCCGAGCGGACGCTTGCTCACCCTGGGGATCATCGCCTTCCTCGCCTTCTCGGCGGAGGGCGCCATCGCCGACTGGAGCGCGCTCTACCTGGCCAAGGTGAAGAACGCCGATCTCGCCAGCGCCGGTTATGGCTACGTTGCCTTCTCGATCGTGATGGTCGCGTCCCGCCTCTCGGGCGACTGGGTCGTCGTCCGGCTGGGTCCGGTGCGCACCGTTGCGGCGGGCGGCGTCATCATTGCGATCGGCGTCCTCGTCGCCGTCCTGTCGCCGGTCACGTTTGCCTCGTCGATAGGCTTTGCCATCGTCGGACTGGGCGCCGCGAATATCGCCCCGGTCGCCTTCAGCGCGGCCGCCAAGACGCCCGGCGTTTCGCCGAGCGTCGGCGCCGCGACGGTCACCACCATGGGCTATGCCGGGGCGCTGGTGTTTCCGGCGTTGCTGGGTTTCGTCGGCAACACCTTCGGGCTCTCGGCCTCCCTGCTCATCGTGGTCGCCATGGGATTCGTGGTGTCCGCGATGTCCGGCACCGTCCGCCGCTAGCCCGCCGTCCCAGCGGCCAAAAAAATGGGGCCGCCCGAAGGCGACCCCTGATCTTGGTTCGGCGTACAGGCCGGGCTATTCGGCCGGCGCGCTCGCGCCGGTCAGCTCCGCCAGCTGCTTCACGGCTTCCGTATCGCCGGCATCCTCCGCCGTCTTCTTGCGCTCCTCGACGATAAGTTCGTCGCGGTGCGTGGCGACCGAGCGGATACGGGCGATCATGCCGCCCGTGCCGGCCGGGATAAGCCGTCCGACGATGATGTTCTCCTTCAGGCCCTCGAGCGGGTCGACCTTGCCCTGAACCGCCGCCTCCGTGAGGACGCGGGTGGTTTCCTGGAA
>JBEHXS010000212.1:0-4334 GCA_048498575.1 Pseudomonadota bacterium
CGCTATTCGTCCTGGGCGCTCCGCGAGACGCCGCTCGACGTGCGCCAGACGTGGTTTCGCGACAGCGGCCGCGATGCCGTGCTCGACGAAACGATCCGCACGATGGTGACGTTCGAGGAGCGCAACCTCGCCGCCGACGACGGCGATCTGTGGCCGCCCGATTTCTACGACGTCATCTTCTGCCGCAACGTGCTCATGTACTTCTCGCCGGAGCAGATGCGGGCGGCGGCGGCGCGCATCGCGCGCGCGCTCGCCCCCGGCGGCTATCTTTTTCTAGGCCACGCCGAGACCATGCGCGGGCTGTCCAACGACTTCCACCTGCGCCACAGCCACGACACGTTCTATTACCAGCGCCGTTCCGGGCGCGATTCCGACGAGACCGCCGATATCGACATTTCGTCGGTGCCATGGTCGGCGCCGGCGCTGGTGCCGCCGATCCTCGACGACAGCTGGGTAGGCGCGATCGGCCGGGCGAGCGACCGGGTGGCGGCGCTCAGCCAGCGGACGGCGAGCGCCGTGCTGGCAGCGCCGGAACCGCGGCCGACATGGAATCTCGGTCTGGCGCTCGAGCTGCTCCAGCGCGAGCGCTTTGCCGACGCGATCAGCCTCATCGACGCGATGCCGGCGGCATCGACCACCGACCCCGACGTGCTGCTGCTCCGCGCCGTGCTGCTCACCAACAGCGGCCAGTCGCGCCAGGCGGCCGAGACGGCGCTGCAGCTGCTTGCCATCGACGAGATGAACGCCGGCGCGAACTACGTGCTGGCGCTGTCGTTCGAGGACGGCGGCGATCGCGCCCGCGTCATCAATCACTACCGCATCGCGATCTACCTCGATCCGAGCTTCGCCATGGCGCACCTGCATCTCGGCATCGTGCTCCGGCGCGGCGGCGATTACATCGCGGCGCGCCGCACGCTCAATCAGGCGCTGACGCTGCTCGAACGCGAGGACGCCTCGCGGCTGCTTTTGTTCGGCAGCGGGTTCACCCGTGACGCGCTGATCGCGCTCTGCCAATCGGAGATCCGACGGTGCGTGGCGAAACTCTAGACGCAGGCAATGGCGGCGAGGGCGAGCGCGCGCGGGCGTTGCGCGACGCCTTCGATCGCGGCTTCGCCGAGACGCCGCTGAAGGCAATCGCCGAGCAGGCCGACCTGCTGGCGCTCAGCCTCGCGGGCCATCCGTTCGCCGTCCGGCTCGTGGATGCGGCCGGACTGTTCGCCGACCGCCGGGTGACGCCGACGCCAACCGCGGTGCCGGAATTCCGCGGCATCGCCGGCGTCCGCGGCGCCCTGGTGCCGGTCTTCGACCTGGCGGCGCTGATGGGCTACGCGCCGACCGACCGCCTGCGCTGGCTGCTGCTCGCGCGCGAAGCGCCGGTCGCCTTCGGGTTCGACGACTTCGAAGGGCAGCTTCGCCTCGATAACGCGGCGGTGGTGCCGCACCAGGATCAATCGCGCGAAACCGTGCGCGAGGTGGCGCAGCTCGACGTGCCGCGCCCCGTCATACACATGCCTTCGGTCATCGCGGCGATCCGCCGGCGCATGCCGAAAGAAGTTTAGAGGAGGGAGCCTCACATGCGACGCGAATGGACTTTCGGCCGGAAGATCGCGGCGGGCTTTACCGCGATGACGCTACTGACGATCGCCATGACCGTCGTCGCCCTGGTCGCCCTGCAGGCGGTCATCGGCAGCAAGGACAAGGTGATCAACGTCGACGGGCCGCTGATGGTGCGCGCGACGCAACTGCAGACGGTGCGGCAGCAACTGGTTTCGGGCTTCCGCAACTATCTGCTGTCGGGCATCCAGGATGACCTCGATGCGCTCGACACGACGCGCAAGACGTTCGCCGATACGCTGACGGATCTCAAGGCCGACGCGACGACGCAACAGGGCGCCACCCTGGTGGATGCGATTGCCGGCCAGTACGCCGACTACAACAAGGCGACCGACGCGATCGTCGACCTGCGCAAGAACGGCACCGACATCCCGACGGCGCTTGCCGCCTACAAGGACCAGGTGACGCCGATCGGAACGACGCTGTCGGCGGCGCTGACCGATTACGTGACCTTCCGGCAGGACGAGCTGAAGGGATCGCAGGACGCCTCGACGCGGGCGGCGCAGCAGGCGGAGATCGCCATCGGCACCATTGCGGTCATCGCGGTGCTGCTCGCCATCTTCATCGCCATCTACCTCGGCCGCTCGCTGACCCGGCAGATCGGCGCGGCGGTCGGCCATGTGCAGAGCTCGTCGGCGGAGCTGCAATCGGCGGCCAACCAGCAGGCGAGCGGCATGAAGGAGCAGACGATCTCGATGAACGAGATCGCGACGACGATCAGCGAGCTGCTCGCGACCTCCCGCCAGATAGCGGAAAGCTCGCAGCGCGTGGCGCAAATCGCCGAGCAGACCGCGACCTCGGCGCGCTCGGGCGATTCGACGGTCGACACGGCGCAGACCTCGATCGAGGGCATTCGCCGCCAGGTCGACCAGATCGTCGGCCACATGGTCGACCTCGGCAAGAAGTCGCAACAGATCGGCTCGGTGCTCGACATCGTCGCCGAACTCGCCGAGCAGACCAACATCCTGTCGATCAACGCGACCATCGAGGCGGCGGGCGCCGGCGAGACCGGCAAGCGCTTCGCCATCGTCGCCGACGAGATCCGCAAGCTCGCCGACCGCGTCGGCGCTTCGGCCAAGGAAGTGCGCGGGCTCATCGACGACGTGCGCTCGTCGGTGAACACCACCGTGATGGCGACCGAGACCGGCTCGAAGGCGGTCGAGGCGGGGACGCGGCAGTTCACCGACGTCGCCTCGGCGTTCAAGGCGATCGCCGACCTGGTGGCGACGACGACGGAAGCGGCGCGCGAGATCGAGCTGTCGACGAAGCAGCAGGCGACGGCGGTGGAGCAGGTCAACCTCGCCATCTCCAACGTGACCCAGGCGGCGCGCGAGACCGAGGCCAGCACCAGCCAGACGCTGGAGACGGCATCGCTGCTCGCGGCGACCTCGGGCGAACTGCTGCGTCTCGTGCAGGCCAAGTCGGCAGCCTGAGCGATGGTCCAGGACCCCTTCAAGTACTTCCGGGTGGAAGCACACGAGCTGGTCGACCAGCTCGGGAAGGGAGTCGTTGAGCTTGAGGTGGGCGGGTCGGGCAGCGTGCAGAAGCTGCTCCGGCTGGCGCATACGCTGAAGGGCGCGGCGCGGGTCGTGCGCCGCCCGGATATCGCCGAATATGCCCACGCCATCGAGGATGCGCTGGCGCCGCACCGGGATTCGGCCGCGGCGGCGCCGCGCACCGACATCGACACGGTGCTGGGGTTGCTCGACCGCATCGCGGCCGGGCTGGCCACGCTCGGCCCGAGCGGCGAGGGCGGCGAAGTCAAGGACGAGGGCGCTCAGCCAGCACCGGGCGCGACGGTGGCTCCGGCTCCCGTCGAGAATCTCCGCACGGTGTTTGCCGAGGTCGGCGATCTCGACGTGCTGCTCGATGGCGTGTCGGAGACGCACGCCCAGTTGCGCGCAGTCGGGCGGGCCGTCGAGGGGATCGGCCGCCTGCGGGCGCTCGCCGAACAGCTGGCCGATCAGATCGCGCTCCGGCGCAGCGCGCCCGCCGGCCGCGGCGACAAGGTCGCGGCGATGGCGGAGGAGCTTCGCGACCTCGCCAACGGGGTCGACCGCGGACTGGCATCGGCCCATGAGCGCATGGAGCGCGAGCTTAACCAGGTGCACGATGCCGCCGAGCAGCTGCGGCTGGTGCCGGCCGGCAGCCTTTTTGCTTTCCTCGAGGGCGCCGCCCTCGATTCGGCGCGCGCTACCGGCAAGCAGGTGACGTTCGCGGGCAGCGGCGGCGAGACACGCCTCGATTCGCATGTGCTGCGCGTCATGCACGAGGCGCTGGTTCAGCTCGTCCGCAATGCCGTCGCGCATGGCATCGAAGGCGAGGGCGAGCGCCGCGCCGCCGGCAAGCCGGCGGCCGGGACGGTGAGCGTCGAGATGATCCGGCGCGGCCGCACCATTGTCTTCCGCTGTCGCGACGACGGACGCTGCATTGATGTCGATGCCGTACGGCGCGCCGCGCTGCGGCGCGGCATGCGCCCTGCCGAGGCGCATGGGCTTTCCACCGCCGACGTCATCGGGCTGGTGCTCAAGGGCGGCCTCAGCACGTCGGTGCAGCTCACCGAAGTATCGGGCCGCGGCGTCGGCATGGACGTCGTGCGCTCGGCGGTCGCGCGCCTCGGTGGCGAAATGACCGCAAGCAGCGAGCCCGGCCGCGGCACGACCTTCGAGATGCTGATCCCGCTGACGCTGGCGGCGACCGAAGCGCTGCAGGTCGATTGC
>JBEHXS010000213.1:0-4311 GCA_048498575.1 Pseudomonadota bacterium
GGAAATGCGCGGCCACATCGCCGAGATCGGCCGCGCCGCCGATACGCTGGTCTGCGCCTATCCGAACGCCGGCCTGCCGAACGAGTTCGGCGAATACGACGAGAGCCCGGAGGCGATGGCGACCATGCTCGGCGAGTTCGCCCGCTCGGGCCTGGTCAATGTCGTCGGCGGCTGCTGCGGCACGACGCCGGCGCACATCAAGGCGATCGCCGGCGCCGTCGAAGGCATCGCGCCGCGCGTCATTCCGTACGTCGAAGCCAGGCTCCGCCTGTCGGGCCTCGAACCCTTCGAAAGCGCGGCGTAACAAGATGAAGGGCGCCGCGTCACTCCCTCTCCCCGGTGGGGAGAGGGTTGGGGTGAGGGGAAACCGGCTGACGAAGGTTGGTCGCGGCCTGCGCCGCCGCATGACCGACGCCGAACAGAAGCTCTGGCTGGAATTGCGGGACCGCAGATTGAATGGGCTGAAGTTCAAGCGCCAGGCGCCGATCGGTGACTTCGTTGCGGATTTCGCCTGCCTGGAGCACCACGTGATCGTCGAGGTCGACGGCGGCCAGCACGTCGCCAAGGCCGCTACCGATGCGGAACGCACCGCCAAGCTGCAAGCGATGGGATATGTCGTGCTGCGTTTCTGGAACCACGAAGTGCTGAAAGAGATGGATGGCGTGCTGGCCGCCATTTTGTTGGTGATCGACAACCTCGGTCCGGTACCCCCTCACCCTAGCCCTCTCCCCTCCGGGGAGAGGGGACGCGTCCCGTTTCGCGCGGACGCTGATCCTGGTGAGGCCCGCAACGCGCTCCCTCGCCCCGGAGGGGAGAGGGTTCGGGTGAGGGGGGATAGAGCTCCCCGCAAGAGGCTCCTCCCATGACGAATCGCACCGCCACCTTCGTCAACATCGGCGAGCGCACCAACGTCACGGGCTCGGCCAAGTTCCGCAAGCTCGTCACGGCCGGCGATTACTCGGCCGCGCTCGATGTCGCGCGCGAGCAGGTCGCCAACGGCGCCCAGGTCCTCGACGTCAACATGGACGAGGGCCTGCTCGATTCCGAGAAGGCGATGGTGACCTTCCTCAATCTCATCGCGTCGGAGCCCGACATCGCGCGCGTGCCGATCATGATCGACTCGTCCAAGTGGTCGGTCATCGAGGCAGGTCTGAAGTGCGTGCAGGGCAAGGGCATCGTCAATTCGATCTCGATGAAGGAGGGCGAGGCCGAGTTCCGCGAGCGCGCCGAGAAGCTCCGCCGCTATGGCGCGGCCGTCGTCGTCATGGCCTTCGACGAGCAGGGGCAGGCCGATACCTACCAGCGCAAGATCGACATCACGGCGCGCGCCTACAGGATCCTGACGCAGGAGATCGGCTACCCGGCGGAAGACATCATCTTCGATCCCAACATCTTCGCCATCGCCACCGGCATCGAGGAGCACAACAATTACGGCGTCGATTTCATCGAGGCGACGCGCTGGATACGGCAGAACCTGCCGCATGCCCACGTCTCGGGCGGCGTCTCCAACCTGTCGTTCTCGTTCCGCGGCAACGAGGGCCTGCGGGCCGCGATGCACTCGGTGTTCCTCTACCACGCTATCGCCGCCGGCATGGACATGGGCATCGTCAACGCCGGCGCGCTGCCGGTTTACGACGACATCGAGCCGGAGCTTCGCGATCTCTGCGAGGACGTGATCCTCAACCGCCGGCCGGATGCCAGCGCGCGGCTGCTGGAAGCCGCGACGCGGATCAAGGGCGACACGTCGGAGAAGAAGGGCCCCGACCTGACGTGGCGCCAGCTCCCGGTCAACAAGCGCCTGGAGCACGCGCTGGTCGCCGGCATCACCGAGTTCATCGAGGCCGACACCGAGGAGGCGCGGCTCGCCGCCACCCGCCCGCTCGATGTCATCGAAGGGCCGCTCATGTCCGGCATGAACGTCGTTGGCGATCTCTTCGGCTCGGGCAAGATGTTCCTGCCGCAGGTAGTGAAGTCGGCGCGCGTGATGAAGCAGGCAGTCGCCTACCTGCTGCCGTTCATGGAAGCGGAGAAGGCGCGCACCGGCGCCGCCCAGAGCAACGCGCCGCGCATCCTGCTCGCCACCGTCAAGGGCGACGTCCACGACATCGGCAAGAACATCGTCGGCGTCGTGCTCGCCTGCAACAACTACGAGGTCATCGACCTCGGCGTCATGGTTCCCGCCGCCAGGATCATCGCGACCGCGCGCGAGAAGAAGGTCGATATCATTGGCCTCTCCGGTCTCATCACGCCGTCGCTCGACGAGATGTGCCACGTCGCGGCCGAGCTCGAGCGCGAGGGGTTCGATCTGCCGCTGCTCATCGGCGGCGCCACCACGAGCCGCGTCCACACCGCGGTCAAGATCAACCCGAACTACAAGCGCGGGCAGACCGTGCATGTGCTCGATGCCAGCCGCGCCGTCGGCGTTGCCTCCAGCCTCATCGGCAGCCAGCGCCAGGCGACCGTCGACAGGGTGCGCGCCGAGTACAAGGCGGTGGCCGAAGGCCATGCCCGCACGCTCGCCGACAAGAAGCGCATCTCGCTGAAGCAGGCGCGGGCCGATCGCTTCGTCATCGACTGGACCGGCTACGTCCCGCCGCGGCCGTCGTTCCTCGGCACGCGCGCCTTCGTCAACTATTCCATCGCCGAGCTCGTGCCGTACATTGACTGGACGCCGTTCTTCGCGACCTGGGAGATGAAGGGGACCTACCCGCTCATCCTCGCCGACGAGAAGATCGGCCCGGCCGCGACCTCGCTCTACAACGACGCGCAGGCGATGCTTTCCCAGATGGTCGCCGAGAACTGGCTGACCGCGAGCGGCGTCGTCGGCTTCTGGCCTGCGAATGCAGAGGGCGACGACATCGTCCTCTACGCCGACGACAGCCGCACGAAGGAGCGCGCGCGCCTGTTCACGCTCCGCCAGCAGATCGCGCGCTCGTCCGACTCCAAACGCGCCCATACGGCGCTCGCCGATTTCGTCGCGTCGAGGGAAACCGGCCTTGCCGACTACATCGGCGGCTTCGCGGTCACCGCCGGCATCGGCGAGGAGGCGATCGCCGAGCGCTTCTCGCGCGCCAACGACGACTACTCGAAGATTCTATCGCAGGCGCTCGCCGATCGCTTGGCCGAAGCCTTCGCCGAGCGCCTGCACCAGCGCGTGCGGCGCGAGCTCTGGGGCTACGCGGCCGACGAGACGCTGACGCCCGAGGACCTGATCCGCGAGCGCTACAAGGGCATCCGTCCGGCGCCGGGCTATCCGGCGCAGCCCGACCACACCGAGAAGCGCACGCTGTTCGATCTTCTCGACGCCACCAACGCCACCGGCATCCAGCTCACGGAGAGTTACGCCATGTGGCCGGGCTCGTCGGTCTCCGGCCTCTACTTCTCGCATCCGGAGTCGCACTACTTCGGCGTCGGCCGCATCGAGCGCGACCAGGCCGAGGATTACGCTACCCGCAAGGGCTGGCCGCTTGCCGAATCCGAACGCTGGCTGGCGCCGATCCTCAACTACGAGCCCGAGGCGATGGCCGCCGCGGAGTAGGTGAATTCCACCGCCGGCTGTCCTATCTTCGAGCGCAGGAGAAAGGAACCGCTGCCATGTGCCGCAATATCCGCACCCTCTATAACTTCGATCCGCCCGCGACCGAGGACGAGGTTCACGCCTCGGCGCTGCAGTTCGTGCGCAAGCTCAGCGGCTTCCAGAAGCCGTCGAAGGCCAACGAACAGGTGTTCAACTGGGCGGTGCACGAGGTCGCGCACATCGCCCGTCACCTGCTCGAGGACCTCGAGACCAACGCCCCGCCGCGCAATCGCGAAGTCGAGGCCGCCAAGGCCAAGGCGAAGGCAGCCGTCCGCTACGGCCGCGTGCCCGCGTAGCATCTCGCCCGGCGAATGCCCCATCCGCTCATCCCCGCAAAAGCGGGGACCCAGGGTCTTGCGCTTCTGATCGCCGCCGTCGTGCTGGCGGCGGTCGGCGTGTCGTCCGTCCGCGCCAACGTCATCGACGGCAAGGACGATCGCGGCTCGCTGCTGGCGCTTGGTGCCTCGCTCGGGCTGTCGCCGGCGGAGATGGCGCGCATCCGCTCGGTCTCCGGTCACGTCGGCTGCGTCAATCCGATGCTCACCGTCGGCTCGGCGGCCCTGTTCCTGACCAACGGCCAGATCCTCACTGCCGCGCACGTCCTCTATGACGGCGACGTCCGCGAACTCCACTGCTCGTTCCGCCTTCAGGCTCCCGGCGCCGACTGGGTCGAGCTCAAGCTCGATCCGGCCGACATGCGCATGGGCGCGCCGCATCCGAAGCCCGGCTCGAAC
>JBEHXS010000214.1:0-4304 GCA_048498575.1 Pseudomonadota bacterium
ACCGTCGCGCCCTACGAGGACGAGGCGGCGCTGGCGGCGTTTGCCGCGGCCGTCGACGTCGTGACCTACGAATTCGAGAACGTGCCGGTCGCGACCGTGCGCTTTCTCGCCGAGCGCGCGCCGGTCTATCCGGGCCAGCGCAGCCTCGAGGTGGCGCAGGACCGCTACGACGAGAAGCGCCTGATGGGCGAGCTCGGCATCGCGGTCGCGCCTTATGCGCCCGTGAACGTGGTGCAGGACATCTACTCGGCGCTGGCGCGTACCGGCCGTCCCGCCATCCTGAAGACGCGGCGCATGGGCTACGACGGCAAGGGACAGGCGACGATCCGCTCCGGCGACGATCTCGTCGCTGCCTGGCGCTCGATCGGCGAGATGCCCGCGATCCTCGAGGCGCAGATTCCCTTCGAGTGCGAGGTTTCAGTGATCCTCGCGCGCGGCCGCGACGGCAGCATGCGCGCCTACGACATTTCCGAGAACCGGCATGTCAACGGCATCCTCGCCGAAACCACCGTGCCCGCCAACATCACGCCGGAACTGGCGGCCGAAGCGGTGGCGATGGCCGAGAAGATCGCCGAGGCCGTCGACCACGTCGGCATCCTCGCCGTCGAGATGTTTGTCGCGCCGGGCGGCGTGCTGATGGTGAACGAGATCGCGCCGCGCGTGCACAACTCGGGGCATTGGACGCAGGATGGCTGCCTGGCTTCGCAGTTTGAGCAGCACATCCGGGCAATCGCGGGCTGGCCGCTCGCCGCCACCGGGCGCCATTCCGATGTGACGATGGAGAATCTGCTGGGCGACGACGCCGGCCGCTGGGCGGAAATCCTTGCCGAACCGGGCGCCCGGCTCCATTTATACGGCAAGGCCGAGGCGCGGCCTGGCCGCAAGATGGGCCACGTCAACCGCATCCGCCCCACGGGAAAGTTATAGAGGCGGTCCCACGGCCGCAGATTGCAGTCGCCCGCCACATTTGCTAAAGCAGCCGCCAACTCGGGCGGCCAAGGCCTCTGCCGGGCGGCCCGTATTTCAGATTCACCCGAGGCAACAGGACAGAACGCTTGCAGGTACTCGTTCGCGACAACAACGTTGATCAGGCGCTGAAGGCTCTCAAGAAGAAGATGCAGCGCGAGGGGCTTTTCCGTGAAATGAAGCTCCGCAACCACTATGAGAAGCCGTCAGAGCGCCGCGCGCGCGAGAAGGCGGAAGCTATCCGCCGGGCCCGCAAGCTGGCGCGCAAGCGCGCCCAGCGTGAAGGCATCGCCCCCGGTGGCGGCCGCGCCGTCGCAGCGCCGGCGAATGCCCGCGGCCAGGGTGGTCCGGGCGGCCGCGGTGGTCGTGGCGGTTCCAGCAGCGGTGGCGGCTTCGAAGGCCGTCGCAGCACTCCGTAATTTCGCCCGCAATTAGGCGCTTGTTCCGTTTAGACGTGTCAGCCGCCGGGCAATCCGCCCGCGGCTGAAGTGGCCGCGTGAAGGTTCGGACGAGGCGGATGGCGCAAGCGGCAAGTGAAACTCCTACCCTGATATCGTTCCGGGCCTTCGGCGTGGGCGCGGCGCTCGCGGTCGCACTGGCGCTCGCGGGATGCGCCAGCACCGGCGACAGCCAGTACGGTCAGGTCGATCAGTCGGCCGGGTCGGCCGTGAACATCGATTCGCTGTCGGCCGTGATCGCGCAGAATCCGACGGACCCCACCGCTTTCAACGTCCGCGGCAGCGCCTACGGTCGCGCCGGGCGCTTCAAGGAAGCGATCGCCGACTTCGACGCGGCCATCAAGATCAACCCGAACTTCTATCAGGCGTATGCCAACCGCGCGCTCGTCGAGCGCAGCATGCAGAACGACAACGCCGCCTTCGCCGATTACAACCAGGCGATCGCCATCAACGCGAGCTACGCCGTCGCCTATGTCGGCCGCGGCAACATGTACCGCCAGCGCAAGCAGTTCGACCTGGCGCTCGCCGACTTCAACAAGGCGATCGACCTCGATCCCAACGACCCGCGCGCCTACCACAACCGCGGCCTGATCGAGCAGGCGCAGAGCCTGCACGTGCAGGCGATCGACGATTTCTCGAAGGCGATCTCGCTCGCGCCGACCGCCGCCGAGCCCTTCAACGCGCGCGGCCTCTCCTACCTCGCAACCGGCGACTACAAGGCCGCCCTCGACGACTTCAACGAGGTGGTGAAGCGCGATCCCTCCTCCTACGAGGGCTGGACCAATCAGGGCCTGGCGCTGGAGAAGCTGGGCATGACGCAGCAGGCGTTCAACGCCTTCGCCCACGCCGCCAATCTGAACCCGGGCTACGCCCCGGCGTCGGAAGGCATGCGCCGCACCGCCCAGGGCGGCGGCATGGCTCTCAGCCAGTAGCCCGAAGGACCAACGGGCCGCGCCGGATGAGCCCGCAGGCCCGGCCGCAGAAGGAAGGGCCACTCCACCGGAGCGGCCCCTCGCTGCAAAGTTAGCGATACGCCTTGTAGAAGGCCGTGCTGTCGTTCAGCTCGCGCCACGCCACGCACTTGCCGCCCTTGAAGGTGAAGATGTGCGCCCAGTCGCTGTCGACCGGCTTGCCGGTCTTCTTCTGCGTCATCGTGTAGTGGCCGATGACCACGACCTTGTCGCCGTTGGCAAAGAAATCCCGCGGCTCGAACAGCGAGAACTGATTGTTCTCGGCAACGTCCTTGAAAAAGGACTTCACGCCATCGAGGCCGTCGCGAAGACCGAACGCGGCAAAATCCTCGCGCGTACCACCGGAATGCCACTGAATGTTCGGTGAGCAGGCGTCGAGGATCGCCTGCACGTCGCCCCGGCCGAAGGCGTCGTAAACGGCGCGTGCGGTAGCGAGGTTGCTGGTCTGGATGTCTTGAGCGTTCATTGCGGGTCTCCCGTGTTGGGTTGGTGACGAGGAGACGCTATGCGCGGGCGCAGTCCACGGCCTGAGGAGGATTCCCTAATTCTGACCCGGCACGAGCAGGCCGTGTTCCATGGCGAAAAGCGTGGCGCCGCCGCGCGTCTTCACGCCGAGCTTGCCGTAGATCGACTGGATGTGGTTGTCGACCGTCTTCGGCGAAAGGCCGAGGTCGGCCCCGATCTCCTTGGTCGTCGTTCCGCGCGCCACGAGCCGGAGCACGTCGACCTCGCGCGCCGTCAGTCCGGCAACGAACGGTACCTTCTTGCCGCGCTTGCCCTGCCCCGCCGCCTCCAGCACCGCCGCCACGGCCTCGCCGTCGAGCGTCCCGCGCGTTACTTCCTCGCGCAGCTGCGCCGCCGCCTGTGCCGGAGTCAGCGTGACGCGGAACGGACGGTCCTCGACGAGATTCTGGTAGGCCTCGGCGACCGCGAGCAGACGACCACCAGCCGAGATGTCGCTGGACCTGATGCCGCGGTGGAAGCCGCTGCCGTCGAGGCGCTCATGGTGTTCTGTGATGATCGCGCCGACCGCAGCCAGCCCGCGGGCCCGTGGCACCATGCGGCCGGCGAAATACGGGTGCAGGCGGCTGCGCTCCGAGGCTTCCTCCCCCGCTTCCAGACGCGCGGTACCCCCGATCGCGATGTATCCGATGTCGTGGAGCAACCCGGCTTGCCGCACCTCGGCGCGCGCGGCTTCCGGCATTCGAGCCGCCTTTGCGGCGGAGTCCGCCAGCGCTGCAACGGCGCGTGAATGCCCGGCGATCAGTGGCGACTTGAGGTCGATGAAATCCGCAATCACCTCCGCGGCCTCTTCGATCTGCGCCCCGGACAAGACGGCATCCTGGCCGGCATCGAACCCCATCGCCGCCGTCCACGCTTCCTCGTCCGAGAGCGGAGCGAGCAGGCGCTCCATCAACGGCACGAAAGCGGACACCACGGCCGGGTCGTAAGGTCCGCCGCTCCGCCCTGCGATTACCGCGCGCGCCCGCTCCGTCGGCATGACGTCAAGAAGCGCGAGCCCATCCTGCGCGACCAATACGATGCGCACGGCGGGCGCGATCGCCTCACCGGCAAGGTGATTGGGAAAACCGTGGCCATCCCAGCGCTCGTAGAGCTGGCGGAGGTTACGCTGGACGTTCTCCGAAAGGCCGAGCCGGGCGCCGATGCGCGCCGCGACTTCGCAGTGGGCACTGAACACGCTGACCGTCTGGCCGACGACGTTCATGAAATTCGCGTCGCCGTGTGCGAGCGGCGGATGATCGGCGCGCGCCGGGCCGACGTGGGCCATCAGGACGCGGACAAATTCCGGGCCGTCAGCCGGATCAATCGTCGAGAAATTCTTGCGGATCGCGATCTCGTCGCCGAACAGCGCGTTGAGCTTGTCGGTCTCGGCGGTGCAGCCGCAGTA
>JBEHXS010000215.1:0-4284 GCA_048498575.1 Pseudomonadota bacterium
GATGCGTGGCTGGAGCCCGGCCTCTTCCGCATCGGCGCCTCGTCGCTGCTCGCCGACATCGAGCGCCAGCTCGAGTATTTCGTCACCGGCCGCTACGCCTCCTTCGATCACCATGCGATGGCGTGATGGCGCGCTTGCGCGAGCTTCTCCTCGAAGCCAAAGCCGGCCTCGAGCCGTGGGAGACGATTCCCGACGTCGTGCTTGACGATGTTGCGGCGCGCTGCGGCGCGGGCGAAGTCGCCGAGGCGATCGCGGCGCTCGACAAATTGGCCAAGGAGCGGCCCGAACTCCCCGCCTGGGACGGCGACGCAGCCGACGACATCGCCAATGCGCAGACGCTTTATGCGCGACTCCTCGCCCAGGTGCCGGGCAAATTCCTGGTGGAAATCGCGCGCGGACTGGACAGCCCCTATCCCGAGACGCGCTTCCATGTCGCCAACGCGCTGGCAACGCGCGGGGCGGCGACGTTGCCGCTGCTCAGCTATGCCTACGCGCGGGAGGACGACGCCGCCAACCGCGAGGCAATTGCCGAATTCATCCGCGTGCTGGAAGGCTGAAACCATCGTTTCACCGCCAGCAGTTAGGGACTATCCTCGGCCCACTACCCGATAGTGGCGGAGCGGCATCCGATGTCCGTAGCTGAAATCCTCGACACCATGGACTACGGCCCGGCGCCGGAGAGCGACAAGGACGCGCGCGCCTGGATCAAGCAGCACGCCAAGGCCGGCCTCTACATCGACGGCACCTGGCGGCAGCCGCAGGAAGGCCGCTGGTTCGAGACGTCCAACCCAGCGACGGGCGAAGTTCTGGCCGAAGCCGCCGAGGCCGGGCAGGCGGACATCGATGCCGCGGTCAAGGCGGCGCGGCGGGCGCAGGGCGCCTGGGCGCGCCTCTCCGGCCACGAGCGGGCCAAGTACCTCTACGCCATCGCGCGGCTGATCCAGCGCCATTCGCGCCTGTTCGCGGTGGTCGAGGCGCTCGACAACGGCAAGCCGATCCGCGAGACGCGCGACATCGACGTGCCGCTGGTCGCGCGCCATTTCTATTATCACGCCGGCTGGGCGGAGCTGATGGCGGCCGAGCTGCCGGACCGCATGCCGGTCGGCGTCTGCGGGCAGATTATCCCGTGGAACTTCCCGCTGCTGATGCTGGCGTGGAAGATCGCGCCGGCGATTGCGCTCGGCAACACCGTCATCCTGAAGCCGGCGGAATTCACGCCGCTGTCGGCGCTGCTGTTCGCTGAAATCTGTGCGATGGCGGGCCTGCCCAAGGGCGTCGTCAACATCGTCACCGGCGATGGCGCGACCGGCGAGATCATCGTCAAGCATCCCGGCATCGACAAGATCGCCTTCACCGGCTCGACCGAGGTCGGCCGCAAGATCCGCGAAGCGACAGCCGGCAGCGGCAAGTCGCTGACGCTGGAGCTCGGCGGCAAGTCGCCGTTCATCGTCTTCGACGACGCCGATCTCGACTCGGCGGTGGAGGGCGTGGTCGACGCCATCTGGTTCAACCAGGGCCAGGTGTGCTGCGCCGGCTCGCGCCTGCTCATCCAGGAGGGCGTGCACGACGCCTTCGTCGGCAAGCTCAGGACGCGGCTCGATACGCTCCGCGTCGGCTCGCCGCTCGACAAGGCGATCGACCTTGGCGCCATCGTCGCGCCGGTGCAGCTCGAGCGCATCCGGCGGCTGGTGAAGCAGGGCGTCGACGAGGGCGCCACGCTCTACCAGACGCGCGCCGAGCTGCCGGCGACCGGCTGCTTCTACCCGCCGACGCTGCTCACCAACGTCGAGCCGGCGTCCACCGTTGCGCGCGTCGAGATATTCGGGCCGGTCGCGGTCGCCATGTCGTTCCGCACGCCGGAAGAGGCGGTGGCGCTCGCCAACAATACGGAATACGGGCTCGCCGCTTCGATCTGGTCGGAATCGATCAACCTCGCGCTCGATATCGCGCCGAAGCTCAAGGCCGGCGTGGTGTGGGTGAACTCGACCAACCTGTTCGATGCGGCGGCCGGGTTCGGCGGCTACAAGGAATCGGGCTACGGCCGCGAGGGCGGGCGGGAAGGCGCGCTCGCCTACACCAAGCCGAAGTGGACGAAGGGCGCCAAGGCGCTCGCCGAATCGCTGCCGGCGAAACCCGAGATCGGGCTGGAGCTGATCGGCGGCGGCATCGACCGCACCGCCAAGCTCTACATCGGCGGCAAGCAGACGCGGCCCGACGGCGGCTACTCGCGGCCGGTGGCGTCGACGTCCGGCCAGCTCGTCGGCGAGGTCGGCGACGGCAACCGCAAGGACATCCGCGACGCGGTCGAGGCGGCGCGCAAGATCCAGCCGAAGTGGGCGACAACCAGCGAGCACAATCGCGCGCAGATCCTCTATTACATCGCCGAGAATCTCGATGCCCGCGCCTCGGAATTCGCCGATCGGCTGCGCGCCATCAAGGGCGTGAAGAAGGCGAAGACGCGCCTCGAGGTCGATGCCGCCGTGGCGCGCCTGTTCGCATGGGGCGCATGGGCCGACAAGTACGAAGGGGCTGTGCACAAGCCGCCTTTCCGCGGCTTGGCGCTCGCCATGAACGAGCCGGTCGGCGTGGTCGGCATTGTGGCGCCGGAGGAGCCGGGGCTGCTCGCCTTCGTCTCGCTGGTCGGCGCCGCCATCGCGACCGGCAACGCCGTCGTCGCGGTGCCCTCGATGAGCCAGGCGCTGCTCGCCACCGATCTCTACCAGGTGCTGGACACCTCCGACGTCCCCGGCGGCGTTGTCAATATCGTCACCGGCGACAAGGCGAGCCTCGGGGTCGAACTCGCCAAGCACGATGCGGTCGACGCCATCTGGTATTTCGGCTCGCAGGAGGGCGCCGCGCAGATCGAGCGCGCCTCGGCTGGCAACCTCAAGCAGACGTGGACGGAAGCGGTCGCCCGCGACTGGGGCGACGACGCCATCTCCGCCGGCCGCGAGCTGCTGCAGCGCGCGACGCAGGTGAAGAACATCTGGGTGCCGTGGGGGGAGTAGCCGCGCAGCCGAAGGCGGCGGACCAAAAAGAAGGGCGGCCGAAGCCGCCCTTTTTCGTTTCGCCTTGCTGTGCGGCCTAGTCGGCCATCGCCATGGCCGGCTGCTGGGCCGGGGCGCCCGCCTGCGCCGCGAAATTCTGCTTCTTGTACCGGAGCAGCAGGAGCAGCGGGATCGAGCAGATGGCGATCAGGAACATCAGCTTGAAGTCGTCGATGTAGGAGATCATCAGCGCCTGCTGCGTGATCAGCCCGTCGAGCTGGGCCGCGGTCTGCGCACCCGCCTGCGTGGTCAGCACGTTCGTGTCGATGCCGAACATCGGCAGGTTCTGGTTGAACGGGCTGATCTGCGTGATCAGGTCGGCGTGGCTGGTCTGCATGTTCGATACCAGCTTCGCCGCCATCACCGAGATGCCGATCGAGGAGCCCATGTTGCGGACGAGGTTGAACAGGCCGGAGGCTTCCGTGCGCAGGCGGAAGTCCAGCGTCTGGAAGGCGACCGTCGACAGCGGAATGAAGACGAAGCCGAGACCGAAGCCCTGGACGACGCCCGTCCAGATCAGCGGTCCGCTGGTCATGGCAAGGTCGAACGACGTCATCTGGTAAAGCGACAGCGCCGTCAGCGACAGTCCGAACAGCACGAGCAGGCGCGGGTCGATCTTGTTGACCAGTCGGCCGACGACCAGCATCGAGGCCATCGTGCCGAAGCCGCGTGGCGCCAGCACCAGGCCGACGGTGATGATCGGATAGCCGAACAGGTTCTGGAGCATCGGTGGCAGGAGCGCCATCGTTGCCAGCAGCACGATACCGACCACGAAGATCAGCATCAGCGAGGCCGTGAAATTTCGGTCGAGGAACAATCGCCGGTCGAGGAACGGTTCCTTGTCGGTGATCATGTGGATGACGAACATCCACAGGAAGGCGACGACGATCGCGAGCTCGATCAGGATCTCGGGCGACTGGAACCAGTCGCGGTCGGCGCCGCGGTCGAGCATGAACTGCAACGCGCCGACCGCGATCGACAGATAGGCGAAGCCCATGAAGTCGAACTTGCGGATGCGGCGGACGGTGTCCGGCATGAACAGCACGACGCCGGCGAAGGCGAGCGCGCCGACCGGCACGTTGACGTAGAACACCCAGCGCCAGTTGAAGTTGTCGGTGAGGTAGGCGCCGATGGTCGGGCCGACGATCGGGGCGACCATCATGCCGGCGCCCCACACCGCCATGGCGCGGCCGAGCCGCTCGCGCGGGTTGATGTCCATGATCACCGACTGCGACAG
>JBEHXS010000216.1:0-4254 GCA_048498575.1 Pseudomonadota bacterium
GTGGCGGTGATCGGCACCGTGCCGGCGGCGGCCGCGGGAATGACGGTCGAGGCGAGCGACGTCACGACCGACAGCACGATCAGCATCGTCGCGAACTGAAACACGAGCAGGCCGGTCTCGCTGGTGTCGTGCGGCAGGAGCAGCATCAGCACCGCCCAGGCGGAGCCGCTGAACAGCTCGGCGAGGAAGAAGCGGCGGAGCCACGCGCGGACCGAAATATCCGCCGCCGGCAGAACGAGAAACCGCCGGCAGAGCGTGAGGAGCAGGAAGTGCGCGGCGAACACCAGCGCCGTCCACGCGACCACCAGCCGGACGTCGACCCAGAGCAGCGTGGCGGCGGCGACGATGAGGATGAGCAGCGGCATCGCGAGCGACGTGCCGGCAATGTTGCGCGCGAAGGTGAGGGCGAGCTCGTGATCGAAGGCGGGCCGGGCGGTCCCGCCGGAGGTCAGCCGCTCGCGCGTCTCGCGGACGGTACGCGTGACCGAACGCCGGCGCTCCGCGCGCTCGCGGCTCGCCGCCGTCCTTTCGCTCTCCGCCCTCGCGGATTTCATGCGCGGCCTGACCCCAACGCTTGCGCTCGAGGGACGAAAATGGCGCGCGAAGGCTTAATTTCCGGCTACGGCGCAGAGGGCCGCGACGCGGGCGCGACGGTCCGGATTTGACAAATACGGAATATATTTCTACGTTCTGGGTCAATTGACTGCCCCAGTAGTAAAAACACCTCTTTCCCAGAGCGCCGCCATGGTCGATCGCCTCGATCGCAAGATCCTGCAAATTCTTCAGGAAGACGCCACCGTGCCGGTCGCCGAGATCGGCCGCCGCGTCGGCCTCTCCACCACGCCGTGCTGGCGGCGCATCCAGAAGCTCGAGGAAGACGGCGTCATCATCGGCCGCGTCGCGCTCCTCGACCCGAAGAAGGTGAACACGCGCGTCACCGCCTTCGTCTCGATCACGACCAATCAGCACAACGAGGAGTGGCTGCGGCGTTTCGCCGAAGTGATCCAGGATCTGCCCGAGGTGGTGGAGTTCTATCGCATGGCCGGGCAGGTCGATTACCTGCTCCGCGTCGTCGTCCCGGACATCGACGCCTACGACGCCTTCTACAAGCGCCTCATCGCCAAGATCGACATTTCGGACGTCTCGACGACGTTCGCGATGGAGCAGATCAAGTATACTACGGCCGTGCCGCTGAGCTATATCGCCGTCGAGAAGGAAAAGGCGAAGGCCAGCACTGCTGCATAGCTGCCGGGGCGGGCAGAGAGTATCGATCGGTGACTGCGAATAAACCGTTCTCGGTCAACATTCCGTTTGCGGAGCTTCACCGCGCGCAGAGACAGGCCGTGCTGCGTTTCGCGCGCGAGCCGAAGAACCATAGCGGTCGCGGCATCGTTACGGCGATCTTCGACCGCCAGTTTCCCTCGCTCTGGGTTCTGCTCTCCGAACTCGCTCGCCTTCGCGTCTCGCTGCCCATCGAGGCGTTCTACTTCGCGGACGAGCTTTCGCCGCGTAATGCCGAGCTCGCCAAATCGTTCGGGCTGAACATCACGCTGCGCGAGCATGCCGACGAAGCGCGTGGCTACGCCAGCAAGCCCTTCGCCATCTGGCGAAGCTCGTTTCAGGAGGTGCTGTGGCTGGATTGCGATAACTTCCCGCTGCGCGACCCGTCGTTCCTGTTCGAGGACCCCGAATATCGCGCCAAGGGTTCGTTGTTCTGGCGCGACGTGGTGAGCACCGACCGCGTGTTCTACTGGCACCCGAGCTCGATCATCTGGCCGCTGTTCAACGTGCCGATGAACGACGCCGAGGAGTTCGAGACCGGCCAGCTTCTGATCGACAAGGAAAAGTGCTGGCAGGAACTTGGCCTGACCCTGCACTTCAACATCCGGTCCGACATCTACGTCCAGCGGCTGATCGGCGACAAAGACACATTCCGCCTGGCCTGGCAGAACCTCTCGGCCGCGCGCAAACGGCCGACCCGGGCGAGCCTGTACCTGTCACACCCCGAGCTGGTGCCGTACGGCTTCATGCCCTATGGGCCGTTCCACATGGGCCGCCCGAACATCTGGCACAAATGGGGCGGCGGCACCGTAATGGTGCAACGCGACCGCGAGGGCGCGCCTTTGTTCGTCCATCGCAACATCGACAAGTTCAACGTCGATGGCGACAACCCGTTCAACGCCGACGTGCCGAACGAAGCGATCTACCACGAGCATATCGCGCGCCTGCGCGCCCAGCTCGCCGATGGCGGCGGGCTCTAGTCGCGCTCGAAGCGGGCAATGAGGCTGGAGGTATCCCAGCGCTTGCCGCCCATCGCCTGGACCTCGGCGTAGAACTGATCGACCAGCGCCGCGACCGGCAGGCGGGCGCCGTTGTCCCGCGCCTCGGCGAGCGCGATCGACAGGTCCTTGCGCATCCAGTCGACGGCAAAGCCGAAGTCGAACTTGCCGGCGGCCATGGTCTTGTAGCGGTTCTCCATCTGCCACGATTGCGCGGCGCCTTTGGAAATGACGCCGATGACCTTCTCGACGTCGAGCCCGGCGCGCGTCGCGAAGTGGATGCCTTCGGCTAGACCCTCGGCGATGCCGGCGATGCAGATCTGGTTGACCATCTTGGTGAGCTGGCCGGCGCCGACCGGGCCCATCAGCCCGACCATCTTGGCGTAAGCGTCGATCACCGGCTTTGCCTTGGCGAAGGTCGCCTCGTCGCCGCCGACCATGACGGTGAGCTGGCCGTTCACGGCGCCGGCCTGGCCGCCGGACACCGGCGCATCGAGGAAGCCGATGCCCTTGTCGAAGGCGGCCTCGGCGATCTCGCGCGCCACCACCGCGGACGCCGTGGTATTGTCGATCAGGACGGCGCCCGCCTTCATGCCGGCGAGCGCGCCGTCGGCGGTGAGGACGACCGAGCGCAGGTCATCGTCGTTGCCGACGCAGGTGAAGACGAACTCGGCGCCGGCGGCGGCAGCCTTGGGCGTCGCGGCGGCGGTGCCCCTGAACTCGGCCGCCCATTTCTCGGCCTTCGCCGCGGTGCGGTTGTAGACGGTGACCTCGTGCTTGCCGCGAACGGCGAGGTGCCCGGCCATGGGATAGCCCATGACCCCGAGGCCGATGAATGCGATTTTCGACATGGCTGAAGACTATCGGATGTGGTGGCGGGTGATGCGCCGCTCGATCACGTTAATGCCACGGCCGAGCAGCTCGACCAGCACAAAATAGAACAAGGCGGCCCATAGATAGAAGGAAAGATCGTAGGTCTTGGAAAATATGAAGCGGGTCTGGCCCATGAGGTCGAGGACCGTGACGATCGCGGCCACGGCCGACGCCTTGATCATCAGCACGACCTCGTTGCCGTAGGGGCGCAGCGCCACGATCAGCGCCTGCGGCATGACGATCTTCCACAGGATGACGAAGCGGCGCAGGCCGAGCGCAATCGCCGCCTCGCGCTGTCCGTGCGGTACGTTGCGGATCGAGCCCGAGAGAATCTCGGCCTGGTAGGCGGCGGTGTTCAACGCGAACGACAGCACGGCGCAGTTGAACGCGTCGCGGAAGAACCACCACAGGCCGACGGCCTTGAGCGGACCGGCGAACTCGCCGGCGCCGTAGTAGATCAGGAAGAGCTGGGCGATGAGCGGCGAGCCGCGGAAGAAATAGGAATAGCAGTAGGCGAGGGTGCCGATGACGCGGTTGTTGGAGAGGCGCCCCGCCGCGACAGGGATGGAGACGATGGCGCCAATCGCGACCGATGCCACGACCAGCTTGATCGTGGTGATGAAGCCCGAGACGAAGCGGCCGCCGAACATCTGCAGCCGGTCGCCGCCCAGCGAATGCGCGAGCGCCCAGATCAGCAGCAGTGCCAGGACGACCCAGAGGCCGATGAGCACGATGCCGAACGTCGTGAAGCGGCGGCTGTGCCTGACGTGAATAGGCGGCGCGCGCTCGGCGATCGCGGTCATCGTCTGACGACCCCGCGCGACGACCAGATGTCGATGCGCCACACGCCGATCGAGGCCAGCATCGACAGCACCAGATAGATGATGCAGGCGACGGCGTAGAAGAAGAACGGCTCCTTGGTCGTGCCGACGGCAATCGAGGTCTGGCGCAGGAGGTCGTTCAGCGTGATGACCGACACCAGCGCCGTGTCCTTCATCATGTTGAGCCAGAGATTGGAAAGCGCCGGCAGCGCGAGACGGATGAGCTGCGGGAAGATGACGAGGCGGATCGTCCGCACGCGATGCAGCCCGAGCGCGGCCGA
>JBEHXS010000217.1:0-4167 GCA_048498575.1 Pseudomonadota bacterium
TAGAACTGGTAGTTGGTGAAGATCACGAAGTTCTGGAAATATTCGGGGCGCGTCGCGGTGTAGTGCGGCAGGCGGTGCAGCGAATAGTCGATCCGCGGGGCGGTGAACGGCGCCAGCGGCAGCGGCGCGCCGGGCGGCGGCTCGTAGGTGCCGTTGACGATGGCGTCATCCATGAGCGCGAGATCGGGGACATCGAACATGTCGCGAAGCGGCCGTTCGATCTTGTCGGCGGCGGCGCCCTCGACGTTGACGCCATCGGGGAAAGCAAAATGCAGCGGGATCGGCATCGCCGACGGGCCGACCTCGATGGGACGGCCGTGGTTGCGGATGAGAAGACGGAGCTGCTCGGTGAGATACGAACGAAACAACGCGGGCTGCGTGACCGTCGCGGCATAGATGCCGGGACCGGCGACATGGCCGTAGGACAAACGCGAGTCGACGCGGGCGTACGACGAGATTTCGAGGCGGATCTCGGGATAGGTGGCGCGGACACGGCCGGGCAGATGCTTCGACTTGAGCAGGGCCGCGAAGCGCTCGCGGATGAAGGCCGTGTGGAGGTCGTAGATCAGCTCGAGCCGGGCTACCGCGGCTTCCGCATCGTCAAACGCCTCGAAGGCAATGGGACGCGGGCGCTCGAACTGGCTGGAATCGTCGGATTTCATGAGGTCGCACCTTTCAAGGTGCGCCGGAATGTCTGCCTGCCGCCCCTCACGGTCAAGTATGAGGCGGCAGGCACGAATTTACGATGACGAGGGGCCAGTTAGCCCTTCAGGGTCGCATCGAGGGTGATCTTCGCGGCGGACAGCGCACGCGAGACCGGGCAATTCTGCTTGGTGCCCTCGGCGATCTTCTGGAACGTGGCGTCGTCGAGGCCGGGCACCTCGGCGCCGACGGTGAGCTCGATCAGCGCGATCGTTGGCTTGCCGTTAACGGTGTCGAGATGGACTTCAGCCGAGACGCGGATGTCCTTGGCAGTGAAGCCCGCGGCGCCGAGATCGCC
This sequence comes from Pseudomonadota bacterium, assembly GCA_048498575.1. Taxonomy (GTDB): domain Bacteria; phylum Pseudomonadota; class Alphaproteobacteria; order Rhizobiales; family Kaistiaceae; genus DASZQY01. The sequence continues at coordinate 1,001 of JBEHXS010000217.1, forward strand.
GGAGAGCGCCATGGCGTAGCAGCCGGCGTGGGCTGCGGCGATGAGCTCCTCGGGATTGGTGCCGCCGCCATCGGCGAAGCGCGAATTGAACGAATAGGCGCCGGCGTAGGCGCCCGAACCAAGGCGCATATGGCCGCGGCCTTCCTTGAGATTCCCCTGCCATTCGGCTTCAGATGTTCTGATCGGCATCCGACTGTCTCTCTTGCTCAATCTGTTGAACCACGGGCCAGTACCTAGGACTCGCCCCCTCGACCGGCTAGCTTCGTAATCCATGAAGATCGCGACCTGGAACATCAATGGCGTCCGCGCCCGCATCGAAACGGCGACGGCGTGGGTGAAGGACGCCAGCCCGGACGTGCTGTGCCTGCAGGAGATCAAGTCGGAGGACGGCAAGTTTCCGCGCGAGGCCTTCGAGGACCTCGGCTACAACGTGCGCACCCATGGGCAGAAGGGCTTCAACGGCGTCGCCATCCTGTCGAAGCTGCCGCTGGAGGACGTGACCACCGGATTGCCCGGCGACGACGCCGACACGCACTCGCGCTTCATCGAGGCGGTGATCTCGGTGCCGACGGGCGTGCTTCGGGTGGTTTCGCTCTACCTGCCCAACGGCAACCCGACCGGCAGCGACAAGTTCGAATACAAGCTGGCCTGGATGGCGCGGCTCGAGGCCTACGTGAAATCACGGCTGGCGCTCGAGGAAGCCTTTTTGCTCGCCGGCGATTTCAACGTCATCCCCGAGCCGATCGACGCCCACTTTCCGGACCACTGGAAGCGCGACGCGCTTTTCCAGCCGGAGACGCGGGCTGCCTACCGCCGCATCCTCAATCTCGGGCTGACGGATGCCTTCCGCGCCTGCGAGGGCGGCAGTGGACACTTCACGTTCTGGGACTACCAGGCGGGCTCGTGGCAGAAGGACGACGGCATCCGCATCGACCATGTTCTGCTGTCGCCACAGGCGACCGACCACCTTAGCAACGCGATCATCGACAAGCGCCCGCGCGGCTGGGAGAAGCCGTCAGACCATGTGCCGGTGATCGTCGAACTGGATTTCTGACGTCTAGTTGGTCGGAACGGTGGTCACGGTGGTGATCGCCGTCTCGGTCATCGGCGGCGGCGCGATCGCCATCGGCGCTGCTGCGGCGGCGGCCGGCACCGGGTCGGCCGAAGCAGTCGCGGTTGCCTGCGTCGGCTTGGCGTTGGCCGAGCCGCCACTGCCGTCGGCCATCAGCGACGGGTTGGCCTTGGCCCACTGGTCGGCACGCAACTTGGCAGCGTTCCATTCGTCGTCGGTCGCCGCCGCCAGCGCTTCCTCATGCATATCGGCAATCCAGCGGACGTTGCCGCCGGAGCGCATAAGGGCAATCGTCAGATACATGAGGCCATCAACGGGACGGCGGAACGAGCCGTCGCCTTCGAACAGGATGTGGCCGAGGAGCGCCTCGCCATCGACGCTGCCGTAGTCGGCGGCTTCCTGCGCCCAGCGGGCGGCCTCGCGGGCACTTTGGCTGGTGTCGTCGCTGCCATCGAGATGGGCCTGCGCGAGGTCGAGGCAAATCTGGACGACCAGGGCCTTGGCATCGCCATTGCCCTTATCGGCGGAGAGCTTCGCCCACTTCGCCGCCTGGACCAGATCCTTGTCGCCGCCCTCGCCGTTGTAGAGCATGCGGGCGAGATTCAGCTGCGCGTCGGGATTGCCGAAGAAGGACGCGGCGTAGGCGAAGGCCTGGCGGGCGCGGCTGAAATCCGGCTTCACCTTCGAGTTCGGAATGCCGTCGCGGTAGTAGGAGCCGAGACGGACATACGCGTTCGATACGTACGGCGCGGACATGCCGTCGTCGTCGCTGGTGTTGGCAATGACCTCGCCGAAAAGCTGGAAGGCCTTGAGGTCGTCGCGGGTGACGCCATCGCCATCGGCGTACATGCGGGCGAGCTTCCACTGGGCGCCGGGGATGCCCTTCTGGGCGGCAAAGTCGAGCGCCTCAGCGGCGGTGGCCTTGTCGCCGCTGTTGTACTGGTCAAGGCCCCACGTGAACGCCTGAGCCGGAGGAGTCTCAGGCGTGAGATCCTTGATCTCAAAAGCGGCAACCGGCGCGATGCCGCACGCCGTCACCACCAACGCGGAACAAAGAACGCTAGATATCCGCATACGTCTTATCGTCCGCCGCTCCGCCTGGGTGCGTGACGGCGCCTTTCCACGCCGGGCCAACGCCCTGCGCATATTTCCAGATGGCTCCGCTGCGATAACTGCTTTCGCGCGGCTGCCACTTCTTCTTCCGCGCCGCCAATGTGGCATCGTCGAGGCGCACTGAAATCGTGCCGGCGACCGCGTCGATGTCGATGATGTCGCCGTCCTGGAGCAGGCCGATCGGGCCACCCTCGGCCGCTTCCGGCCCGACGTGGCCGACGCAGAAGCCGCGCGTGCCGCCGGAGAAGCGGCCATCGGTGATGAGGGCGACCTTGTCGCCGGCGCCCTGGCCGTAGAGCGCGGCGGTCGTGGAGAGCATCTCCGGCATGCCGGGACCGCCCTTCGGGCCGACGTAGCGGATGACGAGAACCTCGCCATCCTTGTAGGTGCGGTTGGTCACGGCGTCGAAGCATTCCTGCTCGGAGTCAAAGCAGCGCGCCGGACCCGAGAACTGCAGGTTCTTCATGCCGGCGACCTTCACGATCGCGCCATCGGGAGCGAGGTTGCCGCGGAGGCCAACGACGCCGCCGGTCGGCTTGATCGGCTTGGTCGCCTCGTAGACGACGTCCTGATCGGGATTCCACTTCACGTTCTTCAGGTTCTCGGCGATCGTGCGGCCGGTAACCGTCATGCAGTCGCCATGCAGGTAGCCGGCGTCGAGCAGTGTCTTCATGACCAGCGGGATGCCGCCGGCCTCGAACAGATCCTTGGCGACGTACTTGCCGCCCGGCTTCATGTCGACGATGTACGGCGTCTTGCGGAAGATTTCCGCGACGTCGAACAGATCGAACTCGATGCCGGCCTCGTGGGCGATTGCCGGCAGATGCAGGCCGGCATTGGTCGAACCGCCGGAGGCGGCAACGACGGTCGCCGCATTCTCCAGCGCCTTGCGGGTGACGATGTCGCGCGGACGGATGTTGCGCGCGACCAGCTCCATGACCTTCTCGCCGGCGGCGAAGCAGAACTTGTCGCGGAACTCGTA
>JBEHXS010000218.1:0-4095 GCA_048498575.1 Pseudomonadota bacterium
GTGCGGGAAGTGCGACTGGCACCATGACAGCCACGCCGGCGACCAGGCGATCAGCCCGGTCGTCTTGAGTTTCGCGCCCGAAGCATAGGCAGCGTCGGCCGGCGGCGTGGCGGGAGCGGCTTTCGCGATCGCGCCCGTGGTGGTGGTGACGTCGGCGTCGTCATTTGTGTCGGTGTCGCCCTCGGCGATGTCCTGGAAGGGTCCGCTGGCGCCGCCGTCGAGATCCTCGACCGATGCGCCGGAATAGGCCGACGTTGCCGGGAACTCCGGCTCGTCGTCGAGGTTCAGGCAGCGGAAATAGGCCTGGTCCTCGACCCGCTTCGAGGCGCTGGCGGACTGATCGCTGCTGACCGGACCGATTCGGGCGACCGCATATTCGCGGGCGTAGAGGGCGCAATAGGCCGGCGACGCCGCAAAGGCCGGTGCGGCCGCCGCGCACACCGCCACCCCGAACACAGACGCAAACGCTACACCGACCCGCATTCTACGCTCCCACACCTCCTCCGCCCGTAGCCGATGCTCACGCCGGTTCGTGGTCAGAAAAGGTTCGCCCCGTGACGATGGCGGGGCAAAAATTGGCCGCCTGGGGATAACTCCCTGCGGCGTGGATTATCGTTCGGCCAGCCGCGCGGGCAGGGCAACGGCAGCGGGCCGGATGTGCCCGTTATCCTCAGAGGGGCGCGGTATCTTGTGGAATGTACCATAGCGTGGTACATGTGCCCTTACTATGATCGTGGGCTTTCGAGACGAATGGCTACGCGCCTTCTTCGTGGATGACGTTCCCTCCCGGAACGTTCCGCCGGATCTCGAAAGCCGCCTTTTTCGTAAGCTCCAGATGATTGACGACGCAACCACGGATCAAGACTTGCGCGTGCCGCCCAGCAACCACTTTGAAAAGCTGCGCGGCAATCTGGCGGGGTACTGCTCGATCCGCGTCAACAGGCAGTGGCGGCTGGTTTTCCATTGGGATGGTCGCCGGGGCGAGGCAGAGCGCGTCTATCTGGACGACCACACTTACAGGTGAAGCGAGGCGAACCATGCTGATGACAAAGCGCAAGCCGGCCACCGTCGGCGAAGTCCTGGTGGAGGAGTTCATGCAGCCGCTTGGCTTGACCCAGGCCGCCGTTGCCGCCGCGATGGGCGTTCAGCGCAAGCACGTCAACGAATTGTGCAACGACCGCAGAAATGTGACGGCTGCCACAGCCCTCATTCTCGCGCGGGTGTTCGGTAACAGCCCCGACTTCTGGCTGAACGTGCAGCGGCGCAATGACCTATGGCAGGCGATGCACAGCCCGAAGGAGATGGAGCGGATTGAACGTGCCCGTCCGCTCAAGGCCGCCTAAGCGCGCACGATGGCAGCAATGACGGGCCGTTGCTCCCCAGCGGCAAGGCGCTTAACGGGAGCGACTCGGCAACAGAGCCAAGGCCCTGGATTGGCGGAGACGGAGGGATTCGAACCCTCGATACAGCTTTTCAACCGTATAACGGTTTAGCAAACCGCCGCCTTCAGCCTCTCGGCCACGTCTCCGGTGGGTTCAGCCAATACGCGGGCTCGTTTAGACGGGCAAGGCCTACTTTCGAGTGAGCGAGAGTCTCGGCGCGAGTCGGGTTGTTGCGGGCGTGCCGCATCGGGGTTGGCGAATCAGGGCGAAGTAAAATCCGCACTTTCCGGACCGCTATGGGCGCATTTGAAAGACCGGTTAATTTCACAGGGGTCTTTCGTGCCAATTCTGCAACATGGCCCTGAAAACAGGGCTTTCCGGACCCTAACCGCCGCTTTCACGATTGCACGTGGCTGAACCTTGGCTCAGTTTGACCCTGCGAAACGCGGGGTGCCCTGCGGGTCGTGTTCGCCAGCCAGGTGGCCCAGGGGTGGGTCAATAGCCGGGGTGGCGGGCTTCTCGCGGGGAATTGGGACAGACTTAGCACAAGCTCGGAATTGACCGATCTGCCGTAAGGCAGTCGGGAGCTTCGGCAAGAAAGAACCTGCCCCTAAATCTTGGTTGGAGGTCAGGACATGAAACTGAAGACCTTACTCCTTGGCTCCGCCGCCGCATTTGCGGTCGTTGGCGGCGCTCAGGCTGCAGACCTGTCGGTCGCCGAGCCGGTGGAATACGTCAAGGCGTGCGAAGCTTTCGGCGCCGGTTATTTCTACCTGCCGGGTTCCGACACCTGCCTGCAGATCACGGGCCATGTGGAATTCCGTGCGAATTTCCACTCTAACTCGTTCCTCTACAGCGGTGTTACGGCTCACTCGGCTTCCTGGGATTTCCAGACGGCCGGTTCTGGCGTTTACTTTGACGCCAAGTCGATGACGGACGTCGGTGTTCTCGAAGCCAACATCGGCTTCGCGGGCTCGTACGCTCCGACGGCTTCGAACGTCACGCTTGATGGCGCGTTCATCAAGTTGGGTTCGCTGAAGGTAGGCCACTTCGGCTCGGACTATCGTCCGGGCGGTAGCTACGTGGACGACTTCGGCATTGCCAACGAGCTTCGTCCGTCCATGTCGGACTCGAACCACGTTGAGCTGTCGTTCAAGGCCGGTTCTGTTGGACTGGCACTGGGCATCGAAGATCCGCGTGAAGCGTTCGGTTCGGCATTGCCGGCCGACTACTCGCTGCCGCTCATCGACGGCAACATCACGTTCGGCGGTTCTAACTGGTCGGGCTTCGTCTCGGCTGGCTATACGCAGCTCAGTGGTGGTGGCGGCGGAGCAACCAGCTCTTACGGCGTGTCGGGTGTGTTGACGTTCAACTTCACTCCGAGCGACAACCTCATGATCGAGGGCAGCTGGGGCGACGGTCCGTTCAACGGCGCTGGTGGTGGCTTCGGCTACAACAACGGCTGGGCGGCGTTCGCGTCTCTGCAGCACTACTTCTCGAAGACGTTGCGCACCGATTGGGACTTCTCTTACGGGAAGCCGGCGGGTGCGTCTGCCAGCAATGTCACCGCGATCGGCGGCGACCTGGTCTGGCTGCCCTACACGGGCTTCAAGGCCAAGGTTGGTGCGACGTGGAACTCGACTTCCACGACCAACTACTGGGCTGCTCAGGTGGCTCTGCGCCGCGACTGGTGATAGCCAGTTCCGAGCTTGTGAAATCAGGACCCGGCGGAGCAATCCGCCGGGTTCTTTCTTTTCTGAGACGGCGGGATACCCGACCCGATTCCCCAATTTCGCCGTCATGGGCGGCTGGTCTGGCGGCCGAATTCGGGTAAACCACGCCCATGAACTGGAAACGCTGGCTGCGGCCCGGCATCGTCGTGACGTTTGTCGTGGCGATCGTGGCGGTCTTTCTGCGCGACGGCGCGATCGAGGCCGACCTTTCCGGTCGGGTGGCGGCCGCTTTCGCTGAAAGCGGGCTGAGCTGGGCCACGGTCGATGTCTCCGCGCGCGATGTCACGATCCACGGTATGGCGCCGTCGATCGATGCGCAGCAGCAGGCGGTGACTGCGGCCGCGCAGGTCGGCGGCGTGCGCACCATCGCCAACGCGACCGATCTTCTGCCGATTGCCTCGCCGTACGTATGGTCGGCAAGACGGAGCGGAAACGCGCTTACGCTTTCCGGCGCGGTGCCGTCCGAAGGCTCGCGGGCGGCGGTGCTGGCGGCGGCGCGCCGGGCGCTGGCGAATGCGGAAATCCACGACAGCATGAGTCTGGCGCGCGGCGCCGAGCCTTCATTCAATTCGGCGGCGTCGTTCGGGCTGTCGCGGCTGGCGGCGCTCAGCGACGGCTCCGTAACGCTCACCGACTCGATGCTGTCCATCTCGGGGACGGCGGCGTCTGCGGCGGCCTATAGCGATTCGCAGACAGCGCTCGCCAGCCTGCCCGGTGGCGTGGCTCTGGGCCCGGTGCAGATCCTGCCGGCGCGGGCCGATCCGTTCGTGTTCTCCGCCAACTTCGACGGAAAGCAGGTGACCGTCGTCGGCTACGTTCCGAACGACGTCGTGCACAACGCGCTGGTCGCGACCTTGCGGGCGACCCTTCCGGGCATTCCCGTCGTTGATACGGCGGCGATCGCATCGGGCGACCCTCCGGGCTTCGCCGATGTCGCGAGCTTCGCCGTCGTGGCGTTGCGTCGGGTCAGCGAGGGTGGG
>JBEHXS010000219.1:0-4020 GCA_048498575.1 Pseudomonadota bacterium
GACGCCATCGCGCCACGCCGCGTCGAGATCGCGGCGGACCGCGGCAAGATCGGGCGCCGCCTCGACGGTGCCGTCGGCGAGCACACGCTCGGCGACCTCGGCGACGCGCTCATAGAGCATGTCGGGCTTGACGATCTTTTTGGCGAAGATGTCGGGCCGCGCCTGGTAGCCGATCTTCAGCGCGTCACGGAAGCCGCGGGTGATGAGAAGCAGCGTGCGGTCGCCCTTGCGCTCGAGGAGCGCGTTGGTGGCGACGGTGGTGCCCATCTTGACGCTGGCGATACGCCGGGAAGGCAGCGGAGCCTCCGCGGAAACGGCGAGGAGCTGGCGGATGCCGGCGATGGCGGCATCGGCATAGGCGGTGCGATTCTCCGACAGGAGCTTGGCGACATGCAACGCGCCCGCCGGGTCGCGGCCGATGACGTCGGTGAAGGTGCCGCCGCGGTCGATCCAGAAATCCCAAAGCCCCTGCCCCGCGGCCGCCAAGATTGTCCGCTCCCTGTCCACCAGTCCTTAACGCCGCCAGCCGCGGCATCGTCCCATGTTGTTCCATCGGCCGCGGCACGGCTATAGCATCCGCCCGCACGGAGACTCGCGTCGCATGCCCTTCCGCAGTCTTGCCTTCGCCTTGCCGCTGCTTGTCGCGGGGCTTTCGCCCGCCTTCGCGGTGTGTCCGGGCCCGAACGTGCTTTTCCAGGATTCCTTCGATGCGCTGCAGCCGACCTGGGGCCAGGCCAGCGATACGATCAAGGTGGAGAACGGCCAGCTCGTGATGACGCCTGCGGTCGGCACGTACGTCTGGGCGGTGAACAACGCCGGCGTGTACGACGACCTCGACATGTGCGTGACGGTGACCACGGTCACCGGCGTCGACCCGACCGAGGCCAAGGCCGGGCCGATCTTCTGGTACACCGACGTCAACAATTTCTACGTCTTCGAGATCGCGCCGAACGGCAAGGCTTCGGTGTGGCGGCGCCAGCGCGGCAAGTGGCTGGCGCAGGTCAACTGGCAGGACGCCACCGACGCCACCAAGGGCGACGGCTCGTCGAACGAGCTGCGGGTGACGACGGTCGGCGACGACGCGACGTTCTATGTCAACGGAACGCAGTTCAAGAAGGTCTCGGGCTCGGCTCCGGACAACGGCCAGCAGATCGGCCTGTTTGCGGCCTCGCCCGACAAGGATGCGGCGACGTTCGCGTTCGATGACCTGAAGGCGACGAAGCCTTAGTGCCTGCAACCTCCCCTCGAGGGGAGGGTTGAGGTGCCTTTTCCTGCCAGCATCGCGTATCTTCCGCCCCATGAGCGTGTGGAACTGGATCGGGCAGGTGGCGGAGGGCGGGGTTGGCGCGCTGGGCGCGGTGCTCGCCAAGACGGGAGCGTTGTTCGGCGCGATCCCCGACGCCGCGACGCGCCGCGAGGTTGCCTTCTCGATGGCGCTGATCGCGCTCGCCGCCAAGATGGCCAAGGCCGACGGCGTCGTGACGCAATCCGAGGTCGATGCTTTCCGCCGCATTTTCCGCGTGCCGGACGGCGAGCGCGCGCACGTCGCGCGGCTGTTCGACCTCGCCAAGCAGGATGTCGCCGGATACGACTCCTACGCCGCCCGCGTCGCCCATCTGTTTTCCGACGACCGGGCGCTGCTCGGCGACGTGCTCGACGGGCTGTTCTTCATCGCCAAGGCGGATGGCGCCGTGCACGAGCGCGAGCTCGCCTACCTCGAATCGGTCGGCGAAATCTTCGGCATTCGGGGCGCCGACTTCGAGAGGATCGCGGCCCGCCATGTCGTCGGCCCCGAGGGCGATCCCTACGCCGTGCTCGATGCCGGCCGCGACTGGCCGCTCGACGAAATCCGCGGGCGCTACCGCGAGCTGGTCGCCGAGAACCATCCCGACAAGCTGATCGCACGCGGCATGCCGGCCGAATTCATCGCCATCGCCAACGACCGCATGGCGGCGATCAACCGGGCGTGGGAGACGATCGAGCGGCAGCGCAAACCTCGCCTCGCTGCGCCATGACGGCGCTCCCGATCGAACAGGTCCCCTCGCCCAACCACGGCGAGCGCGCGGCGGACAAGCCGATCGACATGATCATCGTGCACTACACCGGGATGGACAGCGGCGAGCGCGCGCTGCGCTGGCTGTGCGACCCGGAGTCAGGTGTTTCGTCGCATTATTTCATCTTCGAGGACGGGCGCGTCTGCCAGCTGGTGGACGAGAGCCGCCGCGCCTGGCACGCGGGCAAGGCGCTGTGGGACGGCGAGAGCGACGTCAACTCGCGCTCGATCGGGATCGAGGTCGCCAATCCCGGGCACGAGTTCGGGTACCGGCCGTTTCCGGATATCCAGATCGCCGCCGCGATCGCGCTCTGCCGCGACATCCTCACCCGCCATCCGATGCCGCCGGAGCGCGTGCTCGCCCATTCCGACGTGGCGCCGGAGCGGAAGGACGATCCGGGCGAGCTGTTCCCCTGGCAGCGGCTGTTCGAGGCCGGCGTCGGCCTCTGGGTTCCCCCCGAGCCGATCACGATTGGGCCGCCCGCCACAACCTTGCGGCGTGGCGAACGTGGCGACGAGGTGGCCGATCTGCGCCACGGGCTCAGCGCGTACGGGTACGGCGTCGAGCCCGGCGAGGAATACGACGCGCTCACCGAGGCCATCGTGCGCGCATTTCAGCGCCATTTCCGTCCGGCCAAGGTCGACGGGATGGCCGACGCCTCGACGGTAAAGACGCTGCAGCGACTTACCGCATTGCGGCAGAAATGATCACGCAACCCTACATTTTGTAACAAACCGAGACGGTTTGTGACTTCCCCTGCCCGATTTCCGTTCCCTTCACCACGCAAGAAGCCGGCCCTCCCCACCAACATGAGAGACCGTCCTTCATGCGATCAGTCGTTCGCGTCGTGTTTGCTTCCGTCTTCTTCCTGGCCGCCGCCGGCGCCATCTCCAGCCCGGCACTCGCAGGCAACCCCTCAGCTTACGCTGCCCTCATCGCGACCCATGCCGCCGAGAATGGCCTGTCCGTGGAGCTCGCCTCTGCCGTGGTCCGCCATGAGAGCAACTTCAATCCCAACGTCACCGGCCGCGCCGGCGAGATCGGCCTGATGCAGATCAAGCTGTCGACGGCGCGCGCCATGGGCTACGGCGGCACCCGCCGCGGCCTTTACGACCCGGCAACCAACATCAAGTGGGGCATGATCTACCTCGGCCAGGCCGCAAGACTCGCCGGTGGATCGGAATGCGGCACGCTCTCCCGCTACAACGCCGGGCTCTATACGCGGCGGCTGGTGAAGAGCTACTGCCGGCAGGTGATGGCGAGCGCAGCGCCCGCCGTTCACAAGGCGAAGGTCAAGGTAGAGGTGGCGAGCAACCAGGGCCTGGCACACCACAAGACCAAGAAGGAACAGGTGGCCGGGATCACGAGCCAGCAGGAGGACGCCGCCTCCGGCAACTTCCTGAAGGCGCTGTTCACGCTGAACGAATAGACCGCAACGGCCCGCCGGCCTTGACCAAAGCCCGGCGGGCTGTCATTTCGACGACCGTCAGTCGGCCGGACGGCCGCTCCGGCAACTGCCGAAAGGCAGCCGGAGAGGAAAGTCCGGGCTCCACGGAAGCACGGTGCCGGATAACGTCCGGCGGGGGCGACCCCAGGGAAAGTGCCACAGAGAATAGACCGCCGATCGCGGGTCAAACCGCGAGGCAAGGGTGAAACGGTGGGGTAAGAGCCCACCGCGGGACCGGTAACGGGACCGGCACGGTAAACCCCACCGGGAGCAATACCGAATAGGGACGACACGGGAGAGAGACCCGAAGCCCGTTTCCGGAGCGTCGTCCGGGTAGGTAGCGCGAGGCGCCGGGTAACCGGCGCCCAAGAGGAATGGCCGTCGCGCGGCGGGCAACCGCCGCCGTACAGAACCCGGCTTACAGGCCAACTGGCAAATTGCTGAGGGGCCGCCGTCCGAGAACCGGGCGGCGGCCTCGCCAATTTCTAGACCACCACGACGCCGACGTGCTTGGCCATG
>JBEHXS010000220.1:0-4017 GCA_048498575.1 Pseudomonadota bacterium
GCGGCGGCGAAATGGCCGCTGATTGCTCAGCTCGGCGGGCCGATCTTCTTCGCCACCGCCGTCTTCATCGTCGCGACGCTGGTGGCGCTTGCCGCCTCCTACGCCATCACCCGCCGCCTGCCGCTGATGCCGTTCGTGACCGCGGTCGTGGTCGTCGTCTTCGGCGGCCTCGCCCTCTGGCTGAAGAACGACACGTTCGTAAAGATCAAGCCGACCATCATCTATTGCCTGTTCGGTGGCGCGCTCATCGGCGGCCTCATCATGGGCAAGTCGCTGCTGGGCTACGTCTTCGACGCCGCCTTCCGCCTGACTGACGAGGGCTGGCGTAAGCTCACGCTGCGCTGGGGCCTGTTCTTCTTCGGCCTCGCCATCCTGAACGAGATCGTCCGCCATTACGCCTCGACCGACCTGTGGATCGACTTCAAGGTGTTCGGCGTGCTGCCGCTGACCCTCGTCTTCGCGCTGACCCAGGTGCCGCTGATCAGCCGCACCTCGCTTGACGACGAGAAAGATAAGGCGTGAGCGCAACGCGCTTCGTCCGTGCGCCGGCCACCTGGTACGGCTACTTCCTCATCGGCACGCAGATCTACCTTTCCAACGTCCAGGGGAACGTCATCCCGTTCCTGCAGGACGAATTCGGCCTCACCTATCGCGTCGTCAGCCTGCACTCGAGCGCGCTTGCGCTGGGCTTCATCGTCACCGGCCTGTTCGGGCAGCGCGTCATCGCCGCGATCGGCCGCCGCCACGCCTTGTGGCTGGGCGGCTGCGGCATCGGCACGGGCGCGCTGCTGCTCTGCCTCTCGCCCGGACCATGGGCGAGCATCCCGAGCTGCTTTGTCATGGGACTGCTCGGCGGCTTCCTGCCCTCGGTGGTGCCCGCCGTCCTCTCCGATCTCCACGGCGAGGCGCGCCGCCAGGCCTTCGCCGAGCAGGGCATCGTCGCCTATGCCTTCGCCATCGTCGGGCCGCTCTCGACCGGCTTCTTCGTCGCGCATGGGCTGGGCTGGCGGCCGGCCGTTCTCGTCGGCGCAGTGCTGGGCTTCGGCCTGACCATCATCTTCCGCAAGGTCGCGCTGCCGCCGGACGCGCCGCCGGCCGAAGCCGTGCGCGCCAGGTTGCCCGCCGCCTTCTGGGCATACTGGTGCCTGGTCGCCTTCTCCTGCTCGCTGGAATTCTCGGTCGTGCTGTGGGCGCCGACCTTCCTCGAGCGCGTCGTCGGGCTCCCCGCCGCCAGCGCCGCCACCGCGGCCGCCGGCTTCTTCGCCGGCGTGCTTATCGGCCGCGTCATCCTGCGTGCCCTCGTCCAGCGCTACGCACCCGCGGTCATACTTTCCGCGGCATTCGCGATCGGCTTTGTCGGCTTCGTCCTCTACTGGGGCGTCGGCCAGCCGTGGGCGGCGATCGTCGGCATCGTCATGCTCGGACTGTGCATCGCGCCGCAATATCCGCTGACCATGTCGCTCGGCCTCGGCGTTGCCGCCGGCGCGCACGATGCGGCAGCGACGCGCATGACGCTGGCCTTCGGCCTCGCGGTGTTTCTGGCCCCGGCGCTTCTCGGCGCGCTCGCCGATCAGGTCGGCCTGCGCCTCGCCCACCTCACCCTGCCGGCGCTGATCGCCGCCGAAGTGGCGAGTTTCGTCGTGGCGAGCCTGCTCGCCCGCCGCCTCAGCCCGGCGGCGCCAGCGCCTTATCGATCGCCGGCCTGAGATCGCCGGCCACGATCGCGTCGGTCAGCGGGCCGATGACCTTGTGGCGGATGATGCCGTCGGCGCCAACGAGAAACGTCTCCGGCACGCCATAGACGCCCCAGTCGATCGCGGTGCGCCCGCGCGTGTCGGTGCCAATCGCTGCGTATGGATTGCCGAGCCCGGTGAGGAAGGTGCGCGCGTTGCCGGGATCGTCCTTGTAGTCGATGCCGACGATCCGGATGCGCGGATCGGCGGCGAGTTCGGACAGCACCGGGTGCTCCTCGCGGCAGGGCACGCACCAGGACGCGAAGACGTTGACCAGCGTGACGTGGCCCTTGAGATCGGCCTGGCTGAGGCCGGGCACGTTCATGCCGTCGAGCGGCGGCAGGTCGAAGGCCGGCGCCGGCTTGCCGACCAGCGCCGAGGGTATCGCCGAGGGATCGACGCCGGAGCGGAGCTGGGTGAGAAAGATAAGCGCGAGCGCCACGAAGAAGCCGAGCGGCAGCAGGTGATAGAGGCGAAGCCGCCGCTTTGGCGGTTGGCCCGATGCAGTTTCCGGCAGGCTCACGACGCCGACCTCCGGCGAATGCCGCGCGCTTCGAGCTCGGCCAACCGCCGGCGCTGCGCCCGTCCGTCCGCGACGATCCAACCGATCAGTGCGACGAGCGCCACCGCCGTCACGATATACGCCGCGGCAACGAACCCGGCTTCGCTCACGTCGCGCAACTCACGGTGCCTGGCCTGCCGCCGCGCTTAGCTCCAGCGTGCGCACGCGCCGCCGCAGGATTTCGTTCCGCATGGCGCTGAGCAGGAGCGCAAGATAGGTGAGCGTCATCGCGACCAGCATGATGAACAGCGGCGTCAGCATCGACGGATCGATGGTCGAGCCGCCGGCGCGGAAGATGCTCTCGCCCTGATGCAGCGTGTTCCACCAGTCGACCGAAAACTTGATGATCGGCAGGTTGATCGTCCCGACCAACGTCAGGATCGCGACCACGCGGCCGGCGCGGCCGGGGTCGTCCACGGCCTGCCACAACGCGATCAGCGCGAGATACATGAGGAGGAGCACCAGCTCCGAGGTCAGCCGCGCGTCCCACACCCAGTAGGTACCCCACGTCGGCTTGCCCCACAGCGAGCCGGTGACGAGCGCCGCAAGCGTGAACACGGCTCCGATCGGCGCCGCGGCGCGGGCCGTGACGTCGGCGAGCGGATGACGCCAGACCAGCGTGCCCAGCGCCGCCACCGCCATGACGCCGTAGCCGAACATCGAAAGCCACGCCGACGGGACATGGATGTACATGATGCGCACCGTCTCGCCCTGCTGGTAGTCGGCGGGCGAGGCGAAGAAGGCGAAGTAAAGCCCGATCGCGAGCAGAATCGCCGCCGCCCCGGCGATCCACGGCAGCACACGGGCCGAGAGCGCCAGAAATCGGGTCGGGTTCGCCAGATCGATAAGGGCCATGCGGTTGTTGTAGGGAGTGGGCGGAGCGGCGGCAATGGCCGCGTCTTTTCGCGCCCGTCGCGGAACCGGAGCCGTGCTAGAAGGATTCCAGTCTCTCCGAGCCGTACCGAGGAGCCGATCCTGATGTTGAGGCCGCTTGTCGTGTTCGCCGCCGTGATGGCCATCGCCGCGCCGGCCTTTGCCGCGTCCGATGACGATCTCCGCAAGTTGATCGTCGGCACCTGGAGCGACCGGGCCGATTGCACCGGCGCCGTCCTCGTCTTCAATGCTGACGGCACATTCCTGCAGGTCAGTTCCGTCGATCGTTCGCAACGCCTGAACGGCACCTACGCCATCAACAACGGCCACCTGTCGGGGACCGCGGGCGGCACGCCGATGCCGGACACCGCGCTCATCTTCGACGGCACCCATCTCGCCTTCCAGAACGGCGACGGCAGTACCGACGCCATGAACCCATGCCCGCCGCTGCCGCCGGGCAACGCCGCACCGCCGACCCAGTAGCCAGCGCTACTCGACCGCGATGCGAAGCGCCGCCGCGCCGGCGATCGGCGCGATCACCGCCGAGATCAGCGTCAGCGCGACAAGGATCAGGAACGGCGGCAGGAATGGCGCCGGTCCGACCAGCACGGCATAGCTCGCGCTGACGCCGAAGATCAGCACGGGTATCGTGAACGGCAGCACCGCAACCGCGATCAGCAGCCCGCCGCGGGCGAGCGCCGTCATCAGCGCGGCGCCCGTCGCCCCGATGAAGGTGAGCGCCGGCGTGCCGACGAGGAGGGTGAGCGCGCTCACGCCGAGGCCGGCGGGCTCGATCCCGAGCAGGAGCCCGAGCAGCGGCGAGACGATGACCAGCGGCAGCCCGGTGGC
>JBEHXS010000221.1:0-3982 GCA_048498575.1 Pseudomonadota bacterium
CGGGCGGACACCAGGCGCCCTACTTGGCGACGCCGCGGCGCCAGGTGAAGAAGCTGGACATCGTGAAGTTCCAGATGACGCCGATCAGCGCCCCGGCGATGCCGGCGAGCCACCAGCTTCGGCCGCTGTCGAACAGCGCGTCGGCGATGCCGACGTTGGCGATCGCCCCGATCGCGCCGATGGCATAGAACGACAGGAGCCCGAGCGCGAAGGCGCGGCCACGCAGCCGCTGGTCGCGATAGGTGATGATGTTGTTGAACACGAAGTTCCACGTCATCGCCGCCACCACCGCGATCGGATTGGCGACGATGAAGCTCGACCCGGCGAGCGAGGCCAGCCACAGCACCAGCAAGTGGACGACGATGCCGCTGCCGCCGACCAGCGCGAAGATGACGAAGCGGAGCGGCAGCAGGTGGCCGACCAGCTTGTCGATGATCAGCGTGCCGAACTCCCATGCCGCCATGGTGTCGAGCTTGCTCTCGCCGTGCAGCCGCGCGTTGAAGCCGCACGGCACCTCGGCGAAGCGCAGCGGCCGCGGCGCCGAGGCGAACAGGTCGAGCAGGATCTTGAAGCCCTGCCCCGAGAGATTGCGCACCGCCTCGTCGAAGGCCGGCCGTGCCATGACGAAGAAGCCGCTCATCGGATCGGTGAGATCGGCCTTGAGGATGAGCCGCGCCACCCGCCCGCCGGTATCGCTCGCCCACTGCCGGTAGTTCGACGACAGCCCCGAGCTGTCGCCGCCGGCGAGGTAGCGGCTGCCGACGACGATATCGAGCTGCTCGCCCTTCAGGCGGCGGAACATCTCCGGCAGCTTGGTGTCGTCGTGCTGCAGGTCGCCATCCATGACCGCGAAGTACGGCGCCGCCGACGACAGCACGCCCTCGACGCAGGCAGTCGAGAGGCCGCGCCGTCCGATGCGCTGGATGACGCGGACCCGGCGGTCGGATTGCGCGAGCGCCCGCACCGCGTCGGCCGTGCCGTCAGGCGAATCGTCATCGACGAAGACGACCTCCCAGACGACGCCGGCGAGCACGCGGTCGAGATGCTCGATGACCAGCGCAACGTTCTCGCGCTCCCGGAAGGTCGGTACGACGACGGTGAGTTCGACGGCGCCCGTGGCCGCTGACACCGCATCTGTCGTTACCTTGACGTCCAAGGGCGATCCGCCTTCGCAAACCCGGAAAAGCCAGCGAATCGGCCACTTGATCCGGCCGGTCCGCGAGCGGCGCTGTCTTAGCAGAGCCTTCAGCCTGTCGAAACCCGGTGGCCTGCGGTCGGGTTCCGGTCGCCGGCGAATGCCGATAAGGTGACGCAGCCATTTCCGGCGGAAAGAATGAGGCCATGCCTTCCTCCCGCGACCCCGTCATTGCCGTCTCGAGCTGGAGCCTGCACCGGACGATCGGGCTGAGCTGGTGGGAAACGCCGGCCACGGCAGCGGTGCGGAAAGAAGCCTGGGGCGCCGGCACGACCGCCATTCTCGACCTCCCCGCCGCGGTCGCCGCCCACGGCATCCGCAACCTCCAGCTCTGTCATTTCCATGTCGCCGATCGCGGCCGCGCGTGGCTTGGCGAATTCCGCGCCGCCTGCCGTGAGGCCGGCGTGACGCTGACCATGCTCCTGATCGACGATGCCGATATTTCGGATGCGGCGAACCACAAGCGCGACGTCGCCTGGATCGGCCGCTGGATCGACGTCGCCGCCGAGATCGGCGCGCTCTCGGCCCGCGTCGTCGCCGGCAAGCAGAAGCCGGCACCCGAGACGCTGGCGCTTGCGGCCGCCGGGCTGCAGGAACTCGTCCGCCACGGCGACAGCGTGAAGGTGCGCATCGTCACGGAGAACTGGCACGACCTGCTTTCCGGCGCGCGCGAGGTCGATCACGTCCTCGACGCGGTGCCGGGGCTCGGCCTGCTTGCCGATTTCGGCAACTGGAAGGGCGACTGGAAGTACGATGCGCTCGCCGCCATCATGCCGCGCGCGGACGATACCCACGCCAAGTGCGGCTTCAGCGGGCCGGTCGCGGCGCCGGGCTCGCTCGACGCCGCCGACTACGGCCGCTGTGTCGCTATCGCCGACGATGCGGGCTATACCGGCCCCTACACGCTGATCTACGACGGCCCCGACCCCGACGAATGGGCTGGCATCGCTGCCGAGGCCGCCTTCGTCCGTTCGACGCTGGCGGCAAGGAGCCGCCGCATCGCCTGAGTACCCTGAGAACGAGGAGCACACCGAGTGAAAATGTCCAAGACTTCCAAGGTTGCCGCCGGCGATCGCCGCAAGGCGCCCATCACCACGCCGAGCGATCTCGGCTCCAACGCCCGCCGCGACATTGCCGGCGCGCTGAACGCTATCCTGGCCGACACGTTTGCGCTGTACATCAAGACCAAGAACTTCCACTGGCACGTCAGCGGCCCGCATTTCCGCGACTACCACCTGATGTTCGACGAGATGGGCGAGCAGATCTTCTCGACCACCGACGACATCGCCGAGCGCGTGCGCAAGATCGGCGGCACGACCATCCGCTCGATCGGCCACATCGCCCGCCTGCAGCGCGTGCTCGACAACGACGCTGACTATGTGACGCCGGAAGACATGCTGGCCGAGCTCGCCGAAGACAATCGCGAGTCGGTCACCCATCTCCGCGAAGTCCATGAGCTCTGCGACGAGGAAGGCGACTACGCCACGGCGAGCCTGATCGAAAACTGGATCGATGCCGCCGAGCGGCGTGCCTGGTTCCTGTTCGAAGCCAGCCGCAAGTCGACCAAGTAACCACGCCGCCCGCAATCCCGATCAAGCGCGCCGCCGGTCTGCCCGGCACACTGGCGGCGCCTTCGTGAAACGGGAGCCGGCGCATGAACCCGGTCGAGAAGTCGCTCTGGTTCATCGAGAACCATTTCGGCAAGGACATCGGCCTTGACGACATCGCGGCCGCTGCCAGCGTATCGCGCCACCACCTGTCGCATGTCTTCGGACTGGCCACCGGCCGGTCGGTGATGGGCTACGTGCGCGGCCGCCGCCTGACGGTGGCCGCCGCGTCCCTGGCGAATGGCGCGCCGGACATCCTGTCCGTCGCGCTCGACGCCGGTTACGGCTCCCACGAGGCGTTCACCCGTGCCTTCCGCGACCTTTTCGGGCTCTCGCCCGAGGAGGTCCGCGCCCGCGGCACGCTCGCCAACCTCCCAGTCGTGGAGCCGATCCGCATGACCCGTGCGCAGGAAACCAAGCTCGAGCCGCCGCGTTTCGTCGACGCGCCAGCGCTTCTCGTCGCCGGCCTCGCCGGCCGTTACACCTTCGACACCAACCAGGGGATTCCGGCGCAGTGGCAGCGCTTCAACGGCGAATTTTACGGCCACATCCCCGACCAGAAGGGCGACGTCTACTACGGCGTCTCCCATAACTTCGACGACGACGGCTACTTCGAATACGTCTGCGGCGCCGAGGTAACGCGCTTCGGCAGCCTGCCTGCGGAGCTGGCGCGCGTGCGCATCGCCGCGCACCGCTACGCCGTCTTCACCCACCGCGACCACATCTCCTCGATCAGCGCCACCCACTACGCCATCATGGCCGACTGGGCGCCGCACTCGGGATGCCAGGCGGCGGAGGCGCTGAACTTCGAGCGCTACGACAAGCACTTCGACCCGATGACCGGACTGGGCGGCGTCGAGATCTGGGTGCCGGTCACCGGCTGACGCGACGTTCGCGACCGCGGCGACGCCGGACTATGATCCGCGCCTATCGGCGAGGGGCACGCGACATCCATGGCACCACCACCAGCGGCACGGGCAGGACAGCGGAACGCGATCACCGACGTCGGCGGACTATCGGTCGGGCAGAGCGACGAGGCCAAGGCGCGCACCGGCGTCACCGTCATCCTGCCCGACGGTCCGTCCGCCTGCGCGGTCGACGTGCGCGGCGGCGGGCCGGGCACGCGCGAAACCGACGCGCTGAATGCGTGGAATCTGGTGCACACCGTAGACGCGATCGT
>JBEHXS010000222.1:0-3963 GCA_048498575.1 Pseudomonadota bacterium
GTGCTGCTCGCACCACGGGAGCACGGCATATTCGATGCCGCGCTCCTGCAGGTGGTAGAGCACCTGGTTGCAGGCGATGCGGTTCGCCCCGGCGATGGCCTCGGCTTCGGCGAGATCGTCGGTGTCGAAGTTGCTGACGCCCCACGCCCGGACCTTGCCGGCGGCGCGCAGCTCCTCGAAGGCGGCGATGGTTTCCTCGAGCGGATGGCGGCCGCGCCAGTGCAGCAGGTAACAATCGAGGCGGTCGGTCTTCAGGCGCCGGAGCGATTTCTCGCAGGCTTCGATGGTGCCGGTGCGGGTGGCGTTCTGCGGCATCACCTTGGAGACGAGGAAGACGGAATCGCGCCGCCCGGTGATGGCTTCCGCGGTGATCTCCTCGGCCTGGCCGGACCCGTAAAGCTCGGCCGTATCGATGTGGGTCATGCCGGCATCGAGGCCGCGGCGGAGCGCGGCAATCGCCGCCTTGCGGTCGGCTTGCTCGATGTACCAGGTGCCCTGGCCGATTACGGCGACCGGGACGCCGGCCGCGCCGAATGTGCGGGTCTGCATGCTCTCCTCACATAGTGCCGCTTGCGGCGATTGCATCCTTGCACGAACCGCCAATCCCCTTACCATCCGGTTCGAATCATGCGCGAAATCGTATTCGACACCGAAACTACCGGCCTCGACCCGAAATCCGGCGACCGTGTCGTCGAGATCGGCTGCATCGAGCTGTTCAATCACATCCCGACCGGGCGGAGTTTCCACCGCTACCTCAACCCGGAGCGGCCGATGCCGATCGATGCGGCGCGCGTCCACGGCCTCGACGACGCCTTCCTTAAGGACAAGCCGCGGTTCGCGGCTGTCGCCGACGAGCTCATGGAATTCCTCGGCGACGCCAACCTGATCGCCCACAACGCCTCCTTCGACGTTGCCTTCGTCAACGCCGAACTCGGGCGCTGCGGCAAGCCGCTGCTCGGCGACGACCGCGTCATCGACACGCTGATCCTGGCGCGGCGGCGGCATCCCGGCTCGCCGGCTTCGCTCGACGCCCTCCTGTCGCGCTACCAGATCGATTCCTCGCGCCGCACGCTGCACGGGGCGCTCCTCGACGCCGAGCTGCTGTCGGAGGTCTACATCGAGCTGATCGGCGGCCGCCAGGCGGCCCTGGTGCTGGGCGGCGAGCAGGAGGCGGCGCCGACGATCGCCATCGGCCGGAGCGGGATTGCCATCGCCGGGCGGACGACGCCGCGCGCCTTCACGATCAGCCCGCAGGAAATGGCGGCTCACGCGGCCGCGGTGGCCTCGCTGGGGGCCAAGGCGATCTGGAACAAGTACCAGCCCGCCGTCGCCGCGTAACGGAACCCACGTTCCGTCCGCGACGTTGATAGTTTTTCACCGCACGTCGTGAGGAGCGCCATGGCTCTCGAGCAGGACATTCTCGCGCTGGAAAAGAAGTTCTGGCAGTCGATGATCGATCGCGACTCCGCGGCCGGCGCCGCGCTGATCGGCGAGGCCAGCATCGTCACCGGCGCGCAGGGCGTCGGCAAGATCGATCGTCCCACGTTCACCAAGATGATGGACGGCGGCCAGTGGACGCTGCACGCGTTCGATTTCACCGACGTCAAGTTCGTGGAGCCGGCGAAGGATGTGGCGGTCATCGCCTACAAGGTGCGCGAAGAGCTGACCGTCGACGGCAAGCGCCTGACGCTGGAGGCCGCCGATGCCTCGACTTGGGTGAAGCAGGGCGCCGCGTGGGTGTGCGTTCTGCACACCGAATCCGTGCTCGGCGATCCCTACGGCCGCGACCGGAAGCCGCCTGCCAACGGCGCCTGAGCGCCGGAACGCGGGGTCGCTGATCCCTCGGGCGAACGGCCCTATATGAAGCGGGTCCGTCTGCCGGAGTCCTGACCCGCGTGATCCCCTATTCCCTGCTCGACCTTGCCCCGATCGTCGACGGCAGCAATGCCGCCACGGCGCTTGCCAATACCCTCGACCTTGCCCGCCACGCCGAAGCGTGGGGCTACACCCGCTACTGGCTGGCCGAGCACCACAACGCCGTCGGCATCGCCAGCGCCGCGACCTCGGTGGTGATCGCCGCCGTCGGCGCCACGACCAAGACCATGCGCATCGGCTCGGGCGGCGTCATGCTGCCCAACCATTCGCCGCTCATCATCGCCGAGCAGTTCGGCACGCTGGCGAGCCTCTATCCCGGCCGCATCGACCTCGGGCTTGGCCGTGCGCCGGGCACCGACCAGCTCACCGCCCACGCGCTCCGCCGCGACGTCAATGCGGCGGCGGAGAACTTTCCGCGCGACGTCATGGAGCTGCAGGTGCTGCTCGGCGATCCCGAGCCCGGCCAGCGCATCCAGGCGATTCCCGGCAGCGGCACGCATGTGCCGCTATGGATCCTGGGGTCGAGCCTGTTCGGCGCCGAGCTCGCCGCCTATCTCGGCCTGCCCTATTCGTTCGCTTCGCACTTCGCGCCCGACGCGCTGCTGCCGGCGCTCACGATTTATCGCGAGACGTTCCGTCCGGCGGCCGAGGGCGGCAAGCCTTACGCCATGCCGGCGCTGCAGGTGATCGCGGCCGACAGCGATGCCGCGGCGCGGCGGCTGTTCACCTCGACCCAGCAGACCTTCGTCAACATGCGCCGCGGCACGCGCGGCCTCCTGCCGCCGCCGATCGATGACATCGAGACCTACTGGACGCCGCAGGAGAAGGCGCAGGCCGAACACATGCTGACCTACGCGGTGGTCGGCGGACCGGAGACGGTGCGCGAGGGGCTGAAGCGGTTCATCGAACTTACCAAGGCCGACGAGATCATGGTCACCGGCATGGTGTACGACCACGCCGCGCGGGTGCGTTCCTTCGGTATCGTCGCCGAGGTCATGAAGACGATGTGAGGCTTCCGATGGACCTGCCGGTAAATCCGCCTGTGGCGCCGATGCTCGCCAAGCGCATCGACGCGCTGCCCGAGGGCGACGGCTGGTTCTTCGAGCCCAAGTGGGACGGCTTCCGCGCCATCGTTTTTCGCGACGGCGACGAGCTCCTGGTCCAGAGCCGCGACGCCCGTCCGCTCGACCGCTACTATCCCGAGCTGGTCGTGGCGCTGAAGGCGGCGCTGCCGCCGCGCTGCGTGCTCGACGGCGAGATCGTCATCGTCACCGAGCACGGCCTCGATTTCGATCTGCTGCAGATGCGGCTGCATCCGGCCGCATCGCGGGTGAAGCTGCTGGCGAAGGAGACGCCGGCCTCGATCGTCTTCTTCGATCTTCTTGCCGACGGCGAGCGCGACTGGCGCGACGCGCCTTTCGCCGAGCGGCGGGCGCGGCTCGAGGCGTTGCTCGGCAAGCCGAAGCCGCCGCTCTATCTCACGCCGACGACCCGCGATCGCGCCCGCGCCGAAGACTGGTTCGCCCGCTTCGAAGGCGCCGGCTTCGACGGCGTCATGGCCAAGCACGAGCAGGTCGCCTACCAGCCGAACAAGCGCGTCATGTTCAAGGTCAAGCACGAGCGCGAGGCGGATTGCGTCGTCGCCGGTTTCCGCTGGCACAAGAACGGCAAGGACACCGCCGTCGGTTCGCTCCTGCTCGGGCTCTACGACGACGACGGCAATCTCCAGCACGTCGGCGTCTGCGCCAGTTTCACCGAGGCCAAGCGGCGCGAACTGGTGGCGTTCCTGAAGCCGTACCGCGTCAGGAGTCTCGCCGGCCACCCGTGGAAGGATTGGGCGACGGCCGAGAGCGAGGATGCCGCGCAGCGCCGGCCCGGCGCCGAGAGTCGCTGGAGCCAGGGCAAGGATCTGTCGTGGGAGCCGCTGAAGCCGGCGCTGGTGGTGGAGGTCGCCTACGATCACATGCAGGGCGGCCGCTTCCGCCACACCGCGCAGTTTCGGCGCTGGCGGCCGGACAAGGCGCCTCAGGACTGCACGTTCGACCAGCTCGATGTGGTCGCACCGGCCGAACTCAAGGGGCTCTTCGG
>JBEHXS010000223.1:0-3914 GCA_048498575.1 Pseudomonadota bacterium
CCGTCACTTCCTGCGACCGGGCCTCGTGCTATCGTGCACTTAGGGGTGGGCACCCTAAGCAGGAGCAATCCATGTCCATGGCGACTAACCGCATCGCAA
Source organism: Pseudomonadota bacterium (assembly GCA_048498575.1). GTDB lineage: Bacteria > Pseudomonadota > Alphaproteobacteria > Rhizobiales > Kaistiaceae > DASZQY01. Next base: position 100 of record JBEHXS010000223.1, read on the forward strand.
CGCTGGCTGTCGCGGTGCTTCTCGCGTCGGCGCTGGCCACATCCGCGACGGCAATCCCGGTCGGCGGGATCACGCACCAAAGCAATCAGAATCTGCCCATGAAGATGAGCCCGACGCCGTTGACCAAGGACGAGTGCACTCAGCTCGGCGGCAAGATCTCCACCGAAGCAACGGCAGTGTGCAAGACCGGCAAGGGCTGCATTACGACATCGTCGTGCGGCAAGGGCTGCGAACAGGAAAATTTCGCCTGCATCACGCAGTAGCCTCCGGCGCTGGCGCGGCTTGGCCTGTGGCCCGCTCGACCAGCGGCTCCGCCTTTCCCTTCCACGTCAGCCGCCACAGCCCGCCCTGTCGCACGTTCTGCACGACGTAGGGGTGGAACGCCGCGAGGCATGTGCCGCCGGGGCGGCGCACCGAGGGATAGACGACGCCGAGTGCCGACTGCGCCGTGCGTATCTCGTCGGCCAGCGCCTGCCCGGCCGGGTAGCCGACAGCCACATCGCGGTCGAGGCAGCGCGGCGCCGGATTCACGCCGCGCAAGTCGCAGAACGCGCCGTTGAAGTCGGCGTAGAGCTCGGCGAACTCGGTGACGTTGTCGAAGGCGTCGCCGGCGTCGGCGAGCGCCCGCGTCAGGTGATACGTCACCTCCGCCAGCGAGGTCTCCACTTCGAAGCCGCAGTACCACGCGCCGCGCCGCTCGCGGTTGAAGCGGTTGCCGCCCGGCCGCGTGTAGGCGAAGGCCGCGTTGATAAAGCTGTGGTTGGGCACGCCGAAGACGAACTCGCGCGCCGAGATCGCCGGCGTGCCGGCCTCCTGCGTCGTCAGCCGCCCGTTGGTCGCCGACTCGAGCTCCGCCAGCAGCGCCAGCTCCGCGTCGCTGTCGACCAGCGGCTTCAGCGCCGGCGGCTTCAGCCGCGCCGATGAGATGAGGCGCACCGTGTCGGCCTGACGGAGCGCGATCGTGCTGCCGATCACAGGCCGCCGCGCAGCGCGTCGACGTAGCCGCGCACCTCCAGCATCCTGGGGATGCCGCCCTCCGCCATCGCGGCGATCGGCGCGCGCCCGCCGAACAGCGGGTGCCGGTTCGGCCGCCGCACCCATGCGTCGGCAAGCGGCTCGGAGAACAGCAGCCTCAGCCCCTTGAAGATGCCGGTGAGGAGGCTGACCCGGGTCAGCATGTCCGGCCCCATCGCCTCGGCCTTGCCGCCCTTCAGGCGATACCAGGTGCGCTCCGAGATGCCGCCGAGCAGCGCACAGATTTCCGGCGTCGTCAGCCCCCAGAATTCGGCGATCCGCGCCGTCGCCTTGACGGCGACCGTGGAGAGCCGCGCCCGGTCGTCCGGGTCGCTGAGGTCGGCCGCTTCCACGGCCGGCACGATTTTCGGTTTGGCCTTCGCCATGCGTTCTCCTGCCAATTGTCACAGATATATGCGACTTTTGGCAGAATGCAAGGCGCCGCCCTACACCACGTCTTCCGGCGCCAGCGCGCAGTGCGTCTCGTCGCTGGTCTCGACCTGAAGCGTCACGTGGCCGATGCCGAAGTCGTGGTGCAGCTCCTCGCACGTCGCCATCAGGAACGGGTCGCCGGGAAAGCCCGCCGGCATGAAGAGGTGCGCGGTCAGCGAGGTCTCGGTCGTGCTCATCGGCCAGATGTGGAGGTCGTGCAGCCCCGCCACGCCCGGCCGTGCCAGCAGGGCCGAACGCACCTTCGCCGGGTCGATGCCGGGCGGCACGGCGGAGAGCGCCATGGCGATGCTCTCGCGCGCCAGCGACCATGTGCTCCACAGGATCACGCCGGCGATGCCGAGGCTGACCAGCGGGTCGATCCAGTTCCAGTTTGTCGCCATGATGACCAGGCCCGCGATCACGACGCCGGCCGAGACGCCGGCGTCGCCCACCATGTGGATGAAGGCCGCGCGCACGTTGAGGTCGCCGTGGCGCCCGCGCATGAAGAGCAGCGCGGTCGCGCCGTTGACGGCGATGCCGGCGAGCGCCAGCACGATCACGGTGAGGCCGACGACCTCGGCCGGCTCGAACAGGCGGCGCACCGCCTCGACCAGGATCGCGCCGACCACGACGAAGAGCAGCGCCGCGTTCGCCAGCGCGGCAAGGATCGAGGAGCCGCCGAGCCCGTAGGTGAAGCGCGTCGAGGGGCCGCGCTTCGACAGCCACGCCCCCGCCCAGGCAATCGCCAGCCCCAGCACGTCGGAGAGGTTGTGCCCGGCGTCGGCGATGAGCGCGATCGAGTGCGCCGCGAAGCCGAAGCCGGCCTCGGCGATGACGAAGACGATGTTGAGCGCGATGCCGAGCGCGAAGGCGGCGGTGAAGTCCATCCCCGGGTGGACGTGCCCGTGGCCATGGGCATGGCCGTGGCTGAAGTCGTGCTCGTGCTCGCCGTGCTCGCCGCCGGAACGGGGCGGGTGCGGGTGGCCATGATCGTGGTCGTCATGGTCGTGATCGTGATCGTGGGGATGATCGTGGTCGTGACTCATGGCGCCATCATCCGCCCCGGGGGCGGCGTTACACAATCACAGGGCCCCCGGCCCCACACGCCGGCCGCCCCGCCTGCACGCCTCGCGCGCATCGGTAAAGATGACTACTCCCCAATTGCATCGAATCAGGCCACGTTGCCGGCCATCCGGGCTGTCGCCGCCGGCAATAAACGCCACGGCGGCGGTTCGGTCCCATGACCCGGCTTTGCCGGTGCCCATGCGCGGGCGCCGGTCCGGTCGGGAACGCGCACATGGGTAGCCCCGGTCAGCACCGGTGGCGCCGATTGCTCCCAACGGCGGTTCCCACAACCGTTGGACCAGGCGCATGCGTTCCGAGCCTCAACCGGCCGTCTCGCGCTAGTGAACCCGGAATTGGCTACCGTCGCGATTACCGCGGCAGGTGTCTGTCCGGGCCGCTGTCCGACCATCAGGTCAGGCGTCCGCGTCCGCGAAACCCGGCACCCCTTTTTTCGTGGGAAGGGGGGTGCGGACGCGGCGCCCTGATGGCGCAGAACAGGGAGGCGCTGGCGGGATTACCGCCGGCGTCTTTCTCTTTTCCGGTCGGTGACTGTCGCGTGTCCCGCGCCTGTCCGCGCAGCCGTCCGGATCTGTCTCTACGCTTCGCCCGGAATCTCGCCCGGCCAGTCCACGACATACTCCTCGAGGTCGGCGTCGCCGATGCCGACTTCGCTGCGCGTGCGATTCTTCACCGAGATTCCCGCCGTGTGCACGGTGTCCGGATCGCCGGAAACCAGCGGGTGCCACCAGTACAGGTCGTGCCCCTCATCGACCAGGCGATAGGCGCACGTCGGCGGCAGCCATGTCAGTCCGGGGACATTTTCCGCGTTCAGCGCCTGGCAGTCCGGCACGCGGCGGTGGCGGTTCGGGTAGTCCGTGCAGCGGCACGTCTCGCCATCGAGCAGCTTGCAGGCGACGTCGGTCCAGGCGATCTCGCCGGTGTCTTCGTAGAGCAGCTTGTTCAGGCAGCAGCGCCCACAGCCGTCGCAAAGCGACTCCCACTCGGCCTTGCTCATCTCGGCCAGCGTCAGCCGGCGCCAGAACGGCTCGGCGGTGTCGGGGGCGTTTGCACTCGCGTCTGTCATGTCGGCCTTAGATAGGGTGCCCGTCATTTTCTTCCCGTTGCCGGCGACGTCTTTACCTTGTCACGCGCCGCCGGCTGACGCACGGACGGCCCTCGGCTAAATTCACCGGCATGCTTCGCCGCTCGCTCGTTGTCGCGTTTCTAGTCCTTCTCGCGCCGCTTGTCGCCACGGCGCCGGCCTCGGCCGCGCCCAAGCTCGTGCCCTTCACCACGCCCGGCTA
>JBEHXS010000224.1:0-3876 GCA_048498575.1 Pseudomonadota bacterium
TCAGGATTGGCGGCGAGGAACGCCAGTGCCTCGATCGCCAGAGTTTCCGCGGCGTGGCGATCGGGTTGTGCCCGTGTTTCTGACTTCATATTTGCCTTTCCGCAATGAATCACATCTACGCTTTGATCGGCGAAAACGGTCGGGCGTCGGCGCCCACGAGTGTAAGCCGCTCTCGAAAGCATAGAGACTATGGCCAAGACCGTCCTCGTCGTGGAAGACAACGAGCTGAATATGAAGCTCTTCCACGATCTTCTGGAAGCCAACGGCTACAACATCGTCCAGACGCGGAACGGCCTCGAAGCCATCGATCTCGCGCGCGAGCACCATCCCGACCTGATCCTCATGGACATCCAGCTTCCCGAGGTCTCGGGGCTGGAAGTGACCAAGTGGATCAAGGAGGACGACGAGCTCCGCGCGATCCCGATCATTGCCGTCACGGCCTTCGCCATGAAGGGCGACGAGGAGCGCATCCGGCAGGGGGGCTGCGAGGCCTACCTGTCGAAGCCGATCTCGGTCGCCAAGTTCATCGACACCGTAAAGACGTATATCGGCGATGGCTGAGGCGGGGGCGCAGTCATGACCGCCCGCGTGCTTGTCGTCGACGACCTCGTCGCGAACATCAAGCTATTGGAAGCGCGGCTGGCGGCCGAATACTTCGACGTCATCACGGCGCTCAACGGCCCGGCGGCGCTCGACATCTGCGCGCGCGGCCAGTGCGATATCGTACTCCTCGACGTCATGATGCCGGGCATGGACGGCCACGAGGTCTGCCGGCGGCTGAAGGGCAATCCGCGCACGGCGCACATCCCGGTCATCATGATCACCGCGCTCGACCAGCCGGCCGATCGCATCGCAGGGCTGGAAGCCGGGGCCGACGATTTCCTGACCAAGCCGGTGAACGACATTGCCCTCATCACGCGGGTCAAGAGCCTGGTCCGTCTGAAGACCCTGACCGACGAACTGATGATGCGCATTTCCACCTCGACCGAGCTCGGGCTGGACGACGCGCTCAATCCGGCGGCGCTCGGCGGCGACGGCGGCAAGGTGCTGCTCGTCGACGACTCGCCGGCGACGGTCGAGAAGGTCAAGGCGATCCTGTCGCCGCACCACATGGTCGATCACGAGGGCGAGCCGGAGGAGGCGCTGTTCCGCGCCGCCGAGGGCGACTACGACCTCGCCATCGTCAGCCTCAACCTCAAGCAGATCGACGGGCTCAGGCTGTGCTCGCATCTCCGCTCTCTCGACCGCACGCGCCTGCTGCCGATCCTGGTCATCGTCGATCCGGACGACAACGTGCGCCTCTTGCGCGGGCTCGATCTCGGCGTGAACGATTATCTCGTGCGCCCGATCGACAGCAACGAGATGCTGGCGCGCGTGCGTACCCAGGTGCGCCGCAAGCGCTTCTCGGACCGGCTGCGCGACAGCGTGCAGATGACGATCGAGATGGCGGTCACCGACGGCCTCACCGGCCTGCATAACCGGCGCTACCTCGAGCGCCACCTGCGCACGCTCGTCCAGCAGGCGGTGGCGCGCGAAAAGCCGCTCTCGGTGCTGGTGCTCGACGTCGATCACTTCAAGCCGATCAACGACAGCTTCGGGCATGCGGTCGGCGACGACGTGCTGCGCGAGTTCTCGCGGCGGATCCGCAAGGCGATCCGCGGCATCGACCTTGCCTGCCGGCTGGGTGGCGAGGAGTTCGTCGTGGCCATGCCCGACACCGACGCGGCGCTGGCCATGCTGGTGGCGGAACGGCTCCGACAAAAAATCGCCGGCGACCCCTTCCGGGTGGCGCAGACCGACGAAAGCATCGACGTCACGGTATCGATCGGGATATCGTCGCTTACCGGGGCCGAAGACACCCCGGAAACCCTGCTCAAACGGGCCGATCGGGCGCTTTACGAGGCCAAGCGGGCAGGGCGCAATCGCGTGAAGGCGGCGGCCTGACACGCAGGGGTTGTTCCGGTTGCCGTCCGTTAACGGTTAAAATTAGCTAAACGCTTCGATACAATGGCGTTTTCGCCAGTTACTGTTTGCTAACTCTGAGGCGGGGGCGATAAGGTTCGAACCGTCGCAAGACGAGGAGAGGCAACGGCAACGACACCACGCGAATCAGGCGGCTGTCACATCTGTGTCCTGATCGCAAGCTACCAACCATTTCAGATACCCTGCGGAGTGCTCAGGTCCGCCGCATCTCCTGGGTCCGTAGGGTAGGCCGGCTCCAGAACGGATTGAGTGGCCTCCTCGTACAAACCCGTTCTGGGCCGGCCACTAATTCGGCCCAAAAGGCCAAATAAAAAAGCACCGCCTCAAGCGGTGCTTTTTTTATTCCTAATGGGGATGCTTACTTGATCTTGGTCTCGCGGAATTCGACGTGCTTCTTCGCGATCGGATCGTACTTCTTGAGCACCAGCTTGTCGGTCTTGGTGCGGGAATTCTTCTTGGTGACGTAGTAGAAGCCGGTGTCGGCCGACGACTGCAGCTTGATCTTGATGGTGGCGGACTTGGCCATGGCGCTTGCCTCGAAACAGGTCTGGAATTGGCGCGCACACTAAGAACGCCGGTCCGAATGTCAAGCAAAGCCGCGCTTATCGTGGCGCTGGCCCTCACCACGGTGGCCGCGCAGGCCGCGGTGAACGAGCGCACGATCGTCAATCCGCGGTCGCAGTACCCCGAAGGGCCGGTCGTCGACGGCCACGACGTCTACTACGCCGAGATGGGCAGCGACCACGTCATGCGCTGGGACGGCACCGCCAACCATGTCGTCTGGTCGCGGCCAGGTTGCGGGCCGACCTCGGTGGCGCGGGGCACCGACGATACGCTGATCGTGCTCTGCGACATCGAGCAGGTGCTGGTGCGCATCGACAGGCAGGGCAAGACGCTCGCCGTCATCGACAAGGATTCCTCGGGCCGCCCGTTCCTGACGCCCAACGCCTCGATCAACGACGCCAAGGGCGGCATCTACTGGTCGGCGTCCGGGCTGTTCTCGCCGACGGCGCCGGTGCAGGGCGGGGTGCTTTACCTCGCGCCCGACGGCAGGCTGACGCGGCTTGCCGACGGCATCCACTATTCCAACGGCGTCGCGCTGTCGCCCGACGGGACGCTGCTCTACGTCTCGGAGCACCTGTCGCGGCGCATCCTGCTCTACGACGTCGCGGCGGACGGCTCGCTTTCCGGCACGCGCGTGTTTCTCAGGCTGGACGATGTCGTCGGCGCGGATCCGAAGCGCGGCTGGGAGGTCGGGCCGGACGGGCTCGCCATGGATCACGCCGGCAATCTCTACATCGCGGAATACGGGGGTGGACGGCTGATCGTCGTCGGACCGGACGCCAAGCTGAAGGCGATCATCGGGTTTCCGGAGCAGTTCACGACGGCGGCCGCGCTGATCGACGGCGACCGCAAGATTTTCGTGACGGCGCCGGTGTCGTTCGAAGACCCGCAGGACTACGGCAAGGTCTACTTGATCGCCAATCCGGTGTTCGACGGCAAGAACTGACCGCCCGGTCCGTCCTCGCCTTCTTCGCCATCGAAGCCGTGCATGCGGATCGCCCACTGGACGGCGATGACCGCGCCCTTCACCGGCTGGAGCAGCCCGATCGTCAGTATCGCGGTGAGCGGCAGCCAGAGCGCCAAGTGCTCATAAACGGTGAGCTGGGTCGTGAGCTGCACCGCCAGGATGACTGGCACCAGGATGTGGCCGACCAGCACCATCGTGAAGTAGGGCGGTGCGTCGTCGGCGCGCTGGTGGCTGTAGTCCTCGCCGCAGACGGAGCACTGCGCCACCGGCTTCAGGAACGCACGGAAGAGACGCCCCCTGCCGCAATGCGGGCAACGGCCGATGAAACCGCGCGCCATCGACCGCCAGAGCGGACGCGGCTC
>JBEHXS010000225.1:0-3863 GCA_048498575.1 Pseudomonadota bacterium
GTCGCCGTGATGTTCGGCACGCGCTACCTCGCCACGCTGTTCGGCTTCGTCTTCCTGTCCCACCAGGTCGGGTCGTTCTTCGGCGTCTGGCTCGGCGGCTTCCTTTACGATCGCACCGGCTCCTACGACATCGTGTGGTGGCTGTCCGTGGCGCTCAGCGTATTCGCCGCGCTCGTCCACCTGCCGATCCGCGAGAAGGGCGTCGCCCGCATCGAAGCGGCCGCGGCCGGCGGCTACTAACCGTCGCGGGCACCTACCGGTTCGGGTGTTCGCGCCGCCTGCTGGTTCCGTGTAGCTTCCGCCACCCAAGCCCCCGCATCGGCGGGAACGAGCGGAGCGTCCATGGACCGGTTCAGGGCCCTTCTGATCACCCGCGACGAAGCGGCGAAGCAGCAGAGCGTCGCCTTCACGGAGCTCACGCCTGACGCCTTGATGCCGGGCGATGTCGACGTCCGCGTCGAATACTCGACGGTCAACTACAAGGACGGCCTCGCCATCACCGGCAAGCTGCCGGTCGTGCGCCGCTTTCCGATGATCCCGGGCGTCGATTTCGCCGGCACCGTCATCGCCTCGCGCAATCCGGTGTGGAAAGGGGGCGACCGCGTCCTGCTCAACGGCTGGGGCGTCGGCGAGGTGCACTACGGCGCGTATAGCCAGATCGCCCGCGTCAACGGCGACTGGCTGATCCCGCTGCCGGACGGACTGACGGCCGCCGAAACCATGGCGCTCGGCACCGCCGGCTATACTGCGATGCTCGCCGTGCTGGCGCTCGAACGGCATGGCCTGAAGCCAGACACCGGCCCGGTGCTCGTCACCGGCGCGTCCGGCGGCCTTGGCTCGATCGCGACCATGCTGCTCGCCCGCCTCGGCTACACAGTCCACGCCCTCACCGGCCGCGTCCACGAGCACGACTACCTGTGCAAGCTCGGTGCCACCGAGATCCTCGATCGCGCCGAGCTTCAGGCGCCGCCGAAGGCATTGGCGAAGGAACGCTGGGCCGGCGCCATCGATGCGGTCGGCGGCGTGGTGCTTGCCAACACGCTGTCCATGACGCGCGAGCGCGGGATCGTTGCCGCCTGCGGCAATGTCACCGGTATGGAGCTCGCCACCTCGGTCGCGCCGTTCATTCTGCGCGGCGTCACGCTGGCGGGGATCGAATCGGTGCGTGCGCCGCGTGCCGAGCGCGTAGCGGCGTGGCAGCGCCTTGCCCGCGACGTCGACCGCAATCTGCTCGCCGAAGCCACGACGAAAATGCCGCTCGACGGCGTCGTCAACGCCGCCCACGACATCGTCGCCGGCAAGGTCCGCGGCCGGCTCGTCGTCGAGATCGGCTAGGAAAACTCGCTAGACCGGCGTCCCGCCGCCGAAGATCCCCGGCCACAGGCCGAGCACGCCGACCACGATCAGGTAGATCGCGACGATGTAGTTGAGCAGCCGCGGCATCAGCAGGATGAGTATCCCGGCGATCAAAGCCACAAGCGGCTGGATGGTCAGCAAACCGAACGTCATGGTCGTTTCTCCTTGGCCCCGGGGCCGTAAATAACGGTGGGCGCGCCTGACTTGTTCCCAAATGCCGAACAAGGAGGAGAACGATTTCCGCATTATCGCGTTATAGTGGGTCGCCAGTTCTCAGCAGGAGATGAAGCTGATGACTTCCACTGACACCGGCATGACCCTCGAAAACGCACTGACGCCAGAGAAGCCACACGAGCTGATCGGTAGCGACCGCGTCCAGGGCACGGCGGTCTATCGCCCCGGCGGAGAACGCGTCGGCCACATCGTCCGCATCATGATCGACAAGCGCAGCGGCCAGGCCGCTTATGCCGTGATGAACTTCGGCGGCTTCCTCGGCCTCGGACAGGAGTCCTATCCGATCCCGTGGTCGCTGCTTGCCTATAACCCGAAGATCGCCGGCTATGAGGTCGACATCAGCGACGACCAGCTCAAGGCGGCGCCCCACCTGATGGCCGACGACAAGATCGACCTCGGCGATCGCACCCGCGAGCTGCAGATGTACGAGTACTACGGGGTGCCGCCCTACTGGTTCTAGTCGCGCATTCGAGAGCCGGAGAAACCGCCGGCTCTTGCCTTCTCATCCCGCGATCTTGGAGAAGTCCGCGACGGCAAGCGTCGCCTCGCGGAGCCGGTTCAGCAGCCTGAGCCGGTTGGCGCGCACCGCCGGGTCGTCGGCATTCACCCGCACCTTCTCGAAGAAGGCATCGACCGGCTGGCGGAGTTGCGCCAATGCGGTCATCGCGCCGGCGAAGTCTTCCTTCGCGACCGCGGCGGTCACGGCCGGTACCGCCGCATTCAAGGCGGCATCCAGCGACCGCTCCTCGGCGTCCGTCAGCAACTTGGCGTCCACCGCGCCGGCAAAGGCAGCGCCCGACTTCTTCTCCTCGTCACGCAGGATGTTCGCCGCGCGTTTATAGCCGGCGAGCAGGTTCTGCCCGTCCGTGGTGTCGAGGAATTTGCCGAGGGCCTCGACACGCCGGACGATCAGCAGCAGGTCGTCCTGGTCGCCGAGCGCGAAGACGGCATCCACGAGATCGTGCCGCGCGCCCTGTTCGCGAAGCTGGACTTTCAGGCGATCGGCGAAGAAGGCGAGGAGATCAAGGAAGAGCGGGCTCAACAAGCCCTCCGCTTCCATCAAGCGTTGGCCATTGAAAAAAGCTGACTCGTCATCCTCGTCGAGAACCGCCCAACCTTTGCGGACGACACCTGCGAACAGGCTCGCTTCGGATGCCGTGTTCTTGGCGCCGGGGAGCGCGGCGGTCGCCTGGTAGGCGGCCAGAGCAGCCGGTATGCCCGTGAGCGACTTCGCTTCATCGACCGCATCGAACGCGGCAGCAGCAGTCGCGGCGAATGTGCGGCGCAGCGGCAAGCGCAGAGCGTTCGACAGCACGATGCGGATCACGCCCAGCGCCGCTCGCCTCAACGCATATGGGTCCTTGCTCCCCGTCGGCTTTTCGTCGATCGCCCAAAAACCAACCAGCGTGTCGAGCTTGTCGGCCAGCGCAACCGCGATGGCGACGGGATCGGTCGGGACGCGGTCGTTGGGGCCGACCGGCTTGTAGTGATCCTCAACGGCGGTCGCGACTGATTTGTCCTCGCCTTGCTTTGCCGCGTAGTAGCGGCCCATCAGCCCCTGCAACTCGGGGAATTCGCCGACCATCTCGGAGACCAGATCAGCCTTGGCGAGCAATGCCGCCCGCTCGGCCTTCTCAGGATCGGCGCCGACCAGCGGCGCGATTTCCTTCGCCAGCGTCGCAATCCGGTCGACGCGCTCGCCTTGTGTTCCCAGCTTCTCGTGAAACACGATCCCGAGGTCGCGCAGCTTCTGCAGCCGCTGGTCGAGCGGCTTCAGGCCGCTGTCGCGATAGTCCGGCAGCGGCTTCAGGTCCGTCTCCCAGAAGTGTCGCGCGTCGGACAGGCGGGCGCGGATGACGCGCTGGTTGCCGGCCACGATCGCCTCGCCGTCATCGCTCGCCTCGATGTTGGCGACCGTGATGAACCGGTTCGCCAGCCGCCCGTCGTGATGACGCAGCACGAAGCACTTCTGGTTGGCGCGGATGGTCGTACGGATGACTTCCGGCGGAATTTCGAGGAACGCCTCGTCGAACGAGCCCATCAGCACGACCGGCCACTCGACCAGCCCCGCGACTTCTTCGAGCAGCGCCTCGTCCTCGACCAGCTCGAGCCCCGCCGCCAGCGCGCGCGAACGCGCATCGGCGAGGATCATCTGCTTCCGCCGCCCGGCGTCGAGCACGACCTTCGCCTGCTCGAGCTTGGTCAGGTAGTCGTCGAAGCGGCGCACGGTGAAGGCATCCGGCGCCATGAAGCGATGGCCGCGCGTCGTGTTG
>JBEHXS010000226.1:0-3829 GCA_048498575.1 Pseudomonadota bacterium
GAAGCGGTGGGTGAGCGCGCGCACCTTCTGCTTGACGGCGGCCTCGACCAGCGGCGCCGAGCCGTCCTCCGACTGCGCCACGGCGTCGAGCACCTCGGCAATGAGGCGACCGACTTCCTGGAACTCGGCGACGCCGAAGCCGCGTGTCGTGCCCGCCGGCGTGCCGAGGCGGATGCCGGAGGTGACGAACGGCTTCTCCGGATCGAACGGGATGCCGTTCTTGTTGCAGGTGAGGCCGGCGCGGACCAGCGCCTTCTCGGAGACGTTGCCCTTCACCCGCTTCGGCCGGAGATCGACCAGCATCAGGTGATTGTCGGTGCCGCCGGAGACGATGTCGAAGCCCTGCGACTTGAGCTGGTCGGCGAGCGCACGGGCGTTCTCGACGACGTTCTTCGCGTACACTTTGAAATCCGGACGCAACGCCTCGCCGAAGGCCACCGCCTTCGCGGCGATGACATGCATCAGCGGCCCGCCCTGCAGGCCGGGGAAGACGGCCGAGTTGATCTTCTTCGCCATGTCCTCGTCGTTGGTGAGGATGAGACCGCCGCGCGGACCGCGCAGCGACTTGTGCGTGGTCGAAGTGACGACGTGGGCGTGCGGCACCGGCGACGGGTGGACGCCGCCGGCGACCAGCCCGGCGAAGTGCGCCATGTCGACCATGAGCCAGGCGCCAACCGAATCGGCGATCTCGCGGAAGCGGCGGAAATCCCAGACGCGCGAATAGGCAGTGCCGCCCGCGATGATCAGCTTCGGCTTCGCCTGCTCGGCGAGGCGCTGGATCTCGTCGTAGTCGAGCTGCTGGTCCTCGCGGCGCACACCGTACGACGCGACCTTGAACCACTTGCCGCTCATGTTGACGCCCGAGCCGTGCGTCAGGTGGCCACCGGCGGCGAGATCGAGACCCATGAAGGTGTCGCCCGGCGTAAGCAGCGCCAGGAACACGGCCTGGTTCATCTGGCTGCCGGAATTCGGCTGGACGTTGGCGAACTTCGCGCCGAACAGCTTCTTGGCGCGCTCGATCGCCAGCGTCTCGGCGATGTCCACCCACTCGCAGCCGCCGTAGTAGCGCTTGCCGGGATAGCCCTCGGCATACTTGTTGGTGAGCACCGAGCCCTGCGCCTCGAGCACGGCGCGCGAGACGATATTCTCGGAGGCGATCAGCTCGATGTCGTGTTGCTGGCGGCCGAGCTCGCCCTGGATCGCGGCAGCGATCTCGGGATCGGCCTCGGCAAGCGTGGCGGAAAAGAAGGCGTTGCCGCCGGCGCGCGGGCGGGAATCGGTCATCGACATGGGCGGCTTTCCTGTTGGCCTACAGGGTTGCAGCCGGGGTTACCACGAACTGCCGATGTCCGCCAAGAACGGCGGACATGGAATGGCTGGTATGCCTTAGCCGCTGGTCGTCGCCGCGGTGGTGGTCGGGGCTATAACCGTGGTGTCGCCGGCCGCGCCGCCGTCGGAATACTGCTCCAACCCGTCGAGGTTGTAGATGTCGTCGCGGAAGTTGACGATGCCGTCGGTGGTCGACCAGGCGGTGATGTAAACCCAGTGCAGCGGCACCGGATTGGTGACCTTCACGTCCATCCGCTGGCCATCCGCGAATTCATGCTCGATGACGTCGGGCGTCTGGCTCGGCGTATCGCGCAGGATCCACTGGATCAGCTCACGGATGTTCTGCACGCGCACGCAGCCCGACGAATCGAAGCGGTAGTCGTCGTTGAAGGTGCCCTTGTGCGGCGTATCGTGCATGTACACGCCTTCCGGGCTGGCGAAGTTGATCTTCACGATGCCCAGCGAATTCTGGTCGCCCGGGTCCTGCTTGAACATGTAGTTCGTCGCGTCGTCGGTCTGCCAGTTGATCTGCTCCGGCTGGATCTCCTGCCCCTTCTTGTCGAAGACGCGGATCTTCCACGTCGCGAGATACGTGGGGTCCTTCTGCATCAGCGGGATCAGGTCTTTCTTGATGATCGACGCGGGCACCGTCCAGTACGGATGGAAGTTGATCTCGCTGACCTTGGAATTGACGATCGGCGACGGGCGGTCGGGCTTGCCGACGACGGCGGTGTGGCGCTGGACGACGACGCCGTTCTCTACCGCCTCGACGCTGGCCGCCGGAATGTTGACCATGATGTAGCGCGGCGGCAGCGGCTTCGACAGGAACGCCTTGAGGCGGGTCAGGTTGTTGGCGAGCTGGGTCAGCCGGAGGCCAACCGGAATGTTCAGGGCCGCGAACGTCGAGGTGCCGACGACGCCGTCAGGCTGAATGCCGTGCCGCGCCTGGAAGCGCCGGACGGCCGCATCGACATACGAATCGAACACGGTGGATTGCGACGCGCCGGCTTCCGGCGGAAGGTCGCCGGTGATCGCCAGGCGCTGGCGCAGAATCGCGACCGCGGGATCGCTCATGCCGATCTTCAGCGCCTTGTCGGCGGGCACCGTCGGCCAGCCGCCACGCGCCGCGATCTGAGAGTACTGCGCGATCGCCGCCTGCATCGGAGCGAGAATTTCGGGCGACAGGGTCGGAATGGAGGTGCGCACGTCGGCCGCTCCAACGGACGCAGCGTCAAACGTGTCCGACCACTCGGCGTTGCCGTTCTGGAGAACCTCGTTGATCGGGTCCTGCGCCGCCGCCAGCGAAGTCGTCGTGGCCAGTCCAATGAGCGCCGCAGCGGCGATGCCGAGCGGACGCACGAAACGCGCCATAGAGGTGTCGCCGAACGAAATCATGGAGGTGCCGATCCGAGCGTGCAATGCCGCAACCTTGTCGTACGCCCTGCTTGAGCGGGCTATCATGGGTGCATCCGCCATACAACAAGGCAAACAAGGCGGAAATCGTCTGCTCGCGGCAATGTGAGCGCGCGCGAAGCAGCACCCTCCCCTGCGCGTCCAGTATGGCGCTTTCGCGGCGCAACATAAAGCCGCGCGAAAAACGAAAGAGCCCGGCGCTTGGGGCGCCGGGCTCCGGATGACGCTTCGGAAAGAGGCCGCTTAGAGCCGGTAGAGGATCTGGTCGGTCCAGAACCGCTCGAGACGCTGCAGCGAGCGATTGAGGTCGTGGAAATCCGCCGACGTGATGCCGCCGACCTGATCGATCGAACGGATGTGGCGCTCGTAGAGGGCGTTGACGATCTTGGCGACGTCCTGGCCCTTCTCCGTCAGGCTGACGCGGACCGAGCGGCGGTCCATGCGCGAGCGCTGGTGGTGGATGTACCCCATCTCCACGAGCTTCTTGAGATTGTAGGAGACGTTGGAGCCGAGGTAGTAGCCGCGGGTGCGCAGCTCCCCGGCCGTGAGCTCCGAGCCGCCGATGTTGAACAGGAGCAGCGCCTGCACGCTGTTCACGTCCGAACGACCGGCGCGGTCGAATTCGTCCTTGATGACGTCGAGGAGGCGTCGATGCAGACGCTCAACCAGCGTCAACGCCTCCATGTAGAGGGGCTTCAACTCAACCTGCTGCAGAGCAGGCTGCGCGACAGCCTCGACTGCCCTTTTTGCCGTAACCATGTTCGCCTCACTGTTGGCAGGTGTTTTCCTGCTCTGTGAGACCCAACGTACGGCACGCGGCTAAAAATGAGCTTAAGCACCACGCTTAACGAACGGCTACCGGACTACCCGCAATTGCTTGGAATCGCTCGTGTTTCCGGTTTAGTGACGATGTTGGCGCCAGGCAATGATGGTAAGCACAAGGAAAATGACGAGGGTGGCGAGGTGGAAGACGACCACCGGCAGGTCAGGCCCGAAAGTGGCGACGAAAATCGTGTGAAGGGCGACCTCGAACAGCGCCGAATAGATCCACAGCACCTTGCCGCCGGCGACCCGGAGCCAGAGGCCG
>JBEHXS010000227.1:0-3818 GCA_048498575.1 Pseudomonadota bacterium
CACCGGCTTCAGGAACGCACGGAAGAGACGCCCCCTGCCGCAATGCGGGCAACGGCCGATGAAACCGCGCGCCATCGACCGCCAGAGCGGACGCGGCTCGAGCGCCGCAAGTTCGGGGTCGATGGGGTGGGTGTCGCTCATGCCTACAAAATGGGCTTCCGGGGCACCGGGCGCAATGGTCTGCGACACTGCGGCAGGGTTGCGCGCGGCGCCTAGCGGCGGCCGCCGAAGCGGTGCTTTGCCTCGGGTTTCGGCCGGTCGCGCTTCGGCAGCACGCGGCCTTCCGAGATCATCTCGAAGCGGAGGGCGCCGGCGAGCGGCGCGGCTTCCACCAGCTTGACCTCGACGGTGTCGCCGAGCCGGTACATCTCGCCGGAGCGCGAGCCGATCACGGCGTGGCGGGCCTCATCGTAAACGAAGAATTCCGAGCCCAGCGTGCGCATGGGCACGAAGCCGTCGGCGCCGGTCTCCGCCAGCTTCACGAATAGGCCGGCGCGGGTGACGCCGGCGATGCGCCCGCTGAAGCTCGCGCCGACGCGGTCGGCCAGCCAATAGGCGACGAGGCGGTCGATGGTCTCACGCTCAGCCGCCATGGCGCGGCGCTCGGCGGCCGATATCTGCGCGGCGATCTCCGGGAGTTGCGCTTCGATGCCGTCGGGCAATCCGCCCGGGCCGAAATCGAGCGCACGGATCAGCGCGCGGTGGACGATCAGGTCGGCGTAGCGGCGGATCGGCGAGGTGAAGTGAGCGTAGCGGCGGAGGTTGAGGCCGAAGTGGCCGATGTTCTCCGGGCTGTACTCGGCCTGCGCCTGCGTGCGCAGCACGACCTCGTGGAGCAGGGGGCCGTTCTCGCTGCCGCTGGCGCGCTCAAGGATGTGGTTGAAGTGCGAGGGCCGGAGGTTGCCGCCCTTGGGGAACGACAGCTCGATCGACTTCAGGAAGTCGCGGAGCGCTTCCTGCTTCGCCATCGAGGGCGCGTCGTGGATGCGATAGACGAGCGGCGACTTCCGCGCCTCCAGCGTCTCGGCGGCGGCGACGTTCGCCTGGATCATCATCTCCTCGATCAGGCGCATGGCTTCCAGGCGCGCTGGCACGACGATGCGCTCGATGGCGCCGTCCTTGCCGACGATCACCTTGCGCTCGGGCAGGTCGAGGTCGAGCGGCTCGCGGGCGTCGCGTCCGCGCTTCAGGATTTCGTAGCCGGCCCAGAGGTTTGCGAGCGCATTCCTCACGTCTTGAGTCAGGTGGCCGGGGCGGCCTTCGAAGGCGTCCTCCGCCTGCTGGTACGAAAGCTTCGCCAGCGATCGCATCATGATGCGGTGGAAGCGGTGGCTCTTCTTGCGCCCGTCGGCAGCGAAGACCATACGCACGGCGATCGCCGGCCGGTCCTCGCCCTCGCGGAGCGAGCAGAGGTCGTTCGAGATGCGCTCGGGCAGCATCGGGACGACGCGGTCCGGGAAATAAACCGAGTTGCCGCGCTTCAGCGCCTCGCGGTCGAGGGCGGAATGGGGCCGTACGTACCAGCCGACATCGGCGATCGCGACCGTGACGATCGTCCCTCCGGGATTGTCCGGGCTGCCGTCCGGCACGGCCATTACCGCGTCGTCGTGGTCCTTGGCGTCGGGCGGGTCGATGGTGAGGAGCGGCTCATGGCGCCAATCCTCGCGGTATTGCAGGGATGCGGGGCCCGCCTCATCGGCCTCGGACAGCACGGCGGACGGGAAGACGTGCGGAATCTCGTGGGCATGAATGGCGATCATGGAGACCGCCTTCTCGCCACGCGCCGAGCCGAGGACTTCGGCGATCTTCGCGCGTTCGACGCCGAAGCGGCCGGCGGTGGTGACGCGAAGAGTGACGAGGTCGCCGTCCTTGGCCTTGCCGACGTCGGCGGGGTCGAGGGCCAGCTCCTTCTGCTTCTTGCTGATCGGCTCGACGCGGGCGCCGCGGATGACGCCGAGCACGGCGAGCGGCTGCTTCTCCAGCACCTTGAGGACGCGGGCGCTCCATCCGTCCGGACGCTGCGCCAGCCGCGCCAGCACGCGGTCGCCGACGCCGGGCGCCGGCGCCTCCCTGCCGCGCGCCGGGGCAATGGCGATGGCCGGGGCGTCGCCAGCCTCTTCCGGCCATTCGGTCGGGGCGGCGATGAGCTCGCCGTCGCGGTCGCGGCCGGTGATTTCGAGCACGGTGACTTCGGGGATGTCGCCCGGCCGCTTGAGCTTGCGGCCGCGGCTTTCGACGGCGCCGTCGGCCGCCAGTTCCTTCAGCATCGCCTTCAGCGGGATGCGCTGCGCGCCGGTGATGCCGAAGTGGCGCGCGATCTCGCGCTTGCCGGTTTCTCCGGGATGGTCGGCGATGAAAGCGAGCACCTGCTCGCGGGAGGGGAGTTCGGGCCGGTGCGGCTTCTTCCGCTTGTTCTTTTGGGGTTTGTCTTTGGTCTGTTGGTTCAAGTTAGTTGGTTTCTTTCGTATCGGTCAGCCGTCTACCGGTTCCGGTTCGGCGACCTTCTTTGTGCGTTTGGGTCTGGCCTTCGGCTTGGTTTCGCCGACGGCCTTGGTGGTGGTTTTCTTTGTAGAGCGCGCGCGTGACGGTTTGGCCTTGCCGGCGCGCGCAGCGATCAGCTCCAGCGCCTCCGCCAGGGTCACCGCCTGCGGGTCGGCGCCTCGCGGCAGCGTGGCGTTGACCTTGCCGTGGTTGACATAGGGTCCGTAGCGGCCTTCGCGCACGGTCACCTTGCCGCCGCCGTCCGGATGGTCACCGAGATCCTTCAGGGCGGCGGGCGTGCCGCGGCCGCGGCGACCGCCGCCGGCCTTCTTCTGGGCGATGAGATCGACGGCGCGGTTGATGCCGACGGTGAAGACTTCATCGACGGAATCGAGATTGGCGAACGTGCCTTCGTGGAGGACGAACGGCCCGTAGCGGCCGATGCCGGCGGTGATCGGCTTGCCGTCCTCGGGGTGGACGCCGACTTCACGCGGCAGGCGGAGAAGCGAGAGCGCGCGCTCAAGGTCGATGTCGTTGACCTCCCAGCCGCGCGGGATGGAAGCCCGCTTGGGCTTGGCGCTCTTGTCCTCGCCCTGCTCGCCGAGCTGGAGATAGGGGCCGAAGCGGCCGGAACGCAGCGTCACCTTGAGGCTGGTCTCCGGATCCTCACCCAGCTCCTTGCCGTCGGCGCCGAAATCAGCGCCGCCGTTCTCGCCGTTCATCGCGAGCTGGCGGGTGTAGCGGCACTCGGGATAGTTCGAGCAGCCGATGAAGGCGCCGAACTTGCCGAGCTTCAGCGACAGGCGGCCGGTGCCGCAGTTCGGGCACTGGCGCGGGTCGCCGCCATCGGCGCGCGCCGGGAAGATGTGCGGGCCGAGCAGCTCGTTGAGCACGTCGAGCACCTCGGAGACGCGGAGGTCCTTCGTCTTGTCGACGTCGGAGGAAAACTGCTGCCAGAAGTCGCGCAGCACGTCCCGCCACTTGAGGTCGCCGTTGGAGATCTTGTCGAGCTTCTCCTCGAGGTCGGCGGTGAAGTCGTATTCGACGTAGCGGTCGAAGAACGACTGCAGGAACGCGGTGACCAGGCGGCCCTTGTCCTCGGGGATGAGCTGACGCTTGTCGAGGCGTACGTAACCGCGATCGCGGAGCACGGTGAGCGTCGCGGCGTAGGTCGACGGACGGCCGATGCCCAGCTCTTCCATCTTCTTGATCAGCGTCGCCTCGGTATAGCGCGGCGGCGGCTCGGTGAAGTGCTTGTCGACGGCGACGCCGTGTTCGGCCAGGCGGTCGCCTTGCTCCATCGGCGGCAGGCGGCCGTCGTCGTCGCTTTCGTCGCC
>JBEHXS010000228.1:0-3776 GCA_048498575.1 Pseudomonadota bacterium
GCGGTTCCTCGCCGGTGTTGACCTGAACGAGGAGACGAAGTTGCCGCTCCTGCTTGCGCATCTCCGCGGCCACCGCTTCGGCAATCTTGTCGCGGTCGACCGTATGGATGGCGTCGAACAGCGCCACCGCCTCGGCCGCCTTGTTGGACTGTAGCGGTCCGATCAGGTGCAGCCGGAGGTCGGGATAGGCTGACCGCAGTTCCGGCCATTTGGCCTTGGCCTCCTGCACCCGGTTCTCGCCGAAATCGCGCTGGCCGGCCTCCAGCACCGGCCGGATGGCGTCGGCGCCGAACGTCTTGGAGACGGCGATCAGGCGGACCGAACCGGCCGGCCGGCCGGCATGCCTTTCCGCCTCGGCGACGCGCCGCTGAACGTTGGCAAGACCGGCTGTGGCTGCATTCCCGTCCCGATCCGCCGGCATCATTCGAAAACGCGCTCCCCGTTGACCCGCCGCCATGATTCTGGTGAAGGTCCGCCACCACTATCCCGGCCGGACCTCAGCACAAAACCCTATGGCCACAGAACGTTACAATCCGCGTGAAGCGGAGCCCCGCTGGCAGCAGGCGTGGGCCGAAAAGCGCATCTTCGAGACCGCCAACGACGACCCGCGGCCGAAATATTACGTGCTCGAGATGTTCCCCTATCCGTCGGGGCGCATCCACATGGGCCACGTCCGCAATTACACGATGGGCGACGTCATCGCCCGCTACATGCGGGCCAAGGGCCACGCCGTGCTCCACCCGATGGGCTGGGACGCCTTCGGCCTGCCGGCCGAGAACGCCGCGATGCAGAACCGCATCAACCCGGCGAAGTGGACCTACGACAACATCGCCGCGATGCGCGGCCAGCTCCAGATGATGGGCCTCTCGCTCGACTGGAAGCGCGAGATCGCGACCTGCGACCCGGAATATTACGCCCGCCAGCAGAAGCTGTTTCTCGACCTGCTGTCGCGCGGCCTCGCCTACCGCAAGAAATCGAAAGTGAACTGGGACCCGGTCGACCAGACCGTGCTCGCCAACGAGCAGGTGATCGACGGCCGCGGCTGGCGCTCCGGCGCCGTCGTCGAGCAGCGCGAGCTGACCCAGTGGTTCTTCAAGATTTCCGCCTACAGCGACGAGCTGCTCACGGCGCTGGATACCCTCGACCGCTGGCCGGAGAAGGTCCGCCTGATGCAGCGGAACTGGATCGGCAAGTCGGAGGGTATGCGCGTCCGCTTTCCGTTCGTCGGCGAGCCCGAGATCGTCGGCGATGCCGGCTTCGAGACAGTGGAAGTCTTCACCACGCGCCACGACACGCTCTTCGGCGCGAGCTTCATCGCCATCTCGCCCGACCATCCGATTGCGACGGCGCTCGCCGCCAACGATCCGAAGGTCGTGCACTTCATCGAGGAGTGCCACCGCACCGGAACGTCGGCCGCGGCAATCGAGACCGCCGAGAAGATGGGCTACGACACCGGCCTCCGGGTCGCTCATCCCTTCGCCGAGGGCGAGGAGCTGCCGGTGTACATCGCGAATTTCGTGCTCATGGAATACGGCACCGGCGCGATCTTCGGCTGCCCGGCGCACGACCAGCGCGACTATGATTTCGCGACCAAGTACGACCTGCCGATCCGGCCGGTGGTGGCCCCTGTCGATACCTTCGACAGCGACAACGACCTCGTCGTCTGGCTGGAGCAATTCGGTTCCGGCAAGGAGGCCTATGTCGAGGACGGCGAGCTCATCAACTCCGATTTCCTCGACGGCATGTCGGTGGCCGACGCCCAGGAGGCGGTAGCGCAACGCCTTGAAAAGACGATGCTGTTCGGCGCGCCGCAGGGCGTGCGCCAGGTCAACTACCGCCTTCGCGATTGGGGCATCTCGCGCCAGCGCTACTGGGGCTGTCCGATCCCCGTGATCCATTGCGACGAGCACGGCGTCGTGCCGGTGCCGGAACAGGATCTGCCGGTGCGGCTCCCCGACGACGTCACGCTGGACAAGCCGGGTAACCCGCTCGACCGCCACCCGACGTGGAAGCACGTCCCCTGCCCGATCTGCGGCAAGCCGGCCGTGCGCGAGACCGACACGATGGACACCTTCGTCGATTCGTCGTGGTACTTCGCGCGTTTCACGGCCCCGCACGCCGAGCCGGCGATCGACCGCAAGGCCGCTGACCACTGGCTGCCGGTCGACCAGTACATTGGCGGCATCGAGCACGCGATCCTGCATCTGCTCTATTCGCGCTTCTTCACCCGCGCCATGAAGCTTGCCGGCTACGTCGGCCTCGACGAGCCGTTTGCCGGCATGTTCACACAGGGCATGGTGGTGCACGAGACGTACCGCCACGGCGACGGCACCTGGGCCTCGCCGGCGGAGATCCGCATCGAGGGCGAAGGCGAGCGCCGCCGTGCTTACGACCTGAAGACCGGCGAGGAAGTCGAGATCGGCGGCATCGAGAAGATGTCGAAATCGAAGCGCAACACCATCGACCCGAGCGACATCATGACGACCTACGGCGCCGACACAGCGCGCTGGTTCATGCTGTCGGATTCGCCGCCTGACCGCGACGTCATCTGGACCGAGGAAAGCGTCTCGGGCGCCTTCCGTTTCGTCCAGCGCGTCTGGCGGCTGGTGTCGGAATGGCCGTCGCACCCCGCGGCGAGCCGGCCGGTATCGAACGGCGCCGACGCGCTGGCGCTTCGCAAATCGGCGCATCGTGCGCTGGCGGCGGCGGAGGACGCGATCCGCTCGCTGCGCTTCAACGTCGCCGTGGCGCGCATCTACGAGTTGACCAACGCCATTTCGCAAGCCGTCGCCAATCCGGCCCCCGACGCCGCGATGACGGCGGCAATCTCCGAGGCGCTCGAAATCCTCGTCCACATGATGGCGCCGATGATGCCGCATCTCGCCGAGGAGTGCTGGACTGCGCTTGGCCACACCGATCTGATGGCGATGCGGCCGTGGCCGGTAGTCGACCGGGCCCTGATCGCCGAGGACACGGTGACCCTGCCGGTGCAGGTCAACGGCCGGAAACGTGGCGAATTGACAATCGCCGCCGACGCGCCCCAAGCTGAGGTCGAGAAGGCTGCGCTTGCCCTCGATGCGGTCCGTCGCGCTCTGGACGGCCAGGCGCCGAAGAAAGTCGTCGTCGTGCCGAAGAGGATCGTCAATGTCGTTGTCTGATCGCCTGCGACACGCCGCCGGCCTGGCCGGGATAGCGGCCGCCCTCTTCCTCTCGGCCTGTACCGTCCAGCCGCTCTACGCGCCGTCGCCGAGCGGCGCCGCCGTGACGACGAAATTTGCCGAGGTGACCATCGACCCGGTCGACACGCGCGTCGCGCAGGTCGTCCGCAACAAGCTGATCTTCGACCTCGATGGCGGTGCAGACCCGACGACGCCCCTCTATCGCATGACGCTGATCGTCACTTCTGCGGAGAGCGCGCTCGGCGTAACGCCCATCGAAACCGCGCCGGCCTATTCGCTTACCGTTTCGGCGACCTATGAGGTCACCTCACTGGCCACCGGCCAGATCGTGCTCAGAGGCACGAGCCGCGGCACCGCCTCCTTCGACCGCATCACGCAGGAATATGCCAACACCCGCGCCCGGATCGATGCGGAGGACCGCGCTGCCACCCAGGCCGCTGACGATATCCGCATCCGGCTGGCCGCCGCTGCCGCCAAGGGCACGATCTAGCTCCCGCAGCCGGCGGACGGTCCCAAGTCGTCGCGAATATCGCTACAACTGCCGGCATGACTCTGTTGAAGTCGGCCGAGGCCGACCGCCTGCTCGCCAAGCCTGAT
>JBEHXS010000229.1:0-3741 GCA_048498575.1 Pseudomonadota bacterium
TCGCGACGTGGACGCCTGAAGTTCCGGTCGACCTGATGTTCGGCAATGCCGTCTTCCAGTGGGTGCCGGACCATGTATCGGTGCTGGCCCGGCTCATCGGCGCGCTGGCGCCAGGCGGCGTGCTCGCCATGCAGGTGCCGGATAATCTCGGCGAGCCGTCGCACGTCCTGATGCGCGAGGTCGCGATGCGCGCCCCCTTTGCCGCGAAATTCGCGACGCCGATCGCGCGCGACACAATCCCACCCGTCGGCGCTTACTACGACCGGCTGAAGCCGCTCGCCGTCCGCCTCGATATCTGGCGGACGACCTATCAGCATGTGCTCGCCGGCGCCGCCGAGATCGTCGAATGGGTGAAGGGCACCGGGCTCCGGCCCTACCTCGACCGCCTGAGCGCGGACGAACGGTCGGCCTACCTCGCGGCCTACCAGTCCGCCGTCGCCGAGGCTTATCCAGTACAGGTCGATGGCCGTGTCATATTTCCGTTCCCGCGCCTTTTCCTCGTCGCCGTAAAGGCTTAGGCGATCGGGCTTGCGCTCGCCTTGCGATACGTATAAGTATATCTTTATATGTCTCGCGAGGCGAACATGGCCGCTCCGGCACCGGCATTGCCACTCGATACCGTTCTGACCGCGCTCAAGGCGGCGGGGGAGCCGACGCGTCTTCGCGTCCTGGCGCTGCTCCGCGAGGCGGAACTGACGGTGAAGGACCTCACCGCCATCCTCGGCCAGTCGCAGCCGCGCATCTCGCGCCACCTCAAGCTCCTGTCCGAAGCCGGCCTCATCGACCGCTACCCGGAGGGGGCGTGGGTGTTCTATCGCCTCACCGACGGCGGCACGGCGCGCCGGCTCGCCGCCGATGTGCTCGCCCTGCTCGATGTCGGCGACCCGGTACTGGTCCGCGACCGCGAGCGCCTGGCCTCCGTCAAGCAGGAACACGCCGAGTCGGCGCGGCGCTACTTCGCCGACAACGCCGAGGACTGGGATACCATCCGCGCCCTTCACATCGCCGATGCCGCCGTCGAGGCCGCGATCCTGAAAGCGGTCGGCGACCGCGCCTTCGACAGCCTGCTCGATCTCGGCACCGGTACCGGCCGGCTGCTCGAGCTGCTGGCGCCGCTCGCGGTCCGCGCCATCGGCCTCGATGCGTCCGCCGCGATGTTGGCCGTCGCGCGCGCCAATCTCGATCGCGCCCACGTCGCCAATGCGCAGGTCCGCCTCGGCGATATCCAGCACCTGCCGTTCGCCAAGAATTCGTTCGACGTCGTCACCGTCCATCAGGTGCTGCACTACCTCGACGAGCCCGAGCGCGCGATCGCCGAAGCGGCGCGCGTGCTCCGTCCCGGCGGCCGGCTGCTGGTCGTCGACTTCGCGCCCCACGATCTCGAATTCCTGCGCGAGAAGCATGCCCATCGCCGCCTCGGCATCGCCAAGCCTGCCATGCGCCAGTGGATCGAGGCATCGGGGCTCGCGCTCGATTCCGCCGTCGATCTGCCGGCCGATGCCACCGGCAAGCTCACCGTGACCCTGTGGCTGGCGCGCGACCGCCGTCTCGCGGTCGCCGGCGCGCGCGAGGTGGCGTGATGGATACCGCCAATCGTCACAGCCGCGTGGTCGGCGCCGACGGGCGCCTTGCGGTGTCGTTCGAATTCTTCCCGCCGAAGACGGAGCAGATGGAGGAGACGCTGTGGCGCTCGATCGAGCGTCTGGCGCCGCTCTCGCCGTCCTTTGTCTCCGTCACCTATGGCGCCGGCGGCTCGACGCGCGAGCGCACCCACGGCACGGTGAAACGCATCCTCACCGAGACGTCGCTGACCCCTGCCGCGCATCTCACCTGCGTCGGCGCCAGCCGCGCCGAGGTCGATGCCGTCGTCGACGGCTACGCGGCGATCGGGGTGCGCCACATCGTGGCGCTCCGCGGCGATCCGGTCGCCGGCGTCGGCACGCCGTACATTCCCCATCCGGAGGGCTATGGCCATGCTGCCGACTTGATCGCCGGCATCAAGCGCCGCCATCCGGCCATGGAGATTTCGGCCTCGGCTTACGTCGAACGCCACCCCGAGAGCCGCGATTGGACGGTGGAGATCGACAACATCAAGCGCAAGGTCGATGCCGGCGCCGATCGTCTCATCACCCAGTTCTTCTTCGACAACGACCTCTACGAGCGCTACCTCGAACGGATCCACGCCGCCGGCATCTATGTGCCGGTCTTGCCTGGGCTCATTCCGGTCCTGAATTTCGCCCAGACGGCGAAGTTTGCCGCCAAGGCGGGGGCGTCGGTGCCGCCGTGGTTCGCTGCGCGTTTCGAAGGCCTTGAAGATGACCCTGCCACGCGCCAGTTGGTGGCGGCGGCGGTGGCGGCCGAACAGGCGCTCGATCTCGTCGATCGCGGCGTCACCCGGTTCCACTTCACCACGATGAACCGCGCCGATCTGGTCTATGCCGTGTGCCATCTGCTCGGCCTGCGGCCCGCCAAGGCCACCGCCAGCGAGGCAGCCGCATGACTACCGTACTGGCCCTCGATCACGTCCAGTTGCTGGTCCCGCCCGGCGGCGAGCAGCCATGTCGCGATTTCTACGTCGGGATGCTCGGCCTGCGCGAGCTCGAGCGGCCGCCGGCCGTCGCCGGCCGCGCCTTCCTGTGGGTCGGCGTCGGCCACCAGCAGGTCCACTTCCGCGTCGATCCCGACTTCAAGCCGGCGAAGATCGCCCATCCGGGGTTTCTCGTCGGCGATATCGCCGCGCTGGAGAAGGCGCTGAACGCCCGCGGCTTCGATGCCGACCGCAGTCAGATTGCCGCGGCCGGGCGTTTCCACGTCTACGATCCGTTCGGCAACCGCCTCGAATTCATTCAGCAGGGAGAGTGATCCCATGTCTGCCGTGTCCTCCCCGATTGCATCCGCCGAAGAGCGCATCCGCGCGGCCGCGGCCAAGCGCATTCTTGTCATCGACGGCGCCATGGGCACGCTGATCCAGGGCCTGAAGCTCACGGAAGCCGATTTCCGTGGCGAGCGGTTCAAGGACTGGCCGCGCGACCTCAAGGGCAACAACGACCTGCTCATCCTGACCAGGCCGGCCGCCATCCGTGACTTCCATCTGCAGTACTTCCGCGCCGGCGCCGACATCGTCGAGACCAACACCTTCGCCTCGACGCGCATCGCGCAGGCCGACTACGGGCTCGAGGAATACGCCTACGAGCTCAATCTCGCCGGCGCGCGGCTGGCGCGCGAGGCCGCCGACCTGGTGACCAGGGAGACGCCCGACCGGCCGCGCTTCGTCGCCGGCGCCATCGGCCCGACCAACCGCTCGGCGTCGATCTCGCCCGACGTCAACAATCCCGGCTTCCGCAACATCTCCTTCGACGAGCTGGTCGCCGCCTACGGCGAAGCGGCGAGGGGGCTCATCGACGGCGGCGCCGATCTCATCCTGTTCGAGACGATCTTCGACACGCTGAACGCCAAGGCCGGCATCGTTGCCGTCGAGGAGGTGTTTGCCGAGAAGGGCGTGCGCCTGCCGATCATGATCTCCGGTACGATCACCGATCTTTCCGGCCGCACGCTGTCCGGCCAGACGCCGACCGCCTTCTGGTATTCGGTCCGCCACGGCCATCCGCTCACCATCGGGCTCAACTGCGCGCTCGGCGCCAGGGAAATGCGCGGCCACATCGCCGAGATCGGCCGCGCCGCCGATACGCTGGTCTGCGCCTATCCGAACGCCGGCCTGCCGAACGAGTTCGGCGAATACGA
>JBEHXS010000230.1:0-3698 GCA_048498575.1 Pseudomonadota bacterium
TGGCCAAGGCGATTGGCGCCAAGCGCATCCTCGAAGTCGGCACGCTCGGCGGCTACTCCTCGATCTGGATGGCGCGGGCGCTGCAGAAGGGCGGCCGGCTGGTCACGCTGGAGGTTGATCCGAAGCATGCCGAGGTCGCGAGGGCCAACTTCGCGCGCGCCGGCCTGGCGGAGGTGATCGAACTGCGGCTCGGCCGTGGCATCGATCTCCTGCCCAAGCTGGCGGCGGAGAAGGGGGCGCCGTTCGATCTCGTCTTCATCGACGCCGACAAGCCGAGCAACGCCGACTATTTCGAGTGGGCGCTGAAGCTGACGCGGCCGGGCAGCCTCATCATCGTCGACAACGTCGTTCGCAGCGGCGCCGTCGCGGACCGCGCAAGCCGCGACGCCGGCGTCAGGGGTGTCCATGCGCTGGTGGATCGCATCGCCGGCAGCAAGCGCGTCACCACCACCGCCATCCAGACGGTGGGCGACAAGGGCTACGACGGCTTCACGATCAGCGTCGTGAACTAGGTCCAATCGACATTCATCACTCGGCATGGAAGGTCGCCTCCTCTCCCCGAAGGGGAGAGGTCGCGTTTGCCTTATGAGCGAAGCGATCTAGGCAAACCGGGTGAGGGGGCTCTGCGTTTTCCGGCAAGGGCAGCCACCCTCACCCTTCGCCTCTAATTCGCTGACGTTCATAAGAGGCGAAGCCCTCTCCCCTCCGGAACGAGGGGAAAGCCACTCCAGTCCGCGGGAATGTCGATTGGCCTTAGCGGCTACTTGAGCTTCACCAGTCCCTTGGGGGATTCGCCGGCCTTGAGGAGGGCGTCGAGAACGCGCTGAATATTGGCGGCACGGCGGAAGTCGGGGTCGCCGTTCTTGCCCGAGGCAACCGCGGCGGCGAAGCGCTGGTACGTCGTCGGCACCGGTGGGCACTTCAGCGGCCGCCACTTCATCGTATCGATGTCGTCGCCGGCGCAGATTTCCAGGGTCGATTTCTTGCCGTCGGTGTGGATCTTCACCGCGCCCTTGTCGCCGAAAAGCGTGACGTAGAGCTCGTTGGCGTAGCCGGTGGTGAAGCGCGACGCCTGGATGGTGCCCAGCGCGCCGTTCTGGAGCTCCGTCGCCATGACGAAGCTGTCATTGGCGTCGAGCTTGTATTTGCCGATCTTGTCGCGGGGCGCCTTGTGGAACGTCTTCACGATCGGCGCCATGGTGGCGATGTCGCTGCCGGCGGCGAACGTCGCGAAGTCGATGATGTGAATGCCGATGTCGCCGACGACGCCCTTGGAGCCGTGCTCGGTCGACAGCCGCCACAGCCAGCGCTCGCCGGAGCGCCAGTCGCCCCAGTGCTTGCCGACCAGCCAGCTCTGCAGGTACTCGGCCTCGAAGTGGCGGATGGTGCCGAGCGCACCGCTGGTCGCAAGCTCGCGCGCCTTATGGACCGCAGGCGACGACCGGTAGGACAGGTTGACCATGTTGATCAGGCCGCGCTTCTCGGCGGCATCGGCCATCTGCTTGGCGAGTGGATAGGCGGTCGCCAGCGGCTTCTCGCAAAAGACGTTCTTGCCGGCGGCGATAAGCTTCATCGTCGTCGGATAATGCACCGCGTCGGGTGTGACGTTGGCGGCGGCGTCGAACTCGCCCCAGCGGATCGCCTCGTCGAGGTCGGCGAAGGCGTTGGCGATGCCGTGTTCGGAAGCGAAGGCAGCGCGCCGCTCGGCGTTCGTCTCGACGGTGGCGACGATCTTGACGCCCTTGATCTTCTTGAAGTTCGTGGCGTGGGCGCCGGCCATATTGCCGGTGCCGATGATGAGAAGCCTCATGGGTGGCGTCGCTCTACCGCGGGCCGCCGGACAAGACCGGCCCCTTGATCTCGATGGGCTCGTGCGGCTTCACGTTGCGACCCTCCCAGGTCTCGGCCGGGAAGCGCTGCGGGTTGTAGGCCCACTTCACCGCGTTCAGCAGCACCTTCTGGACGTTCTTGTCGTGATAGATCGGGTAGACCTCGTGGCCGGGCGAGAAATAGAAGATGCGCCCGCCGCCGCGCTGGAAGGTGACGCCGGAGCGGAAGACGTTGCCGCCGTCGTACCAGGAGATGAACACGGTCTGGAGCGGCTCGGGGATGCTGAACGGCTCGCCGTACATCTCCGTCTCGGGCACGACGAACGACTGCGGCAGGCCCTCGGCGATCGGGTGCGTCGGGTTGATCACCCAGACCCGTTCCTTCTCGCCCGCCTCGCGCCACTGCAGCGCGCAGGGCGAACCCATCAGCTTCTTGAAAATCTTCGAGAAATGCCCGGAGTGGAGGACGATCAGCCCCATGCCCTCCCAGACGCGCTGGGCAATGCGGTTGACGACCTCGTCTGACACCTGGTCGTGTGCGACATGCCCCCACCACGTGAGGACATCGGTTTCCTTCAGCCGGTCGGCGGACAGGCCATGCTCCGGCTGGTCGAGCGTCGCGGTCGAAACCGATAGGCCGGCGTCGCCGGCGAGCGCGTCGGCGATCGCGCCGTGCATGCCCTTAGGGTAGATCTCTCCCACGGTCGCGTTCTTGCGCTCGTGAACGTTTTCCCCCCAAACGACGACGCGAATTGCCATGAATCTCATCTCCGGACGAAGCGAGCCCGGCAGGTGCGGTCCATGAACTGAAGGCCGCGGGACGGATATCGGATGCCGGCTGCGGTCGCCTCTATACAAGAGGGGGTCAGGCCTTGCATCTCCCAAATTTTTGGGAAATTACATCACCGCGACGGGGACAGCCGGATGAGTCTGGCGGGGTGTGGCGAAGGTCACTGCACGCCGGAACCAACGGTGAAATGAAGCATTAATCGGCAGCGGTTATACAGCGCCGTCCGATGGGGGAAATTCCGCTACCATGCGTATCGCGCTTCGCGTACTGGCGTTCGTTGTCCTGACCGCCGCGTCCAGTGCCGTCCTGGCCCTGCCGTACCTTTCCATCCACTAGCGCCGCTTCTCACTTCGATACGGCAAAGGCCGCCGGCGCTTCGCCGCGCCGGTGCCGCTCGATCATCGTGGCGTACGCGGCCTCGAGATGGCGGGTAAACCCGGCCGTATCGAAGAGCGCGGTGGTGTCGCGGTTCGCAGCAAGCCTGGCTTTGGCGGCGGCGAGCGCCGCGGGGTCGCGGGCAAGCCTGACGGCTAGCGCGGCATATTCCTCCAGCGACGACGTGATCAGGTCGGGGAGGCCAATGGCGGTGAGCAGGCTTGCGGCTACACGGCTCGGAAACGTCTCGCCCGGAGTGGTGAGGAGGGGCAAGCCCGCCCACAGGGCATCGGCCGCCGTCGTGTGGGCGTTATAGGGCAGGGTATCGAGGAACAGATCGGCGAGACGGTGCCGCGCGAGGTGCTCGGCAGTCCGCGTCCGCGGCGCGAATATCAGCCGCTCCGGCGCGACACCGCGCGCCGCTGCCTCGCGCCGCAGATTGGCGGAGACGCCGGCGGTGCTGTCCAGGAGCCACAGCACGCTGCCCGGGACTGCCTGGAGGATTCTCATCCAGACGTCGAAAACGAACGGCGCGATCTTGTGGCTGTTATTGAACGAGCAGAAGACGAAGCCTTCCGGCGGTAGGCCCCATTCGGCGCGGCTCACCGGTGTGTCGGCAATCGGCTGGCGATCGTCGTGGGGATAGTAGCTGTCCGGCAGCCAGACGACCTTTTCCGTGTAGTGGGGCCAGTCCTTTTCCGGGA
>JBEHXS010000231.1:0-3636 GCA_048498575.1 Pseudomonadota bacterium
CGCTTGCCGGCAAGCGCGCAGAGTGCGGGCAGGAACGACGCCGGCGGCGATGGCTCCGCCACCGCGAGCAGCGCGTCGCGCACGCTGTTCGAGAGCTTGCGCCCGTCGATGAAGAGTTGCGGCGCGCCGGTGGCCGGCAGCACGAGATAGGCCAGCGTGACCGGGTTATGGGAAATGTCGCTGCCGCGTGTATTGAGCAGCCAGGCGATCGAATCGGCCTGGGTCAGGATCGCGGCGTCCGCCTTCTTCGCCTTCAGCTCGGCCTGCAGCCGCGCGATCTTGGCCGCGGCTTCCTCGCCGGCGATCTCGACCGGATGGAGCGCAACCGTGCCCAGCGGCGGCTCCGGCCGGTCGGCCCAGATCGCGTCGAGCGGGTTCGCCGTCACCGGCACCAGTTCGGCCCCGGCGCTCGCCGCGGCTTCCGTGAAGCGGCGCACTTCGCCGACCGTCATCAGCCATGGGTCGTAGCCGATGCGCGCGCCCTTCTTCGCATGCGCTGCCAGCCATTTCGTCGGCGGCGTCTCGATCAGGTGCTCGCGGGCAAAGCCCTTGTCGGCCTGCTGCTCGGCCTGCGTCGTGTAGCGGCCGTCGACGAAGAGCGCCGCCTCGTCGGTCAGCACGATGGCGAGGCCCGCCGATCCGGTGAATCCGGTCAGCCAGGCGAGGCGCTCGGCCGAGGCGGGCAGGTACTCGCTCTGGTGCTCGTCGGCATGCGGAACGATGAATCCGGCGAGCTTCTGTGTGGCGAGGGCGCCACGGAGCCGCGCCAAACGGTCGCCGGTGGGGGCGGAAGTGGATCGGGTCGCAGTGTCGGTCTTGTTCATGGCCGCCGTTCTACCGCGGAAATCCTCGCCCGTGCGTGTCGGAATTGTGGCACTGCAACATGCTCATGACGCATTGCACAAATATCAATGCTGTCATGCACTTGCCCGGGGTTCCGGCCGGCGCCGCAATGGCCTTACCTGACCAGAGGGAGGGCGAGACTCGTTTTTTAAAGGTGCGGGTATGGCCCATTCCATCTTCGAACACGCCGGCGGGCGTCCGGCTCCGGCCGGCGGAGTGATCCGTCCGGCCGTTGCGCGCCTGGCCTCGGTGCGTGCTCCGCATATCGACCGTCGCGTCGGCGGCGCGCGCCTCGGCCTCGACGACGCCGGCATGGCGACCACCATCTGCGACCGTCGTGCGCTCGAGCAGGCCGGCCGCGGCCAGTTCCCGCTCTAGGGGTCAGCGCCTCAATATCAGCGTCGCCCATTCGCCGAGCGTGATCGCGCCGACGCGCGTCAGCCCGACGCTGCGATAGGCGGCGGCCACGCGCCGCTGCTGGTCCAGCGTCAATCCCGAAAGGATCACGGTCCCGTCGCGCGCCACTGCGCGCTTGATCGCCGGCGCCAGCGCCACCAGCGGTCCGGCGAGAATATTGGCGACGACGAGATCGTAAGGCGCCGATGCCGCGATCGCCGCGTGATGCAGCCCGGCTGCAACGACCGTCTGCACGCGGCCGGTGACGCCGTTCAGCTGCACGTTCTCGCGCGCCACCTTCACCGCCACCGGGTCGATGTCGCTCGCCACGACGCGCGCCTTCGTCCGCTTGGCGATGGCGATCGCCAGTACGCCCGAGCCGGTGCCGACGTCGAGCGCGCGGCGGATATCCCTTGCCTTGGCGATGCGGTCGATGGCGATCAGGCAGCCCGAGGTCGTGCCGTGGTGGCCGGTGCCGAAGGCCATCCCGGCCTCGATCTCGATGCCGATGTCGTTCGCCCTGACCGCGCCGCGGTCATGGGCGCCGTGCACGACGAACGGCCCGGCGTGTACCGGCGCGAGCCCCTCCAGCGATTTCGCCACCCAGTTCGTTTCCGGCAGCGTCTCGAACTCGAACCGCGTGCCGTCGTCCAGCCGCGCCAGCGCAGCGCGTTCCGCGGCGCTCGGCTCGTCCTCGAAATAGACCGTGACGTGCCAGACGCCGGGCGATGTCTCACTGAGATCGAACGAATGCGCCCACAGCACATCGTTGCCGTCGATCGCGGCGGCGAGGTCCTTGGCGGTCGCTTCGTCGAGGCCGCCCAGGGTCGCGATGACGGTCATTGGTGAGCCGGCTTGCACGGTGTTTCGCCAGCTAAGCATTGCGGACGGCCGCCGCAGATTTTGCCGGTTGTCATGCGAGCGTCATCCCTCTCATACGCAATTGCCATTCCCCACCGTCATCCTTGCCGGCACATGCGAATCGCCGGGCTGTCCCCGCGGCCCGGCGGGCCACAGGAGCGACGATGGCAGACGCACGGAACCTTACCGTCAGACGGGTTGGCGACGAAGCCGGGCGACAGGCCGTCATTGCGGTGCTCGCCGCCACCTATGGCGAGGAGAAGCACTGGGTCAATAACCCCGAGGCCCAGATACCGCCCGGCGATGTCGTTCGCGACGATATCGACTGGTTCGTGGCGGAGGCCGCCGGCGAGCCCTGCGGCGTGGTCCGGGTGCTGCGCGAGCCGCCGATCGCCGCCTACGCCCGCTATGACCTGAAGTCTCTCGATCCGTCGCTGCGGATCGAGGATTTCATCGATCAGAAGGGCATTGCCGAGGTCGGCCGCTTTGCCGTGCTGCCCGACCGGCGGCGCCAGTTCCTGGTCGCCGCGGCCCTGATGCGCGCCGTCACCGTCGCCGCGCTCCAGCATGGCGTGACGCGGCTGATCACCGACGTCTTTGAGGACGATCCGAACAGCCCCTTCGGATTTCATACCCGTGTCCTTGGCTTCCGCCCGGTCGCCACGCACGACTTCGGCGAACTCAATAGCGTCAGCCGCCGGATCACGTTGGTGCTCGATATCGCCAGCGCCTACAAGCGGCTCCGCCATCGTAACCACTGGTTCTACCGCTACGTGACGTGCGCGCTCAGCGAGGAACTGCACGAACGCCTGGCAGCGTGAGGCGGCCATGCGGGAAGGAGCTGCCCTGTTCGATCGGCCGGCCAACGACGTCGATGGCCCGGATCTCGTTTCGCTCGCCGACGAGGCAGCGCGGCGCGCGCTCGGCCGAAGTGGCGAGGCGGGGGTGCCGACGGTGCGGGACGTTCTCTTCCGCCGTCTGCCGTACATGGGATTGTGCGACCGCATCGGCACGCGCCTGCTGATGCTGCTCGTGCGCCGCAAGGTGCTGCGCATCAGTGGCCTCGAGCACATACTCACCGTGCAGCCGTTCATTCTCGCGCTCAACCACAACACCCGGCGCGAGGCGCTGGTCGTGCCGGCGGTGCTCATCTTCCATCGCGGCGGCTCTCTCATCCACTTCTGGTCGGACTGGATGTTCCGGCTCATCCCGGGCCTCGGCTTCATACTGCGCCGTTCCGGCACCATCGTCGTGCCGACCAAGCGTTCGCGCTATCGCGCCGCCAATCTGCTGAAGCCGCTCTTCCAGCCAAGCGCCGCGCCGCTCGAACAGGCGAGGGCGCATCTTGCCGCCCGCCGCGCCATCGGCGTCTTCCCGGAGGGCACCGTCAACCGCGACCGTGAGCGGCTGCTTCCCGGGCGCCATGGCGCCGCCCGCCTGTCGCTGGAAACCGGCGTGCCTGTGATCCCGGTCGGCATCCGCTTCCCCGGCGAGCGGGACGTCGTCAGCGAAGGCGCCGCCATGGAGATTCACATC
>JBEHXS010000232.1:0-3576 GCA_048498575.1 Pseudomonadota bacterium
AGCGCTTGCAATCTGCCCAGGCGCCGGCCGCGGTGGACAAAAGCACACCCGCCGCTAAAGCGCCGGCGACCACCGGTCGGCTAAGGAATTGCATAGGAGCTCCTCGGGAGCGGCGAGAGCGCGCGTGTCGCTCCGGAGCTTATTCCCGAGCCCGCAGGATTCAACCGGCCTGCTTCCGGGTCACGCCGCCAGCCATGCCTTCGCTTCGCCAACGTCGGCCGTCGCGAAGACGCGGACGTTGGCGGGCATCAGCCCATCCAATGCCGCGACCGAACGCGCATACGGACCGTCGTCCGCGACAAAGGCGATGCGATCGAAATCGGTGAAGTGGCGGGTGCCGAAGACGCCGTCATCGTAGGCGTCGCCGCGCTCATAGCCGTCGAAATCGCCGGCGGCGACATAGAGCAGGCGGACCTTGTCGCTCTGCTCGAGCGCCCATTCGATCGTCGGCTCGAACACGCTGGTGCGGTCAGCGTCCGTCACGCGCCCATGCGCCTCGAATCCGACAGCGCCGTTGGGCAGGTCTGCGATTGTCTTGAACATGAGGGGCCTCCTCGAAAATTCTCGGCAGCCAGTAGCGAACGTCCGTTGTGTTAGGGACGGCGTGCGATGCTTTGGTGACGCCTTCGTGGTCTTACCGGCGCGAAATTCCGGCGCTTCAGTGACTGCATCGCCGGCGTCGCAGTAAGCGGTTGTCCAGCCTCGATTTCGGACGATAATCGGAAACGCGTGCAGGATGTGCGGCAGCGGGTAACAATCTTGCGATCTGACGGACATAAGCGGCGTCTTGTGCTGGTAGCGGCGGCGGTTGGCGCGATCGCCATCGCCGGTGCGGCGACGGCAGCGATCACGCTACCGGCGAAGGTGCTTTTCAGCCGCGTCGCCACGCCGAGCGCCGGGCCGCCGCGGCCGATAGGATTTTACGCCAAGGGCTGTCTCGCCGGCGCCAATCCCCTGCCGCTCGACGGGCCGCATTGGCAGGTGATGCGCCTGTCGCGCAACCGCCACTGGGGCATGCCCGTGCTCGTCTCGTATATCGAGAAGCTGTCCGATGCGGCGTCGAAGATCGGCTGGAACGGCCTTCTCGTAGGCGACATGTCGCAGCCACGCGGCGGCCCGATGCCGACCGGCCATGCCAGCCACCAGATCGGCCTCGACGTCGATCTCTGGTTCACGCCGATGCCGAACCACACGCTGTCCCCGGACGAGCGCGAAACCATGAGCGCGACCTCGCTGCTCATTCCGGGCAAGCTGCAGGTCGATCCCAACAAGTGGTCGCCGGTCTTCGGCCGTCTGCTTCAGCAGGCGACCTCGTTCCCGGAGGTCGAGCGCATCTTCGTCAGCCCGGCGATCAAGAAGCAACTGTGCGAGACCAGCGGCACCAACAGCGCGTGGCTGCGAAAGCTGCGTCCCTGGCCCGGACACGACGATCATTTTCATGTCCGGCTTGCCTGTCCGGCCGGCGTGGCGGGCTGCGACGAGCAGGATCCGCCGCCACCGGGCGACGGCTGCGACGCCTCCCTCGACGCCTGGTTCAAGCCACCCCCGCCACCGCCTCCGCCGCCGAAACATCCGGTGAAGCCGAGGCCACCTCCGCCGCCGATTACGCTCGCCGACCTGCCCAAGGCCTGCGCCGATGTTCTGGAGCAGGGGGCGTCGCCGGGTACGGCGGAAGCGGCCGCCATGCCGCTGCCGCGCGTCCGCCCGAACTGAGAGGCTGGCGCCTAGCCGCGGGCCTTGGCCACCTTCGCGACGAAGGCCGACGGCTTGCGGCGATAGAGCTGGTCGCCGAGCGCAAAGGCTTCGGTCTCCAGCGTGTTGCGCTGCCGGGAGATGAGCGAGAGCTGGCCCATCAGCGACAGGTCGCCGGTCGGCGACAACGCCAGCTTCTCCGCGAGCAGCGCCTGGTCGTTGTCGGCGCCCAGCACTTCGCCGAGCCGCTCCAGCTCCGGCGCAATCTTGGTGGCTCGCCTGGGCAGGCGCTTCCGTGCCAGCCTGAGCACGAACCAGAGCTGCTTCACCGATTTCCGCCAGTTATGAAGGTCCGGTGTCGCGAGCGTGTGCCGGGCGCGCAACATCGCCTTGCGGCCGCGCGCATAGGCACGGCGCACCGCCTCGCCGATAAGTGCATCGCCGTCGAAGCTGGCATCGAACCCGGCGACCGTGGCCGCGGCCGAGGTAAGGCGACGGTTGACCTCGCCGATTGGCGTCTTCTCGCGATGCGCCGCCGCGGCCTCGGCATCGAGCGTCGTGACAACGCGGTCGAGGCCGAGATCCTGCGGGTCGTCGGCGGCCTCCGCTAGCGAGCGCGCGCTCGCCGCCACGACGTCGGCATCGCGCGTGGTGGCGAGCAGCCGCGCCGTCTCACCCAGATTCTTGCGGAGCAGGATGGCGCGGTCGCCGAAGGCTGGCTCCAGCACCCTGAGGATCGTGCGCACGCGCTTCAGCCTCTGGCGCACGCGGTGCACGCTCTCCTCGCGCGAGGCAACGACGCGAAACTCCCGCACCGCCGTCTCTAGATCGCGCCGGGCAAGCCGGATCAACGCCCTGGCGGCGTTCTCATGCTTCCCGACGCGATGCACCATGCGGTCGTCGCCCTCGGCCGCGGCGCTAGTGGGCCGTGACGCCGGTGCCGACCTGGCAGGCGACGCCAGTGCCGCCGAGGCCACAATAGCCCGCAGGATTCTTGGCGAGATACTGCTGGTGATAGTCCTCGGCAAAATAGAACGGCGGCCTTTCGACGATCTCGGTGGTGACGGCGCCATATCCCTTGGCCTTCAGCGCCTTCTCGTACGATGCCTTGATCGATTCGGCGGTCGCACGCTGCTCGGCATTCGCTACATAAATGCCTGAGCGATATTGCGTTCCCATGTCATTGCCTTGACGCATGCCCTGCGTCGGGTCGTGCGCCTCGAAGAACGCCTTGACCAGGGCGGCGTAGCTCACCTGCTTCGGGTCGAAGGCGACCAGCACGACTTCGTTGTGGCCGGTCCGCCCGGTGCATACCTCGCGGTAGGTCGGGTTCGGCGTGTAGCCGCCGGCATAGCCGACCGCCGTCACATAGACGCCCGGAATCTTCCAGAACGCCTTCTCCGCCCCCCAGAAACAGCCGAGGCCGAACAGGGCCGTCTCGGTGCCTTCCGGATAGGGGCCCTTGAGCGGCCGGTGATTGACGAAATGGGTCTCGGCGGTCGGGATCGCCTCGGGGCGTCCGCGCAGTGCCGTCTCCGGCGTCGGCATCTGGTCCTTCTGGCCAAAGGCGAGATCGAAGATGCTCATAATGCTTGCTCCTTCTGCCGGCATCGCGCCGGCGGTTCTTCTTGTTCTTGACGAGAGAGTTCACGCATAGGCGAGTCTGACACGGCGCCGGCGTCCGAGCCATGTCAGCAGGAAACCAAGGAACCCGAGCACGCCCCAAGTCGGCAGCAAGAGCAGCCACTGGACGAGCGGGTCCCACACCCAGGCGCCGACCAGCGGCTCGACGTGCTGCTGGACGAAGCCTTGGGCAGCGACCAGCCCGGAGGGCGCGATGACGAACAGGGTTGCGCCCAGCGGTGTCACGGTGAGCTGCGAAAG
>JBEHXS010000233.1:0-3561 GCA_048498575.1 Pseudomonadota bacterium
TCGCCGAATTTCCGCAAGGGGCCGCACTCGATACGGCCGTCGCCGCCGGCGGCATTCACATGCTGGGCACGTCCGGCACGGTGACGACGCTGGCCGGCATCCATCTTGGCTTGCCGCGCTATGACCGCCGGCGGGTCGACGGGACGTGGCTTACGGGCCCGCGTGTCGCCAGTCTCATCGCGGAGCTGGTGACCATGGATTACGCGGCGCGCGTCGCCAATCCGTGCATCGGCCGCGAGCGCGCCGATCTCGTGCTGGCGGGTTGCGCGATCCTTGAAGCCATCCGCCGGCGCTGGCCGTGCGAGCGGCTGCGCGTCGCCGACCGCGGGCTGCGCGAGGGCGTGCTTGTCGAGATGATGGCCGAGGACGGCGTATGGCGCCCGCGCAGCGCGGCGCGATCGGGCGATCGGCGCCATGGCTGAGAAGGGCGGCTCGGGGCGGCGCGCCCTCAAGGTTCACGTGAAGACCGCGAAGCGGCGCAAGGCGTCGTCGACGCGCTGGCTGGAGCGGCAGCTCAACGACCCCTACGTCGCGCGGGCGCATGCCGAAGGCTATCGCGCCCGCTCGGCGTTCAAGCTTATCGAGCTCGACGACCGCTACCGTCTGCTGACGCCCGGCCGCCGCGTCATCGATCTCGGCGCCGCGCCCGGCGGCTGGTCGCAGGTCGCTGCGAGCCGGGTGCGCGCGACCGCGGCGAACCCGCTGGTCGTCGCGATCGACTATCTGCCGATGGACCCGCTGCCGGGCGTCGTCATCCTCCAGCAGGATTTCCTCGACCCGGCCGCGCCCGACGCCATTCGTGCCGCGCTCGGCGCGCCGGCCGACGTCGTGCTCTCCGACATGGCGGCGCCGACCACCGGCCATCGCCAGACGGATCACCTGCGCACCGTGGCACTCTGCGAGGCAGCGGCGCAGTTCGCGGTGACGGCGCTGAAACCGGGTGGCGATTTCC
Source organism: Pseudomonadota bacterium (assembly GCA_048498575.1). Taxonomy (GTDB): domain Bacteria; phylum Pseudomonadota; class Alphaproteobacteria; order Rhizobiales; family Kaistiaceae; genus DASZQY01. Next base: position 953 of record JBEHXS010000233.1, read on the forward strand.
TCACCAAGGTTTTCCAGGGCGGCGCCGAGGGCGAACTGCTGGCGGAGCTGAAGCGAAACTTCACCACCGTCCATCATGCCAAGCCGCCGGCAAGCCGCGCCGAGTCGGTCGAGCTCTATCTGGTCGCGAAAGGCTTTCGCCCGCGCTAGCCGCGCTCGCGCATCACCGTGACCGGATCGGGCACGGCGCGATCGCGGCGATGGCCCGACATCTCCGAGCCTGCATCGCGCTCGAGCTGCAGGAACGGGATCAGCGACGACAGCGAGATCACGCCGATCGTCAGGAACGGGAACCAGAAGTCGCCGGCGACGATGTTGCCATCCGAGAAGCGCGTTGCCGTCTCCAGCGCAAGCGCGCCGACGGAAACGCCGACCGACAGCGAGATTTGCTGCGCGACGCTGGTCAGAGTGGTTGCCCGGCTCATGCGCAGCGACGAGATGTCGGCATAGGACAGCGCGTTGACCGAGCTGAACTGAAGCGAGCGGAAGAAGCCGCCGATGAGCAGTAGCCCGGTCATCAGCGCGACCGGCGTCATCGGCGTGAACAACGACGGCATCGCGACGAAGCAGGCCGAGATGACGGTGTTCGTCAGCAGCACCCAGCGGAAGCCGAAACGACGCAGGATCGGCGGCGCGGCGGCCTTCATGGCGATAGCGCCGATCGCCGAAGCGAACGTGATGAGGCCGGACTGGAAGGGTGTCATGCCGAAGCCGACCTGCAGCAGCAGGGGCAACAGGAAGGGCGTCGCGCCCATCCCGATCCGAAACAACATCGAGCCCGTCAGACTGTGACGGAAGGTTGAAATCGACAGCAGCGACAGATCGAGGATCGGATTGGTGATGCGCCGCGAGTGCAGGACGTACGCGACGAGCAGTGCCGCGCCGATCGCAATGAGCGCGATGCTGAGCGGCAGCGGCAGCAGATTGAGGCCGAGCGTGGTCGCGCCGGCCATGAACGTCGCAAGGCCAAGTCCCGACAGCACGAAGCCCTGGCGGTCGAAGTCCACCCGCTCCTCGCCGCGGACATCGGGGATGAACAGCGACGCGAGCACGAGGCCGAGGATACCGACCGGGATGTTGATCCAGAAGATCCACGGCCAGTCGACGTAAGTGATGATGAATCCGCCGAGCGGCGGGCCGATGACCGGGCCGATCAGCGCCGGCACGGTCAGCCATGCCAGGGCGCCTACGATTTCCTGCTTGGACACCGTCCGCAGGATGACCAGCCGGCCGACCGGCACCATCATCGCGCCGCCGATACCCTGAACGAAACGCGCGAAGACAATCGCCGAGATCGAGCCGGAGAAGCCGCACAGGATCGAGCCGCAGGTGAAGATGATGATCGCCAGACGGAAGATCAGACGCGCGCCGAAGCGGTCGGCCAACCATCCCGACGCCGGTAGAAAGACGGCGATGGTCAAGAGGTAGGTGGTGAGCGCCAGCTTGAGATGTATCGGACTGGTGCCGAAGTCGCGCGCGATGGTGGGCAGCGCCGTCGCTATGACGGTCGAGTCGAGGTTCTCCATGAACAGCGCGCAAGCGACGATCAGGGGAACCAGAATGCGGTTAGGCATCGCAGCCAATGGGAATATGGCCCGGGCGAAGCAGAGCGCCGGCGGAGAGTTCGCGGCAGCCCATGCAGGAAGCGGAGAGGAGCGGGCGGGAATGTACGCGCCCGACCCCTGCCACCCAAGAAGAATTACCGCCTTCCCGGCGATTTGATGTCGCGGCAGGCACCGGGACGGCGGGGTTCGGCCGTGCCTGGCCTGTCAGGCCAGCCATGCGCCGGCTGAGTCTTGCGAATCGGCCTGTTCGTGGTAATCACCCGCGCCAACTCTCATCCGATTGACCAGCGACTGCCGCCCGGCCCGGGCTGGCGTCGCTTTAGCTTTATCCGGAGGTTGGCATGGCCACGATCATCGTTCCGTCGACGGGGCAGGAGGCGCTGGCCTTCGACGACGTGCTCCTGTCTCCCGGGTACTCACAGGTTCTGCCCGGCGAGGCCAACGTCGGGACGCGGCTGACGCGATCGATCTCGCTCAATCTGCCGATCATCTCCGCCGCGATGGACACGGTGACTGAGGCGCGCCTGGCCATCGCGATGGCGCAGGCCGGCGGCATCGGCGTCATCCATCGCAACCTCTCGCCCGACGAGCAATCCGAGGCCGTGCGGCAGGTGAAGAAGTTCGAATCCGGCATGGTTGTGAATCCGGTGACCATCGGTCCCGAGGCGACGCTCGCCGATGCGCTCGGCCTGATGGAGCGCTTCCACATCTCGGGCATCCCGGTCGTGGAGAAGAACGGTCGCCTCGTCGGTATCCTCACCAACCGCGACGTCCGCTTCGCCACCGATCCGACGCAGAAGGTCGCCGAGCTGATGACGCGCGAGCGGCTGGTGACGGTGACCGAGGGCGTCGGCCAGGACGAGGCCAAGCGGCTGCTCCACCAGCATCGCATCGAGAAGTTGATCGTGGTCGACGACGATTATCGCTGCGTCGGCCTGATCACGGTGAAGGACATCGAGAAAAGCGTACTCAATCCGCACGCCACCAAGGACGAGCAGGGGCGGCTGCGCGTCGCCGCTGCCTCCAGCGTCGGCGATGCCGGCTT
>JBEHXS010000234.1:0-3402 GCA_048498575.1 Pseudomonadota bacterium
CCGCCCCAGCGGGTGCAGTCGCTGGGCTCGGGCTTCGTCATCGATCCGTCGGGCATCATCGTCACCAACTATCACGTGATCGAGGACGCCGACGAAATCACCGCCAACTTCAACGACGGCACCAAGCTGCCCGCGACATTGCTCGGCAAGGACGACAAGACCGACCTTGCCGTCATCCAGGTGAAGCCGCCGAAGCCGCTGGCCGCCCTCAAGTTCGGCAACTCGGCGTCGCTGCGCGTCGGCGACTGGGTGATGGCGATCGGCAATCCGTTCGGCCTTGGCGGCACCGTTACCGTCGGCATCCTCTCGGCGCGCGACCGCGATATCAACGCCGGGCCCTACGACGACTTCCTGCAGACCGATGCCGCCATCAACCGCGGCAACTCCGGCGGTCCCTTGTTCAACGAGGACGGCGAGGTCATCGGCATCAATACGGCGATCATCTCGCCAACCGGCGGCTCGATCGGCCTCGGCTTCGCCATTCCGTCGGAAATCGCGACGGCGGTGGTCGATCAGCTTCGCCAGTCCGGCGAGATGAAGCGCGGCTGGCTCGGCGTTCACGTCCAGGATGTCACCGACGAAATTGCCAAGGACCAGAACCTGCCCTCCACCAAGGGGGCGATGGTCGGCGGCGTCGAGACGGATGGGCCGGCGGCCGCCGCGGGTATCGCGACCGGCGACATCATCGTCAGCGTCGACGGCAAGCCGATTCAGGCCATGCACGACCTGCCGCGCATCATCGCTAGCGAGCCCGTCGGCAAGGCCGTCGACGTCGTCATCTTGCGCAAGGGCGTCCAGCAGACGATCTCGGTCACGATCGGCCTCCTCAAGGACGCCGACGCGACGGCGACCGACCAGAAGCCCGCGACGGGCGATGCGGCCAAGCCCGACACGCCGCCGGACAGTGGCAGTCAGGACCAGTCGGCGACACCGCCGCCCGATGACAACGCCAATCCGCCGCCGTCGTCCGAGACGACCGGGCCGGTGCCGCCGCCGGGGCCGTTCGGCCTCAGCCTGACCGACCTGACGCCCGAGGTGCGCGGCCAGTTCGACATCAAGCCCGACATCGCCTCCGGGGCGGTCATCGTCGCGATCGCGCCGGGCAGCGTGGCGGAGCAGAAGCAGCTCGAGCCGGGTGAGGTTATCGCCATGGTCGAGGACGACCCGGTCAGCGGCGCCGATGATTTCCAGAGCAAGCTCGACGCGCTGAAGAAGGACGGCCGCGTCAACGCGCGGCTGGTGATCCGCAGCCGCGACGATCATGTGCGCTGGGTGAACCTGCCGCTCTCCGACAGCGGCAAGTAGCTACTCGACGAACTGGTGGCGCTTGTAGCCCTGCAGGTAGAGCAGGGCGGTGAGGTCGCCGTTGTCGATGCGGGCGGCCGCGGCTTCCGCGACTTTCGGCTTGGCGTGATAGGCGACGCCAAGCCCCGCGCGCCGGATCATGCCGAGGTCGTTCGCGCCATCGCCGACTGCTAGCGTCTCCTCCGGCTTCAGGCCGAGCCGGATGATCGCGTCTTCCAGCGTCGCCAGCTTCGCGCTCCGCCCGAGGATCGGCTCCTGCACCTTGCCGGTCAGCTTGCCGTCGGCGACGAGCAGCTGGTTGGCGTGGTTCTCGTTGAAGCCGGCCATGGCGGCGATCTTGTCGGTGAAGGCGGTGAACCCGCCCGAGACCAGGATCGCGGTCGCGCCGGCGGCGCGCATCGTCCAGACCAGCGCGTGGGCGCCGCGATTGAGGCGGATGCGCTCGGCCAGCACCTTGTCGATGGTGTTGGCGGGCAGGCCGGCGAGCAGCGCGACGCGCTCGCGGAGCGCCGGCTCGAACTCGATCTCGCCGCGCATGGCGCGCTCGGTGATGCCGGCAACCTTCGCCTTGAGCCCAGCGAAATCGGCGAGCTCGTCCAGGCATTCCTGCCCGATGATGGTTGAATCCATGTCGGCGACGAGCAGGCGCTTGTGCCGCCAGGCGACCGGCTGAACGACCACGTCGACCGGCCGGCGCTCGACCTTCGTTTCGAGCAGGGCGCGGAGGCCGATCAGGTCGTCGCCGCTGAAATAAAGGTCGATGGCCTCGTTCGCGCTCAGGATGTCGGTGCGGGAAACCCGGACCGCGGCACCGCACTCGGTGGCGGCGGCCTCGAGATCGGAGGCGCTTTCCGGGCGTGCTATCAACGTGGCGACGAAATCGACCATGGGTGAACGCGCCGCGTGACTACACAAACCGCGAAGGGAAGCATCGTCCTCTTAGCGGGGCCGACCGCGAGCGGCAAGTCGCGCCTTGCCGCGGAAATGGCCGCCGAGCGTGGCGGCATTGTCATTAACGCGGACTCCATGCAGGTCTATCGCGAGCTGCGCATCCTGTCGGCGCGGCCGGCCCCGGAAGACGAGGCCGCGGCGCCCCACCGGCTCTACGGCCATGTCGGCGCCGCCACCCGCTACTCGGTCGGCGCGTGGCTCGCCGACGTCGCGCCGCTCATCGTCGCGGCCGCGCGCGACGGCCAGCCGGTCGTCATCGCCGGCGGCACCGGCCTCTACTTCAAGGCGCTGACCGAGGGGCTGGCGAGCGTGCCGCCGATTCCGGCCGCCGTGCGCGACGCGGTCGCGGCAGAAGCCGCCAGTGCCGACACCGCCGAGCTCCACGCCCGCCTGGCCGCGCTCGATCCGCAAGACGCCTCGCAGGTCCGCCCCTCCGATCGGTCCCGCATCATGCGGGCGCTCGAAGTGTTCGGCACCACCGGCCGCTCGCTGGCGTCGTGGAAGGGGCTGGCGGGAGCGCCGCCGCTTGTCCCGCCGGATGCCGCCGAGCGGCTGGTGCTGATGCCGGAAACGGCTGAGCTCCACCGCCGCATCGCGGCGCGGGCCGAGGCGATGGTGGCCGCCGGCGGCATCGAGGAGGCGCGGGCACTCGGCGCGCTCGGGCTCGATCCGGCCATTCCGGCCATGAAAGCGATCGGGGTGAGGGAATTCCTCGCCTACCTCAGCGGCAGGCTGTCGCTCGAAGAGGCGCTGACCGCGATCAAGACCGAGACACGGCGCTACGCCAAGCGCCAGAGGACCTGGATCCGCAACCAGATGGCCGGCTGGCCGAGCGTCGATGGTTGACCTTTCGTCCCGACCCGCATAAATACACCGCCATGACGAGCACCATTCTCCTCGTAGGAAAGCGCACCAGCCGGGCGGCCCCATAGGTCGGCCGCGGGTATGCTGGTGCGCGAAAACAGGCCCCTCCGGGGCCTTTTTTATTGGCCGAAACGGTCAGGTAACGCAGACCAACTAGGAAGCACGGAAAGGCCGGGAGCAGCGAAATGAAACGGCAGCAGAAAAAGCAGAACGGAGCGGTGGCCGCAGGCCGCCAGATGACCGGCGCCGAGATGGTCGTCCAGGCGCTCATCGATCAGGGCG
>JBEHXS010000235.1:0-3373 GCA_048498575.1 Pseudomonadota bacterium
TTGCGCCGCGCGCGTGTCGGCGTGCATCTGCGCCTCGGCGTGTTCCTTTTGCTGGGCGTCGATCGCCGCCTGGCGTGTATCGGCGCGCGCGTCGAGCTGAGCCCCTGCCACTCCGGCAATCGGGTCGGCGGGAGCCGCCGTCACCGGGGCCGCGGGTAGCGGCGCCTGCATCGTGGCAAGCAGCGCCGCCGTCGCCTTGCCGGTTGGGGCGAGACCGGCCGCGGTCTCATAGGCCGAGATCGCAGCCGAGGTGCGCGGTCCGGGTTTGCCGTCGATCGCGCCGGTGTAGAGCCCGAGTTCCGCCAGGTGCCGCTGCACCGCCGTAATGAGTGCGGCCTGGTCCGCCGGCTTCACGGCGGGAGGCGCCGGCGGCGCGATCGGCACGGTTGCCGTCGGCGGGGCGGCGGGGATCGCCTGCTGAACGCGCGCCGGCGACGGGCGCGGCAGCGGCGGGATCATATCTTGCGACTGCTGGCTACGGGTCGCGGCGGGTGCCGGCGCCGTGTCGCTGATCGGCGCCGCCTGGCGGGCCGCCGAAAATTCGCTGCGATGGGTGGGCTGCAGGAACATCGCGTTCGAGATGATCGCCGTCGCGGTCAGCGCCACGACCACCAGCCCGCCCGAGTTTGCCGGGTTTTCGAAGATGCGGTCGACCAGGGCCGCCATCATGCCGTCGCCGTTCGCAGCGACAGCGCGGGCACTCACGGCCCGTGAGGATTTCTTCGGCACGCCACACTACTCCCGCGGTCCACGCCACAATCGGTCGGCAACGGCCGCCGCTCGGACCCACGGGCTCAATCTGCCGTCTCCGTCTTAACGGACGCTAAACCACGGCGATTGCGCCGCCAGGGCAGGCAGGCGACAGGCGGCCATTCCGTAAAATTTGAAGCAAATCCGCCGTTGGCGCTGAACCGCACTTTCAAGCGGTTTCGCTAGGGTGGCCAACAGAAGCGCGGATAACCGCGTCCCGTAAGTTCGTAAAAGGGCAGGCTATGTTTTTCCTCTTGCGCGCAGCCTTCTGGCTGTCCCTCGTCATCATCTTTCTGCCGGCCGACAAGCCGGATGGCAGCGATGCGCCGAGCGTCAACGCCTTCCAGGCGATCTCCGCCGCGCACGATGCCTTCTCCGACTTCTCCCAGTTCTGCAGCCGCAATCCGGATACCTGCGTCACCGGCGGTGCCGCGCTCCAGGTCTTCGGCGAGAAGGTACGGACCGGCGTGAAGATGATCTCCAGCGCCTTCGGCAATCATTCCAAGAGCGGCGCCGGCGATCCCGAGACCGTCGGCACCGGCACCCTCACGCCGGACGACCTCAAGCCGGCGTGGCACGACCCATCGAAGCGCAACGCGGCCACCTGAGCCGCGCCGCCTCACCGAGCTCACTTGGCGGCTACGTGCTGCTGGCCGCGAGCGGTTCTCTGCCCTTTATCCGCTCGCGGCATTTTCTTTTCTCTCTCGCCTCCCGAGGCGCCGGCGCCTATATCCGCCATCAGGCAGAGCACCGATGAGCGCCATTTCCATCGACCAGATCATTGCGGACTTCGACCTTCTCGACGATTGGGAAGACCGCTACCGCTACCTCATCGAGCTCGGCCGCGCGCTCGACCCGCTGCCCGAGTCTGAGCACACCGAGGCGAATAAGGTGCGCGGCTGCGCCAGCCAGGTGTGGCTGTCGACCACCCCCGGCGCCCACATGCATTTCGCCGGCGACAGCGACGCCATCATAGTCCGCGGCCTAGTCGCCATCGCCATTGCGCTTTTCGACGGCAAGACGCCGGAAGAGATCCGCGCCATCGACGCGGAGGCGGTCTTCACGCGGCTCGACCTTCGCGCCCACCTCACCGCCCAGCGTTCGAACGGCCTCCGCTCGCTCGTCGACCGCATCAAGGCAGACGCCGAAGCGGCGCTCGCGGCTCAGTCGAGCGTCGGCCGGTAGTCCTCCGTTCCCCAGTGCAGGACGCGGCGCGCGCGTTGGCGGCCGCGCGCCTCCGTGCCCAATCCGTAGTGCCGGGCCAGCATGGCGAGCGCGATGGTGAGCGGCACCTTGGCCGAGCGCGCCGGCCAGCGCCGTTCCGCCTCGATCGCCTCGAGTCCCTTCAGGAAACAGCAGAAGTCGAGCAGCAGCCCGCCGAGTTCCGGGCCGATCGCCTCCAGCGCCCGCTCGACACGCTGGCGCGCGGCCAGCGCCACCTCGGTGATCTCGGCGCCGGCGTTGCCGCCCGAGCGGCCGCGTCCGCCGACCGCGGCCGTCCAGTTCGCCGTGATGCGCGGCATCAGCTGCGCGCGGGAGAAATCGGCGCGCAGCCGCTCGCCCGCCGCGAACGACGCCGCGTCGAGCATCGGTTTGCCGCTGGCATCGCGGCGACGGCGGAGCCACGCCAGCGGGCTCTCGTCCTGGTTGACCAGAACCGTATGGGCCTCGGCGCCATCGCGGACGACGCTTGCGACGCGCTCCTGATGCTGCGCGGCGAAGGCATCGTCGGCGCCGGCGAGCGCGCGGCGCAGCCACGCCGCTCCCGTCGGTGACAGCGTCCATTGCCCCTCGCCCGCCTCGGCGATCAGCCCGCGGCGGCGGAGCGCCTCCGCGACATCGCCGTCGACCGCCGCGGCGGCGATTCCCTTGCGCACCAGCCGCCAGTCACCCGCGGCATCGCGGACCAGCCGCGCGCCCGACGGCGAAAGCCGCCGCAGCACCTTGAGCAGCGCGGCATCGGAGGGCTCGCCCTTCATCCGCGCACTCCGAAGTCGTGGCAGACGTCGATGGCGCGCTCGAGGTAGTCGACGACCGCGTCGATGCGCGGGTCCTCGCGCTTCTCCTCGACCTTGCGGCAGGCATGCGCCACCGTCGTGCGGTCGCGGCCGAAGACGGCGCCGGCCTCGGTGTAGGTCAGGCCAAGCCGCGTATGGGACAGGTAGATCGCGACCTGCCGGGCGAAGGCGGTTCCGGCTCGGCCGCGGCGCGAATCGCGGATCGCCTCCCGCTTCACCGAAAAGGCCGAGGCGACCATGGCCTCCAGCACCGCCGGCCTCAGCCGCGCCCTCGTCCGAAGCCCCTCTCCCAACCGCTGCATGCGTCACCCGTTATTGGTGTAGGAATATAGTCCCATTTATCGGCTTGACACCACAAGCACTAGGATATGTCCTATGGCCGTTTCGGCAACAGAGTTTGGTGGCGTAGCCGAGGCTGGCGCGCCCGATGATATTGAAGTGACCCTGGCGATGATCGAGGCCGGGCGCCATGAAATTGCGTCTGTTTGGATGGATTTCACGGGGCCTAGCGGACAGTCGGAATGGGGTCCGGTTCTAAGCCGGGGACGATATTGTACTTGCCGTACCCAACGTGCTAAGACTCGCGCGGGGGTTGCCCAATGAGC
>JBEHXS010000236.1:0-3371 GCA_048498575.1 Pseudomonadota bacterium
GTCGCGTCGGCGTTGGGATCCTCGGTGACGTAGAGCTTGAGGTCGCCGGGCGGCGATCGCGCACAGCGCACCGTCGCACGCCAAGGCCATCGCCGCGTGGATGTGACGGTGGCCTTGATCCCGGTCAAGAAGCCGTACGGCGATCTCGATCATCGTGGCGGTGCGGCCAATCACTTCAATCCGAAGTTCAGGCCATTGCATGAGGTGGAGAGTCATGGACAAAGATCGCATCGTCGGCTCCGCGAAGGTCGTCAAGGGCAAGATCAAGGAAGCTGCCGGCAAGGCGCTCGGCGACGCCAAGCTTGAGGCGCGGGGCAAGGCCGACAAGATCGAGGGCAAGGTTCAGAACGCAGTCGGCGGCCTGAAAGATACCCTGCGGGGTAAATAGCTTGGCGAGAACCAGGGCCGGCCGGATATCGCCGCCAGCGCGTCTTCGACCGCAACCTGAGGCTCATCTGGTTTCGCGGATCGGATGGCTCCGGGCGGCGGTACTCGGCGCCAACGACGGCGTGGTTTCGACCGCGAGCCTGATCGTCGGCGTTGCGGCGGCGGCGGTCTCCCCCCATGAAATCCTGATAGCGGGCATCGCGGGGCTCGTCGCCGGCGCGATGTCGATGGCCGCCGGCGAATTCGTCTCGGTCAGCTCGCAAGCCGATACCGAGAAGGCCGAGCTGGCGCGCGAACGGAAGGAACTCGCCGAGAACACCGACTTCGAGCACGCTGAACTGGCGAGCATCTATGTGAAGCGCGGGCTCACGCCGGATCTGGCGCGCCAGGTCGCCGCGCAGCTCATGGCGAAGGACGCCCTGGGCGCACATGCGCGCGACGAACTCGGAATCTCGGAGGCGATGGCTGCGCATCCGATACAGGCGGCGTTGACATCGGCGGTGGCGTTCTCGGCTGGCGCCGTGGTGCCGCTGCTCGCCGTCGTGCTGTCACCGCGCGGATTGCTGGCGCCGGTCGTGTCGGTCGCGGCCCTGTTGTTTCTCGCCCTGCTTGGGGCGACTGGCGCGAGGATCGGCGGAGCCAACGTCCTGCGCGCCACTGTGCGGGTGACGTTCTGGGGCGCACTCGCCATGGCGCTGACCGCGGGTATCGGCGCGATCTTCGGAACGCTCGTCTAGCTGTGCCGGCGGTCAGGCACGGCCCGTCTGCGGTCCGATCTCGGCGGCGATTTCGGTGACCTTGTCGGCGGGGAAGCCACCTTCGCGGGCGTGGCGGTAAACCGCGTCGGCACTCTCCGCTTCGTGGACGCAATAGATCTTGTCGCCGGCCACGTAGCTGGTGAGCCAGGTGTAGGGCTCGCCCAGCCCGGCCACGACGGCGTTCGACTTGGCGGCGATCGCCTGCAGATCGGCGGGGCCGAGCTTGCTGGCGCCCGGTACGGTCCGTTCGATCACATATTTCGGCATGGCACTTTCCTCCGGATTCGCACTGACGAAGGGCGCCGCTCACGTGGGAAATCGCGGACGGCGCCCGGTAGTCATGAGGTGCGAGGAAGAGGCTAGCCGAGGCCGGCTCACGCGGCTGTCACCCGTTCGGGCGACAAGCGCGCTTTTTCCTCAGCCCAGCGGCATCGCCGCGGCGAGCAGCACAACGATGAGCGCCGACTGGCTGTGGACGCCGGTCCTGTCGAACATGCGGCGCAGGTGCGTGCGCGCGGTGTTCTGACTGACGCGCAGCGCGCGCGCCGCATCGACCAGGCTCCGCCCGTCGAGGATCAGGCCGGCAAGGCGCAACTGGGCGGGCGTCAGGCCGTAGATGGAGGCCGCGGCGGCGAGGCGCTCGTCCGTCAATTGCCGATCGTTGAGGGCGACCAGGATGCGGCCGTCGCGAGCGATGACCTCAGCCGCTATGACCGCGACGATCTCCCTCTCGTCATCCGCCGCCGATGCGCTCATGGGTGCCGATCCAAACCGGAACGTGGAGCCTAGCACGACGGCCGCGACGGGCCGTCGCGCGCCTCGCCAAGAACCGGCGACCCCATCGTGTGGAGGGATCGGCGCCTGCGCTAGTCCACCCTTTGCGAATCAATTAACCATGTCCGACTAGCGTGATGGGATGTGCCGCCAGAGGCGAGCGGCCAGCCGGGGGATGGCCGTGGTGCGAATGGGGTGGACTGCAGGAATCGGTGCGTTCGCAATCGGCGCCTTCGCTTCTTCGGCTTTCGCGGGCCCGGCGCCCGCTCCTGCCTGGCAGGGATTCTATGCGGGCGTTTTTGCCGGCGAGGACCTGACGGCGCTGCACCTCGCGGTCCCCGGCGAGGTCTACTTCGACGGCATCTCCGGCGAGAGCCAGATGGCCGGCGCGCTGTTCGGCTACAACCGGCGCTTCGCGCCGCGCATCGTCGGCGGCGTCGAGGGCGACATCTCGGTGGCCCGCGGCGGCACCTACTTCGGCGTGACCGACGGGACCGACACCATCGGCGGCTCGGTGCACCCGGAATGGGGCGGCTCGCTCAAGGGCCGCATCGGCTTCCTCGCCTCGCCCGATACGCTGTTCTACGCCGTAGCGGGCGGCGTCGTGGCCGTGGCCAACTACGGCTGCGAGGCGACCACCGGGTACGACTGCCCGGACCGTGTCCAGCAGACCCTCTATGGCTGGCCGCTGGCGGGCTTCGGCGCGGAGACCGCGATCGGCGCCGGCTGGCGCTTCCGCTACGAATACGACGTGAAGTTCCTGCCGACGCTTTCGTTCGACCCGATCACGGTGACGCCGATGAGCGGCACGGCGAACGTGGCGCTGATCCATGACCTCGGCGGCAGCACGGCGCCGGGCGACGAGAAATTCGGCTACGCGCCGCAGACCTGGACCGGATTCTACGCCGGCGCCGGCCTCGGCCACGGCATGTGGGCCAACGACATCGACGGCTCGGTCGAAGGCTACACCTGGAACGCCGATGGCTTCGGCAGCGGCGGCGTCAGCGGCGGCGCCTTCGGCGGCTACCTGCATCAATTCGGGCAGTTTGCCCTCGGCGTCGAAGCCGGAACGTATTGGACGCTCGGCCAGCTCGACGGCGGCGTCGACGGCATGGGAAGCTTCACGTTCGCCGGCAACGGCACCTACGGCGTGCGCGCCCGCGCCGGCATCATCGTGACGCCGTCGACGATGATCTACGGCCTCGTCGGCTTGGTGCACACCGACCGGGAATTCTCGCTGCGCGACGGCGACGGCAACGGGGTCGGCGACGCCGCGTTCGGCCGTGACGGCCACGAGATCGGCGGCGGCATCGAGACATGGATCGGGCGGCACGTCTCGCTGCGCGCGGAATATGCCTACACGACCTTCGACGCGCCGGTGCTCGACATTCCGACCGACGTGCTCAGCGTGAAGTCGCGCGTCGGCACCGGGCTGATCGGCGCGGTCTATCA
>JBEHXS010000237.1:0-3366 GCA_048498575.1 Pseudomonadota bacterium
GGCGCAGTCCGCATCGATCCTCGGCGCCATCGCGATCGACGGCCGCCGGCAGGTGTTCCCGCTTTCGGGGGTGTCCGTCCGCCGCTTTGCCGATGCCCGCATCATGCTGGCCGGTGAGGCCGCGCACGTCATCCCGCCGATCGGCGCGCAGGGGCTGAACCTCGGCTACCGCGATGTCTCGGCGCTGGCCGGCGTGCTCGCCCCGCGCGCCGGCGACCCCGGCGCAGCCGCTCGCCTCGAGGCCTACGATCGCGCCCGCCGCGCCGATGTCGTGACGCGCACGGCCGCCGTCGATGCCCTGAACCGCACGCTGTTCGCGGGCTTCCTGCCGGTCGATGCGCTCCGCGCCGCCGGCCTCTACGCCATCGACCGCATTCCCCCGCTCCGCCGCTTCGCCATGCGCCAGGGGGTCGGCGCCGCGCGCTAGTGGAACGGATCCGCCGGTAGCCCGCCGCGGACGAGGACGATCACCACGATGGTCACCGTCGCGATGGCCACGGCCGAGCCGAACAGCATCGCCATCGAGGCGCGCTCCCCGTAGATCTTGTAGCGCTCGGCATAGGCGATGACGTTGGCCGCCGGCGGTAGCGCCGCGACCAGCACCGCCGCCTTCACCCAGATTGCGTCGAACCCGCCGATCCAGCCGAGCAGCAGATAGACGATGAGCGGGTGGCCGATGAGCTTCACCGCGACGATCATCGGCAGTTCCAGCGGCAGCGACGCGATGGTACGCCGCGCCAGCCGCGCGCCGAGCAGGAACAGCGCTGCCGGCGCCGCCGCCTGCCCGACGAAGGAAGCGAAATCGTCGAGCGCGCCCGGCAGCCGCCACCCGAGGGCAAGCGCGATGAACGCGAGGATCGTCGCCACGATCGGCGGGTTGAGCAGCACCTGCCGCGCGATCATCTCGGTGAGCTTGCGCGGATCGTTCCGCACGGTGCCGCCGAGCGCCATCATCAGGGGCGTGATGATGATGAGCATCGCCGTGTCGAACGAGAGGATGAGCGCCGTCGGCGCCGCGGCCGCCGCGCCGAAGGCGCCGATGGCGAGCGCCGGCGCGAGATAGGACGTGTTGGAATAGGAGCCGACGAGGCCCTCGATCGTCGCCTCCGGCACGTTGCCGCCGTTGATAAGGGCGCCGACCGAAAACGCCAGCGCGAAGGCGCAGTAGGTCGCGAACGTCGTCGTCGCGACGAAGGCCCAGCCGCCGGCCGCGCCGGTGGGCGTCGTCGTGATGAGATGGAAGAACAGCGCCGGCAGCGCCACCGAGAAGGCGAGGAACTCCAGTCCCGCCAGTCCCTCCTCGCGCACGAGCCGGAAGTGCCCGGCGCCGTAGCCGAGCGCGATGGTCCCGAAGAACGGGACGAGCAGCGCGAGGATCTGGATCATGCCCGGACCGTCTCGGCGCCCATCAGTGCGCCATGCCTCCCTCGACCGCCGCCGGCGAATCGGCAGCCACAGTGTCAGTCATCGCGGCCGCGCCTCCTATTCGCAAGGTCGCGCAAATTGTGGCGGCGGGACAAAGGCCGCCGGCCCGGCCTTGCGGCCGCCGCGACAATGGCGCGGTTTGACATCGCAGGGTTGCCATGCCCTTAAAGAAGCCAGTCGGAGCCTCGTGGGGACGGCTTCGGAGCGCTGGGCATGGGCACCTCTCGGACTGCCAAATTCGCGATCGGCCAGATCGTCCGTCACCGCATCTTCCCGTTCCGCGGCGTCGTGTTCGATGTCGATCCGATATTCGACAATACCGAGGAGTGGTGGCAGGCCATCCCCGAGCAGGTGCGGCCCTCGAAGGACCAGCCCTACTACCACCTGCTCGCCGAGAACGCCGAGACGGAATACATCGCCTACGTCTCCGAGCAGAACCTGCTGGTCGACGAATCGGCGGAGCCGCTGCGCCATCCGAAGCTCGACGAGTTCTTCGCCGGCCGCGACGGCAACCTTTACGTCGCGCGCGACCGCGACCTGAACTAGCCGCCACCGCATCAAACGAAAAAGGGCGCCTCGCGGCGCCCTTCGCATTTCTTGCGCCCGATGGGGCTTATTGCGCCGGGGCCGGAGCCGCGCCGACGGCCTGCTGCTGCTTGTCGAGCAGGCGCTGGGCCGCCGCCTGCGCCGCATCCTGCAGCGGCTTGCTCTGCGCTGCCGCCTGGGCGCGCGCCGCGACCGGGTCGAGGCCAGGGCCATCATACGTCTTGGCGAAACCGGCGAGCGAGAGCGCCAGCGGAATCTGCTGGTTGCTCGTGTTGGTCAGTACGATGTTAAGGACATTGCCCTTGCGGATGGCGCCGAAGAAATCGTCGCTGACCTGCGCCTGAATGATGCAGCCCGGCGGGAGCTGCTGCTGCGGCACCGGCGGGTTGCACAGCACGAACTGCGCCGTGCCGAGCTGCTTGCCATCGACATTGAGGCCGACGCCGGCGGGAATGATGAAGCCCAGCGGCACGAAGCCGCCTATCGCGTACTTCTTCGGGTCAGCGGTGGGCTGGATGCTGAACGAAACGCGCAGCGAGCCGTCGAGCGACAGCGGCTTGTCCTGCGAGGTGATGCACTGCGGGTTCTGGTTCGGCTGCGCCGGTGCGCATTCCTTGATCCATGCCGTCGGCGCCTGGCTGGCGTCGGTTGCTGCGGGCGCTGCCGCCGCCGGCGCTGCCGCGGGGGCGTCCTGCGCCCGCGCCGCGTTCGCCGCCGTCAGGGCGATCGCCGCGGCCAGCATCGCCGGTCCGAGCCGGCGCGCGATGCGTTCCATTCCGACGTATGCCATTGAGCGTGATCCCCAACTTCTGCTGCGGCCGCTCTGCGGCCTGTTTGTAACGTTGCGGGCCGTAGCGGGGGCGTCCGCCGCCCCGTCCGCCTGGCCCCGCGCTTTGGCCGCCAAATGCGGCGGCACGGTGGCTGTAGCGCGCCTTCATTAGCCCGGCGCAGCGCGGATTGCCAGCGTTTCACCGCCCGTGCGCCGCGGCCTCGTGTAGCCTTTCCCTATGCTAGCCTGATGACGGATTCTGTTGCTGCCTGCCGCCGTCGAAGGGGACCGCTCGCCACCATGACCGCGATGATATTTTCGATTTCGCTGCGCCGCCCATTGGCCGCAGCGCTTGCCGCAACGCTCGGCCTCGGGCTCGTCCCGCAGCTCGCCGTTGCCGCGCCGGTGCAAGGCATCGCCATCACCGGCGATCCCGCCCTGCCCGCCGGTTTCGATCATCTGCCCTACGCCAATCCCGACGCTCCCAAGGGCGGCACCATCACCTACGGTGTCGTCGGCACGTTCAACAGCCTCAACCCGTTCATCGTCCAGGGCGGCACGACCTCGGCCCGCGGCCTTCAGGACCCGGTGTTCGGCAACCTCGTCTTCGAATCGCTGATGATGCG
>JBEHXS010000238.1:0-3360 GCA_048498575.1 Pseudomonadota bacterium
ATGAAAAACGGCGGCCGGTTGCCCGGCCGCCGCTTGTGTTCATTCGCTACTGCGTGGTGCGGCTAGGTGCAGACCAGCTTGCCGTCGATCCACTTGCAGTTCTTGCCCTTGTTCTTGTCGTAGCCCTGGCCGTTGCCGCCCTGGCCATTGCCGTAGTTCTTGCCGCTGCCGCCCGAACCGGCGCCACTGCCCGAACCGCTACCCGACCCGGCGCCGCTGCCCGAGCCCTTGTACTTGTCGAACTTGGGCGGCTTGCCGCCATTCGGCGGGTTGTTGTCGTTCTGGCCACCGGTGAAGTTGGGCGGGTTGCCCGTGAACTTCGGCGGGTTCGGCGGATTGCTCGGCCCCTGGCCGCCCTTCTGCCAGTTGTAGCCGCTCCACTTGGACTTCTGCCCGAAGAACGGCTTGTGCTGATAGTACGAGTTCCAGTAGCTGCCGAAATTGAAGGTGATGAACGGGATGCCGGTATAGCCGCGCACCGGATAGCGGTGCGACTGGTAGCTCACCTGGAGGTACAGGGACGACATCCAGCCGCGGTTCGCGCCCCACGAGATGTCGCACCACGTGTCGTCCTGCAGGCAGCCGTAGATGGTGATCGGCGAGCCGGCGGGAATGACCGTGATCGGCGGATAGGCCGTAGACGGCCCCGAGCGCTGGTTGACGTTGGCGGTGGTGTAGCCGCCGAACGTCGCGGCCAGGACAGGCGTGGCGTAAAGGGCAAGCAGCCCGAGACCGGCCACGACGGCGAGATGGAGTTTCTTCATCGCATTCCTCTGGGTGTGGACAATTCGCTGAATATTGAGACGCTCGAAGCCGCGGCTTTGTTCCGCCGGTGCTGTTCTGAGTTGTGAGGACGACGGGCGGAAGACGAGGCCGCGCCCGGCGAGGAGCCGCCCACGCCGACCGTGGCGGCGGCGCCGCGCTAGGCCCGCCCCTTGCGCCATCCGCTCGCCGCGTACACGCCGAGTATCGTGATCTCGGTCGTGAAGAAGGCGAGTTCCTCGAGCGCGAGCTTGAGCGGGCGGTCGGCCGGGTGGCCTTCGACGTCGGCGTAGAACTGGGTTGCCGTGAACTGGCCGTCGAGCTGATACGATTCGAGCTTCGTCATGTTGACGCCGTTGGTGGCGAAGCCGCCCATCGCCTTGTAGAGCGCCGCCGGCACGTTGCGCACGCGGAAGACGAAGGTGGTGATCACCGGGCCGTTGTTGGCCGGCGCGCGCTCGTCCTTTTTTGAGAGGATGACGAAGCGCGTGGTGTTGTGGGCGGCGTCCTCGACGTTCTCCTTGAGGATGTCGAGGCCGTAGATCTCGGCGGCGATGGCGGGGGCGAGCGCAGCGCGGGTCTTGTCGCCGGCCTCGGCGATCTCGCGCGCCGCACCGGCGGTGTCGCCCGCGACCACCGCCTTCCAGCCGTGCTTGCGGATGATCTTGCGGCACTGGCCGAGCGCGTGGATGTGGCTGTGGACGGAGGTGATGTCCTTCAGGCTCGCGCCCTTCAGCGCCATCAGGTTGAAATGGATGGGCAGGAAGTGTTCGCCGATGATGTGCAGGCCCGATTCGGGCAACAGGTGGTGGATGTCGGCGACGCGGCCGGCGAGCGAATTCTCGATCGGGATCATGGCGAGGTCGGCCTCGCCCTTGGTGACCGCGGCGAAGCAATCCTCGAAGGTCGGGCAGGGGATGGCGGTGGCCTTCGGGTAGACCTCCTCGATCGCCAGGTGCGAGTTGGCGCCGGGTTCGCCCTGGAACACGATTTTCTTCGGCATGGATCGGCTCTGCGCGGTTCGGGTGGCGGCGATTTAGCAGGGAATGGCGGCGTTGGCGACTTCGGGACGGGAGCTGCCCCTACATCGGAGAAAGGGCTCCCGCCTACAGCAGCGGCGGGACCGAGAGCATGGCGCGGGCCCGTTCGAGATCGGCCGGCGTGTCGACGCCGAGCGGCACGGCCTCCACGATCGCGGCGTCGACGCGCATGCCGTTTTCCAGCGCGCGGAGCTGCTCGAGCTTCTCGCGGAGCTCGAGCGGCGAGGGCGGCAGGCTGACGTAGCGCTCGAGCGCCGCGCGCCGCCAGGCATAGAGGCCGATGTGGTGGTAGAGCGGGCCCTCGCCCCAAGGGGCGGTGGCGCGCGTGAAATAGAGGACGCGGAGGATGCCGGCGTCTTCCTCGAGCAGATTCGCCGGACTGCCGACGATCTTCACGACGTTGGGATTGGTCTTCTCGTCGTCGCGCGCGATCACGGCGCAGACCGTGGCGAGATCGACCTCGCGCTCGGCAAGCGGGGCGAGCGCGCTCGCGATGGTCGTCGTCTCGACGGTCGGGATGTCGCCCTGCACGTTGACGACGATGTCGGCATCCGAGCCCATGATGTGCAGCGCCTCGTGGATGCGCGAGGTGCCGTTCGGATGATCGGGACGGGTGATCACCGCCTCGCCGCCGGCAAGCTCGACGGCCGAGGCGATGGCGAGATCGTCGGTGGCGACGACCACCGGTCCGACGCCGGCGGCGACGGCGCGGCGCCAGACGTGGACGATCATCGGCAGCCCGCCGATATCGGCGAGCGGCTTGCCGGGGAGCCGGCTCGCGGCCATGCGCGCCGGGATCATGACGATGGTTCCAGACATGGGGAAAACGGCGCCGATTCGGTGCAGACGGTGGCAAAAAGTCCCAATTTCCAGCCGGTTATACGGGTTGCACTGGAACCGTTAAAGCCTGTACTAGATTGGCTCCCGCGCTAGTCGTTCACGATCCCGACTTCAGTGACAGATAGGGCCAAGCCGAGGACCTGATGGACTCCTACGAATTCAACAAGATTGCCGGTGCGATTCTGGGCACTGCCCTCGGCGTCATGGCCCTTTCGATTATCTCCGAGTCGATCTTCAGCGAGGGTGAGCCGGCAAAGCCGGGCTTCGAGATCGCGGTTGCCGAGACGCCGGCCGCAGGTGCGCCGGCAGCGGCGAGCACCGAGGCGCCGATCGCGGTCCGTCTCGCCAAGGCCGACGTCGCCGCCGGCCAGAAGGCCGCGGCGATCTGTTCGTCCTGTCACACGCTGGGCAAGGGTGAGCCGGCGAAGGTCGGCCCGAATCTCTATGGCGTCGTCGGCGGTCCCGCGGCGCACATGGCGGGCTTCGGCTACTCCAAGGCGATGGAGGCCAAGCGCGCCGCCGGCCTTGTCTGGACCTTCGAGAATCTCGACCAGTTCCTGACCGCGCCGCAGGCCTTCGTGCCGGGCACGGCGATGGGCTTCGGCGGCTTCGGCAAGCAGGCACAGACCCGCGCCAACGTCATCGCCTACCTGCGCACGCTCTCCGACAACCCGGTGCCGCTGCCCTCGCCGGACGCCGCACCGGCCGATACCGGCGC
>JBEHXS010000239.1:0-3340 GCA_048498575.1 Pseudomonadota bacterium
TACAACCGCGAGGAGTTCCTGGAGATCGTCGAGCGCGGGCTCGACGCCTCTCCGACCAGCGAAGTGCTGATCGAGGAATCGGTGCTGGGCTGGAAGGAATTCGAGATGGAGGTGGTCCGCGACAAGAAGGACAACTGCATCATCGTCTGCTCGATCGAGAACATCGACCCGATGGGTATCCACACCGGCGACTCGATCACCGTGGCCCCTGCCCTGACGCTGACCGACAAGGAATTCCAGATCATGCGCGACGCCTCGATCCGCGTGCTGCGCGAGATCGGGGTTGAGACCGGCGGCTCGAACGTGCAGTTCGCGGTGAACCCGGCCGACGGGCGGCTGGTGGTGATCGAGATGAACCCGCGCGTCTCGCGCTCCTCGGCACTGGCCTCCAAGGCGACCGGCTTTCCGATCGCCAAGGTCGCGGCCAAGCTCGCCGTCGGCTACACGCTGGACGAACTCGACAACGACATCACCGGCGGCGCCACGCCGGCAAGCTTCGAGCCGACGATCGACTACGTCGTCACCAAGATCCCGCGCTTCGCCTTCGAGAAGTTTCCCGGCGCCGAGCCGACGCTGACCACTTCGATGAAATCGGTGGGCGAAGTGATGGCGATCGGGCGCACCTTCGCCGAGAGCCTGCAGAAGGCGCTGCGCGGGTTGGAGACCGGGCTTTCGGGGCTGGACGAAGTCGCGATTCCGGGACTCGGCCAGGGCGACGACAAGAACGCCATCCGCGCCGCACTGGGCAAGCCGACGCCGAACCGGCTGGTCGCCTGCGCTCAGGCGATGCGCCTCGGCCTGACGGTGGATGAGATCAACGCCGTCTGCCACATCGACAAGTGGTTCCTGCGCGAACTGGAGGCGCTGGTCGCGACCGAGGCGCGGGTGAAGGCGCACGGGCTTCCCGCGACTGCCGGTGCCCTGCGCGGCCTGAAGGCGCAGGGCTTTTCCGACGCGCGGCTGGCGCATCTCGCAGGCAAGCACGAGGCTGACGTCGCCGCGCTCAGGAAGAAGCTCGGCGTCCACCCGGTGTTCAAGCGCATCGACACCTGCGCCGCCGAGTTCGCTTCGCCCACGGCCTATCTCTATTCGACCTACGAGGTGCCGTTCGCCGGGCACCTCGCCGACGAGGCGAAGCCCAGCGAGCGCAAGAAGGTGATCATCCTCGGCGGCGGGCCGAACCGCATCGGCCAGGGCATCGAGTTCGATTATTGCTGCTGCCACGCCTGCTTCGCGCTGGCCGACGCCGGCTACGAATCGATCATGGTGAACTGCAACCCGGAGACCGTCTCGACCGATTACGACACCTCCGACCGACTCTACTTCGAGCCGCTGACCGCCGAGGACGTGCTGGAGATCGTGCGGCTGGAGCAATCGGCCGGCACGCTGCACGGCGTCATCGTCCAGCTTGGCGGGCAGACGCCGCTGAAGCTCGCCGAGGCGCTGGAGAAGGCCAAGGTGCCGATCCTCGGCACCTCGCCCGACGCCATCGACCTCGCCGAGGACCGCGAGCGCTTCTCCAAGCTCCTGGCGAAGCTCGGCCTGAAACAGCCGACCAACGGCATCGCCAAGAGCGGCAAGGAAGCCAAGAAGATCGCCGACGAGATCGGCTTCCCGGTGGTAATCCGCCCGTCGTATGTGCTCGGCGGCCGCGCCATGGAGATCGTACGCGACCAGACCCAGCTCGACCGCTACATCACCGAGGCGGTGGTCGTCTCGGGCAAATCGCCGGTGCTGATCGATTCGTACCTGTCGGACGCGATCGAGGTCGACGTCGATGCGCTCGCCGACGGCAAGGACGTGTTCGTCTGCGGCATCATGGAGCACATCGAGGAAGCCGGCATCCACTCCGGCGACAGCGCCTGCTCGCTGCCGCCGCATTCGCTGTCGCCGGCGACCATCGCCGAGCTCGAGCGGCAATCGCGCGAGCTGGCGCTGGCGCTCCACGTCGTCGGCCTGATGAACGTGCAGTACGCGATCAAGGACGGCGACATCTACATCCTCGAGGTCAATCCGCGCGCCTCGCGCACTGTGCCGTTCGTCGCCAAGACCATGGGCACGGCCTTCGCCAAGATCGGCGCGCTGGTCATGGCCGGGACGCCGCTCGCCTCCTTCGGGCTGAAGGCGCAGACCCTGAACCACGTCGGCGTGAAGGAGGCCGTGTTCCCGTTCGCGCGCTTCCCCGGCGTCGATACGCTGCTCGGCCCGGAAATGCGTTCGACCGGCGAAGCCATGGGCCTCGACCTCGACTACGCCGTCGCGTTCGCCAAGAGCCAGCTCGGCGCCGGTTCGACGCTGCCCAAGACCGGCACGGTGTTCGTCTCGGTGCGCGACAGCGACAAGAAGAAGATCGTCGAGCCGGTGCGGCGGCTCGCCGGCCTCGGCTTCAAGGTTGTTGCCACCAGCGGCACGCAAAGGTTCCTGGCGGCGCAGGGCATCGACTGCAGCAGCATCAACAAGGTGCTGGAGGGCCGCCCGCACATCGTCGATGCGATCAAGAACGGCGAGGTGCAGCTCGTCTTCAATACGACCGACGGCGCCCAGGCGGTCTCCGACAGCCGGTCGCTGCGCCGTGCCGCCCTGCTCCACAAGGTGCCGTACTACACGACTGTGGCCGGCGCAGTGGCCGTCGCCCAGGGCATCGAGGCCTACCGCAAGGGGACTCTCGAGGTGCGGCCGCTGCAGGCCTACGTCGGCACGGGAACGCCGCTCCACATAGCGTAAGCCACTGATTACGCTGCGCTTTTTGTGTCCGCCAAGATCGCGCTTGAAGGCCGGGCTGACATGGCTGATGCTTGCGTTCTGCCGGCCGCGTACCTATCTCGCGTCACTGCGGGCGACGGGGGCGCCGGCCCAGTCGTGAAAGCGTCGAACGGTGGGGCTCCGGTCCGGGAGCGTCCCGCCCGTTTTGTTATTGCGCCCCAAGCGGGGCCTGGAAGTCCCGGACAGGAAAGGCTGGAAAGATGGAAAAGATTCCGATGACCGCTGCCGGACATTCGGCTCTGGAATCGGAGCTGAAGCGCCGGGTGAACCAGGAGCGCCCGCGCATCATCGAGGCGATTGCGGAAGCGCGCGGCCACGGCGATCTCTCCGAGAACGCCGAGTATCACGCCGCCAAGGAAGCGCACGGCCACAACGAGGGCCGCATCCTCGAGCTCGAGGACCAGCTTTCGCGCGCCGAGATCATCGACGTGTCCAAGCTCTCCGGCAAGACGGTGAAATTCGGCGCCACGGTGACGCTGGTCGACGAGGACACCGAGGAGAAGAAGAAATATCAGATCGTCGGCGACGTCGAAGCCGACGTGAAGCTGGGCAAGATCTCGATTTCCTCGCCGATCGC
>JBEHXS010000240.1:0-3257 GCA_048498575.1 Pseudomonadota bacterium
AAGCCGTCGATGGCGAGGAAGCCCAGCGACGTGCTCACCCAGAAGCGGGTGTGGAACTGCGGCTTGGTGGCGGGGATGCGGCGGCGGATGCCGGAATAGACCAGCACCCCCTGCCCCACGACCGCGACGCCGCAGGCGACGATCATGCCCCACAGCGCGGCGGTGGCGTCGGCATGGTGGCCGAGGAACGCGATACCGCCGACGAAGAGAATGAGGAGGAGCGGCCGCAGGATGTAGTTCGGGATGTAGGCGAGATGCACCCAGCCGAAGGCGCGCGCGACGGACTCGCCCTGATTGAGGAGCGACCAGATCGGCACGCACAGCAGGCCGACGAGCGCCGGCACGACATAGTACGGCTCAATGACGCCACGGAGCGCGTAGACGATGGCCGCACCGACGACGGCGCCGACGATGCTGAGCACGACGATGAAGCCGTAGCTCTCGAGCAGGAAGCCGGAAAGACGGCCCCAGCGGCGGCGGGCGAGGTAATCCGGCATCAGGCGCAGGCCCGCCGAGTTGAAGCCGAACGACAGCCCCATGCCGAGCAGCGTCACGATGACGAAGACGTAGGCGTAGATGCCGAAGTCGAACGCGCCGAGCCAGCGGGCGAGGAGCACGGTCGAGGCATAGGCCAGCCCGGCACCGGCGACGCGGATCGCGAACACCTGGGTCGCGCTCTTCACGACGGCGATGAGATTGCCCTGCGCTCCGAGGCGCGCGGCAAGGCGCCGGAAGACCGGTACGTTGGGATCGATCGGGGCCTCGATCGTCGTCATCACAGCTCCAGTATGCGTTCGGGCGCGAGGCGCCCTCTGATCCAGTCGGCGAGGGCGATGAGGTTTCCCCTCAGGCGCCCGCGGCGGTCGACAAACGGCTCCGGGTGCAGCGAGCGCACCGCGTTGCTGGCGACGTTGCGCGCTGCGGTCAGTGCGAGATAGCGCGCCGGCACGGTGCCCTTGCGAGCCAGGTAGGCGGCGTTGGCGATCTGCGAATAGCCGAGCGGCGTGCCGCGGCTCCGCCCCGCCTTGTGACCGAGGTGCACGCCCCACAGCGCGTCGGAGCGGACGAAGCGGCCGTGGCGCGTCACCTGCCCGCGAAAATCGGCGTCCTCCAGCCAGGCATACGCCGGCAGGCGCTCGTCGAA
The DNA here is from genome assembly GCA_048498575.1 of Pseudomonadota bacterium. Lineage (GTDB taxonomy): Bacteria > Pseudomonadota > Alphaproteobacteria > Rhizobiales > Kaistiaceae > DASZQY01. Next base: position 1,145 of record JBEHXS010000240.1, read on the forward strand.
GCTGAGCGCGCTGATCGCGGAATAGCGGAACGCCATGTTGCAGCCGGTGTTGGCACCGAAGCCGACGTGGTCCTGCATGGCGGCGTCCATGGGCGCCGGGCCGGCGTCCTTTACGGATACGTCCGCCTCGGCTGCCGCAAGGGCGATGCCCGGGCCGGCGGCGCCGTCGGCGAGCACATGCCCGGTCAGGCCGTCGACATCGGGGCGCATCTCGAACAGGCGCACGACGCGCTCCAGCCAGAAGCGCGACGGCACGAAATCGTCGTCAAAGAAAACGATGTAGGCGAAACGTCCTGCCGCCATCCGCAGCGCGTCGTTGCGCTGGAGGGCGGAGCCGGCGCGGCCGGCGCCGACGGTCAGCCCGGTACCGGTCGGCGCTATTCCGGCGACATCTTCCGGCCGCGTGCCGATCACGAAGATATGTTCGGGCGGCCGCGTCTGCTCGCCCAGCCGGGCGACCAGCGCGCGGACTACGTCGGGACGGCCGCGGGTTGCGATGATGACCGCGGTGCTCCTGTCCGGCGCCGCGAGGCGGGGCGTACGGCGGCGTTCCGGCCGAGCCACCGGCCGGGCAGGTGTCAGCAAGGCTGCGTCAAACTGGGACATGCCTGCATCCGCGCATCTTGCGCCAGCGATGAGCAAGCGCGCTGCCATTGAGCACGGTCGCGCGGCGATTCCAGCAACATTCCCAAAGGTTGGTAAACAGCCGCGATGGCAAGCGCCGATCGCCGGTTGCAGAAAATTAGCCTTCGATGTCGAGCCGGCTGCCGCCGGAGCGACTATCCTTGCCAACCAGCAGGGAGAGAGCCGCGATGAAGTACGCCTGCCTCGTTTACATCGACCCCGCCGTGATGGGCGCCCTCACCGCCCAGCAAGGCGACAAGCTCCGCGACGATTCCATCGATTACGACTGGGAGGTGCAGCGCAGCGGACGGCTGCTCATGGCGCAGCCGCTGGATTCGCCACAGACGGCGGTGACGGTGCGCGTGCGCAACGGCAAGGCATCGCACACCGACGGCCCGTTCGCCGAGACGCGCGAGTTCCTCGGCGGCTTTTTTCTGGTTGAGGCACGCGATCTCAACGAGGTGGTGCGGATCGCCGAGCAGGATCCGATGGCCGCGATGGGCAGCATCGAGATCAGGCCGTTCCTCGAGCAGACGCACGGCGTCACCGGTGCCGCCCGGCCAAAACCGAAGGGCGCCGAGTGACGGGCGGCCGCGCCGCGCTGCGCAATCCTCCCGCGGTGGACCTCGGCGTGGCGTTCCTCCATTGATATGCGCGCGGAGCGGACACGCTTCGCGACTTGAATGGGGGATTTCCAGTGAAGGCCGTTCTAGCTGACGTGACGCTGCCCGACTTCGGCATGCCGGAGGTGCAGCCGGAGGTGCCGGCGGCAACCTATGCGGCGCGGTTCGCGGCATTCGTCGATCGCTTCCTCGCGGCTGGGCTCGATGCCGTCGTGGTCTATGCCGACCGCGAGCATTCGGCGAACCTCAGCTACCTCACCGGCTTCGATCCGCGCTTCGAGGAAACGCTGCTGATCGTCCGGCCGAGCGGAACGCCCGTCCTGCTGGCGGGGCCGGAGAACCGCGGCTTCGCGGCGACGGCGAAAGTGCCGCTCGACGTCAGGCTCTACCCGCCCTTCGGGCTGATGGGACAGGATCGTACCAAGACCCCGCGCCTCGCCGACCTGTTGCGCGAGGCCGGGCTCGCCGCCGGCGCCAAGGTCGGCATCGCGGGATGGAAATATTACGGCGCGACGGAAGCCGAGCATCCGGAGCTGTGGTCCGAGGCGCCGTCGTTCATCGTCGATGCGATCCGAGCGATCGCGGGCGCGAGCGGCCGTGTCACCAACGCCAACGCGCTCCTGATGCATCCGACCACGGGCATGCGCGCGGTCAACGACATCGACCAGCTCGCAGCGTTCGAGTTTGCGGCGAGCCATGCCTCGACGGCAGTGAAGAACGTCGTCTTCGGCGTGCGCCCGGGGATGCGCGAGTTCGATGCCGCGAAGCTGCTTCAGCCAATCGGCCTCCCCCTCAACTGCCATCCGATGCTCTCGGCCGGGCCGCGCGCCTGGTTCGGCCTCGGCAGTCCGGGGAACCGCATCATC
>JBEHXS010000241.1:0-3242 GCA_048498575.1 Pseudomonadota bacterium
TCCTCCCCCCCCCTCGGGGAGGGGCGCGCCGCTTCTGCGGTGTGGACGACAGCCTTACGACGCCGGGCCCACCTTGATCGAGCCGTCGATGATGCCGGCCTTGATCTTGTCGAGTTCCGCCTTGAGATCGGCCGGAACCGCCGAGTCGAGGTCGTGGAACGGAGCCAGCGCGACGCCGCCCGACTTGAGGTCGCCGACCACGATGCCGCCCTTGAACGTGCCCTTGAAGGCTTCGGTCACGGCTTCCTTCGAGGTCGAGTCGACGCGCTTCTGCACCGAGCTCAGGAACACCTTGGCGTGGTCCGGATCGGTCAGGTACTGGTCGGTGTCGACGCCGATGATCTTGAGCTTGTCGGTGCCGAGTTCGGCGGCGAGCGCCGCCGGGCCCTGGCCGACCTTGCCGGCGACCGGCAGGATGACGTCGGCGCCTTCGTCGTTCATGCTCTTGGCGATGTCCTTGCCCTTGTCGATCGAGCTGAAGTCACCGACGAACACGCCGTCCTTCTTGGCCGGATCCCAGCCGAGGACCTTCACCGACTTGCCCTTCTGCTTGTTGTAGTAGTCGACGCCCCAGACGAAGCCGTCCATGAAGTCGGTCACCGGGCCGCCGATGTTGATGCCGCCGAAGGTGCCGACGACGCCGGTCTTGCTGACGCCGGCGGCGAGATAGCCGGCGAGGAACGCCGCCTGGTTGGTCGCGTAGACCTGGCCGAGCACGTTCGGGATTGTCGGGTCGTAGGCGAAGTCGACGATGGAGAAGTCGACCTTCGGGTTGGCGATCGCCGCCGCCTTGGTCGCGTCGCCGAGCAGGAAGCCGACGGTGACGATGACGTTGCAGTTCGCCGAGATCAGCGAATTGATGTTCGGGACGTAGTCGGATTCCTGCTTCGACTCGACGACCTTGGAATCGAACCCGCCGTCCTTGGCGGCGTCCTGGACGCCCTGCCAGGTGTACTGGTTGAAGCCCTTGTCATCGACGCCACCGGTGTCGGTGACCGCGCAGGCGAGGAACGCCCAGGCCGGCGCCGAAGTGCCGAGAGCCGTCGCCGCAAACAGCGCGGCCAGGCTCAACTTAACTACGCGTGATTTCAACTAACCCTCCATGTCCAGATTGATGTGTCCGGCAGTCCAGTCCTGCGCGACCGCCGGGGATGGGAATGTGGTCTCCGTATTGAACCGGGCACGCCCTGCGGGGCGTATCGCCCGCTCCCCTTTGGCTACCGAGACTACCGCTCCGGGCGCGGATTTCCGCGCTTCCGGACGGCCCGCCGGCTGGCGCCTGCAGGCCTCGATTTCAGAAGATTTGCATGAACCGCTGTCATTTTCATGTGGATTCTTTCACCAGTTGGAAAACAACCGGTCATCCATCATCGTTGCGGCGGGAGCCCGGCGCGGGCGAAGATGACGTTGCGCCGTCGGCGCGGGAGGAAGGCGACAATGGACGAGGGGCTGTTTCAAAAGGCCAGGGCCGTGCGCGAGCACGCCCATGCGCCGTATTCCAAATTCCACGTCGGCGCCGCCATCCGCACGGCGTCGGGCAGCGTCCACGTCGGCGCCAACGTCGAGAACGCCTCCTACCCGGAAGGCTGGTGCGCCGAGACCTCCGCCATCGCCGCCATGATCGCCGCCGGCGATGACGGCGAGGCGCGCCGCATCGCCGAGGTCGTCGTCGTCGCCGATCGCATCGACGGCCGGCTGACGACGCCGTGCGGCGGCTGCCGCCAGCGCCTCGCCGAATTTTCCAATGCCGACACGCCGGTCCACGTCATCGACCCGTCGGGCGCCGGGCGCACCTATCGCATGGACGAACTGCTCCCCGCTGCCTTCGTCATGGACGACACGCCATGATCGTCGAGGGCGCCGAGGCGGCTGCGGTGATCCGCGAGTACGCCGACCTGCCGTACGCGGTCGGCATCGTGCTGGGTTCGGGCCTCGGCGGTCTCGCCGATCAGGTCAGCGACGCGGTCCGCATTCCCTACCGCGACCTCGCCGGCTTCCCGGTCTCCACCGTCTCCTCCCACCGGAGCGAGGTCGTGCTCGGCTGGCTCGAGGGCACGGCGGTCGTCGTCTTCTCCGGCCGCGAGCATTATTTCGAGAACGGCAATCCCGCCGCCATGCGCGCGCCTATTGCCACGCTTGCCGCGCTGGGTGCCGACACGCTGCTCCTCACCAATGCCGCCGGTTCGCTGCGCACCGAAGTCGGCCCCGGCGAGGTGATGCTGATCACCGATCACATCGCCTTCGCCGGCGCCAATCCCCTGATCGGCCAGCCGACCGACGATCGCTTCGTCGGCATGACCAGCGCCTACGATCCCGAGCTTCGCGCCGCCATCCTCGGCGCCGCCGAGCGCGAAGGCATCATCATGAACACCGGCGTCTATATGTGGTTTTCCGGCCCCTCGTTCGAGACGCCCGCCGAAATCCGCCTCGCCCGCATGGTCGGTGCCGCCGCCGTCGGCATGTCGACGGTGCCCGAGGTCATCCTTGGCCGCTTCTTCGGCCTGCGTGTCGGCGCCGCCTCGGCCATCGTGAACTTCGCCGCCGGCATGACCGGCGCCGAGATAACCCACGAGGAGACCAAGATGCTGGCGCCCCTCGGTGCCGCCAAGCTCGCCCGCATCATCCGGCGCTACCTCCGCGACCGCACCTGGTCGTAGGCGGACGCGACAGGGAAACGGTAAGTCCATGCTCCCCCAGGAAGTGATCCGCAAAAAGCGCGACGGCGAGCCGCTGGCCGCGGACGAGATCGCTTTCATGGTCGAGGGCCTGACCTCCGGCGCGGTCAGCGAGGGGCAGGTCGCGGCCTTCGCGATGGCGGTCTTCTTCAAGGGCATGACGCGCGGGGAGGCCGTAGCGCTGACGCTCGCCATGCGCGATTCCGGCACCGTGCTGGATTGGTCCGCTCTCGCCGGGCCGGTGCTGGACAAGCACTCGACCGGCGGCATCGGCGACAACGTCTCGCTCATGCTGGCGCCGGCGCTCGCCGTCTGCGGCGCCTACGTCCCGATGATCTCCGGTCGCGGCCTCGGTCACACCGGCGGCACCCTCGACAAGCTCGATTCCATTCCGGGCTACGCGACCCAGCCCGACAACGATCTGTTCCGCAAGGTCGTGCGCGAGGTCGGCTGCGCGGTCATCGGCCAGACCGCCGATCTCGCCCCTGCCGACAAGCGCCTCTACGGCATCCGCGACGTCACCGCGACGGTGGAGTCGATCCCGCTCATTACCGCCTCGATCCTGTC
>JBEHXS010000242.1:0-3224 GCA_048498575.1 Pseudomonadota bacterium
TCCAGCCGCGCCATCGCGATCGAGTCCTCGTCGCTGGTATCGCCGCCGATGTTGGCGTCGAGCGACAGCATCAGCGCCGTGGCGCCGCCGAAGCTCACCGCGTGCAGCCAGGCCTGCACCGGCACGCCGGCGCCGTCGCGGCGCTGCGCGCGGAGCCGCCCGCCGGCTTCCACGATCGAGCCGGCGATCGCCTCGCGTCCCGGGAATATCGCCTCGGCGCCACCGGCCGCGAGCAGGGCGTCGTAGCTGTCGTAGCCCAGCATGTCGATCAGCGTGCGGTTGGCGAACAGCGTGCGCCGGTCGCGGAAGATGGCGATGCCGATCGGCAGCCGGTCGAGCAGGCGCGTGTCGATCTCCGACACCGGCGCCTTGACGATCTCCTTCCGCGCCGCCGCCTGCGCGGCCTCCGTTTCCGGCGAAGCCTCGCTCCGCTCTTGCCGCACGCCGAGCGCCTCGGCGATGCGGCGGAAGGCGTCGCGCTCCGTCCCGCTCAGCCGGTCGGCGGCGGCGCGGTCGATGGCCGGCAGCCGCACGACGTTGGAGGGCTCGGGCGGCGGCGAAGCTCCCGGCACCGGCGCCGCGGTCTCATCGTCCGCCGCCGGTGACGCGGTGTCGCCTTCCTTGCCCGCCGGGCGCGGCCGGCGATGGCGGCGCTGGTGCCCGCGTTCGATCGAATGCTGCGCCGCTTCGTCGGGATCGAGGCCCGTCGTCCCGGCCGGGGCGGCGTTGTCCGCCTCGGTCACCGGGGGCAGGGAGGCCGGCTCATCCGATTCCGCCACCGCTGCTGACGTCGCCTCGACGGGCGCGTCCGCCGCAACCGGGGGCGGCTCGCTGTGCTCGGCCTCGGGTTCCTCGTCCGCTGCGGGCGGCTCGAGAGGCGTCTCGACCGCAATCTCCTGCGCTGCCACGTGGACCGCGGCCGGAGCCTCTGGTTCCGCTGCCGCTTCCTCCGCGGCATCCGCTGCTTCGTCCTCGGGTTCGAGGTCCGGCAGCATCAGCTCGGCGCCGACCTCGAATCCCGCCGCCTCCGGCATCGCCGTGCTGCCGATGTCGATCGCGTCGGGCATCGTCCGCTCCGCGATGCCGGCGACGACGAGGTAGAGCTCCCGTCCGTCCGCCGTGAAACGCAGCGCCGCCCCGGCGCGCGCGTCGCGCCCGGCGCCGAGCCCGCGGCTGGTGAACGGTCCGTCGGCGAGCTTCGCCTCGGCTATGAGATCGGCGATTTCGTCGGCTGCCGGGCCTTCGCCGAGGTAGCCGCGCGAAGCCGCGAGCGTCCGGCCGTCCTTGCCGATGATCGCCGCCACCCGCTCGCTCGTTTCGAACGCATCGGCGAGCCGCTCGGCCCGCGCGGCCAGCGTATCCGGCTCCGCCGTCACCATGCCGATCGCGAGCAGCGCGCGGCGTTCGCCGCCGTAGCCGTAGTTGAGCCGCAGGCACGCCGCCGGCAGCATGGTCACGTCGAAGCCGGTGGCGAAGCGCAGCATCTCCAGCCGTGGCGCAGCGCTCGGCGCCAGTCGCGTCAGCCGTGCCGCAAGCGCCTTGATCGGGTTGCGATCGGTGAAGCGGAGCGTCAGCGCCGCCTCGATGTCCGCGACCTGCAGGAAGGCGGCCGCCGCAGCGTTGGCGTAAAGCAGGCGCGATCCATCGGGAGTGAAGACAAAGGCCGGGCGCGCGTCGAGCAGCGTCGCGGCCACCGCGGCGATCTGCGCTGTCTCGAGAAAGGCGTCGGTAGTCCCGTCCATTGAGTGCCGTCAGTCCCCGGTCAGCGTTTCTGCCGCGACCGGAAAAGACGGCGCGACGGAAAACGGCGGCGCCTCATTCCCCCGTTGGTCCGGCATTCTTACGGCCAAAGCGTGATACGGTCCACGCGCACCGCCGCACGGTCGGGTGGGTTCCGTCGCGACGGTTAACTCGAGAGGCTCTGCCCCACCGCTTGCCTTATCGGTTGGGGCCGGCGTTAGCCTACAGGGAGGAGCACCATCATGCAGCGCACTGGCTTCGATATCCCCGAACAATTGCGTCGTACCGCCGACGAGCGGCTGGGCGAGGCGCGCAAGGCTGTCGAGCAGGTCCTCGAGGCGACCGAAAAAGCGCTGGCTCAGGCCGGCGGATCGACCGGCTGGATGGGCGGCGGCGACGTTCAGCGCCAGGCATTCGCCTACCTGGAAGAGAATGTCGGCGCCTCGTTCGATCTGGCGCAGCGCCTTGTCCACGTCCGCACCGTGGAGGAGATCGCCGCGCTCCAGCAGGAGTTCGCCCGCCGCCAGATAGCGGCCATGGTCGAGCAGGGCAGTGCACTCGGCGAGATGGCCATGCGCGCCGCCACCGAATTCGCCACCAAGCCGAAGAAATAGGCGAAACGCCTTGGTTTTTGTGCGTTGCAAAATAAATGTTGCAACGCACCATTTCCTCGATTACATCAGTGTCACCGGGAACGCGGGGACGGATAGCTCGCGGTCCAAGAAGAAACGCACCGAGTTCGAGGATCACCACTATGACCACTGCAACCAACGGCAAGAAGCCGAAATCCGCCAGCGCCCCCTTCGAGGCGTTCAACTTCCCGACGCCGAATTTCGAAGTTCCGGCCGCCGTCCGTGAATTCGCGGAGAAGTCGGTTTCACAGGCCCGTGAGGCCTACGACAAGTTCCGCACTGCCGCCGATGATGCCAGTGGCATCGTCGAGGAGACGCTGGAGACGGCCCGCGAAGGCGCGGTCGCCATCGGCCTCAAGGCAGTCGATGCCGCCAAGGTCAACAGCGAGGCGTCTTTCTCCTTCGCCCGCGACCTGTTCGGCGCCAAGACGATGTCGGACGTGATCGAGCTCCAGAGCACCTTCGCTCGCAAGCAGTTCGACACCTTCGCCTCGCAGTTCCGCGAGTTCCAGGCGCTCACCGAGAAGCTGGTCGTCGATGCGGCCAAGCCGGTAAGCGAGAAGGTCGAAAAGACCTTCAAGGACATGAAGGTCGCCTAGTCCGGCGAAACGATCTCCCAGGCGCTTTCCTCCCAAAGCGCCTCTGAAAGGGCCCGGAACGCATCCTCCCGCGTTCCGGGCCTTCTTTATTTGTGGCCCCGGCCTTCTTTATTCGCGGCTATGCGTCGGGCTTGAACGCCCCGCCCAATCCGCCTAGTTTCCGCGCGCCGGAAAAGGGCAGCTGTAGCTCAGTTGGTAGAGCGGCGGATTGTGGATCCGTAGGTCGTTGGTTCAAGCCCAACCAGCTGTACCA
>JBEHXS010000243.1:0-3214 GCA_048498575.1 Pseudomonadota bacterium
GGCACGCTGCTCACCGGCGGCCGTGTGCTCGTCGCCGGCACCTATCTTGGCGCGCTTCTCCTCGCCGTCATCGCCAACGGTCTCGTCCTCTTCGGCGTCAGCGCCTACTGGTACCAGACGCTGCTCGGCATCATCCTGCTCATCGCGCTCGCCGTTGAGCGCGGCCGGCAGTCCTACGTCTTGCGCAATCACCTATGACGGCGCCCGCCAATTCCCCCGCGCCGCCGCCGCGCGTCCGTGTTCGCAGTTCCGGCGGCCCGCGCGGCGCCGGCATTGCCGTGGTCGTGCTCGCCGTCGTGCTGTCGGTCGCCGCGCCGCAATTCCTGTCCGTCGATAACTTCCAGGTCATCGCCTACAGCGTCGCCAACCTCGCCGTCGTCGCGTTCGCGCAGATGGTGGTGCTGGCGGCCGGCGGCATGGACCTCTCGGTTGGCGCCATCGGCGGCCTCACCGCCGTCATCGTCGGTGGCCTCATGGAGGTGCTCCATGTGCCGCCGCTCATCGCCGTCATCGTCGGCCTGGCGCTCGGCGGCCTTGCCGGCGCGGTCAACGGCATACTGGTCGTGCGCACCGGCCTGTCGGCGTTCATCGTCACGCTGGCGACGGCCAGCGTCTATACCGGCCTCAACCTCGGCATCACCTCCGGCAAGCCGTTCTACTATCTGCCGGATAGCTTCAAGTCGGCAGGCAGCCTGGACATCGTCGGCGTCCCGGTGCTCCTCCTGGTCATGCTGGCGATCGCCGTCGCGCTCTGGTTCCTGTTCAGCCGCGTCGGGCTTGGCCGCCAGATTCTGGCGATGGGTGCCAACCAGCGCGCCGCCGAGCTCGCCGGCGTGCCGGTCAATCGGAGCCGCATCGTCGTCCATGCGATCGCCGGTTTCCTTGCCGCTGCCGCCGGCATCATCCTCACCGCGCGCCTTGGTGTCGCCCAGCCCACCATCGGCACCGACTGGCTGCTGTCGTCCTTCGCCGCCCCGATCATCGGCGGCACGCTGCTATCGGGCGGCTACCTGTCCATCCCCGGCGTTGTCGCCGGCGCGCTGCTGCTCACGCTGGTCGCCAACGGCCTCATCCAGCTCAACATCGATCCTTATTGGACGCAGCTCGTCTCCGGCCTGATGATCCTTGCCGCCGGCGGCATCGACCGCATCCGCGCGCTCACCGTGCAGCGCATGGAGCGGACCGAACGCTTCGCGCTCGCCAACACGGCGCCGCCCAAGGATGGCTGAGATGGCCGAGCTTCCGGTCGCAGGCGGCGGCAGCCCGGGCAGCGAGCACCCGCCGGTGCTCGAGCTGCGCGACATCTCCAAGGGCTTCCCCGGCGTGCAGGCGCTCGACCACGTCTCGCTCACCTTGCGGCGTGGCGAAGTGCAGGCGCTGCTCGGCGAGAACGGCGCCGGCAAGAGCACGCTCATCAAGATCATCACCGGCGTCTATCGCGCCGACGAGGGCACCTATCGCATCGACGGCAAGCCCGTGAATATCGCCAACCCGCGCCAGGCGTTCGCGCAGGGCATCGGGGTCGTCCACCAGGAGCGCAGCCTGGTGCCCACGTTCACCGCAGGCGAGAACGTGCTTCTCGAGCGCATCGTCGGCGAAGCCTTCCACGTCGTCGACCGCGAGCAGATCCACCGCGACGCGCGTCCGTTCATGGAGATGGTCGGCCTCACCATCTCGCCGGCGCACCGTGTCGAGAGTCTGAGCCCGGCGCAAAAGCAGCTCATCGAGATCGCGCGGGCGTTGTCGCTCAACACGCGGATCCTGCTCCTCGACGAGCCGACCGCCTCGATCTCGCTGAACGAGGCCGATGCGCTGCTCCAGACTATCCGCCGGCTGAAGGCGCAGGGCGTCTCGATCCTCTATGTCACCCACAAGCTGGAGGAGGTCTACCAGATCTGCGACAGCGTCACGGTGCTTCGCGACGGCAAGAACGCCGCCCCGACGGCGCCGATCGGCGATCTCACCCGCGACCAGCTGATCGCCCGCATGATCGGCCGCAGCCACAGCAACGCGCCGCTGCCCGGCCGTACGGAGGCCGAGCGCAAGCCCGTGCTCGAAGTCGCCGGGCTGCAGAGCGCGCACAGCCCTATCCCGGCGAGTTTCACCTTGGCCAAGGGCGAGATCCTCGGCTGGTATGGCCTTGTCGGCTCCGGCCGCACCGAGCTGGCCCGCGCGCTCATCGGTGCCGACAGGCCGACGGGGGGCACGATGCGGCTTTCCGGCCGCGAGGTCCGTGTCGGCTCGGTTGCCGCGGCGCTCCGCCGCTGGCGCATCGGCTACGTCAGCGAGAACCGTCAGGAGGAGGGGCTGTTCCTCGCCCATCCGATCGCCCGCAACGTCGCCGTCACCGTGTGGAACCGGCTTCGCCGCGCCATCGGCCTCCTCGACGTGCGCGGCGAGCGCAAGATGGCGGACGACTACCGCGCTTCCCTCGGCATCCGCATGACCTCGCCGCGCCAGGCAGTCGGCAACCTCAGCGGCGGCAACCAGCAGAAGGTCAGCGTCGCGAAATGGCTTGCGGCGCGCCCCGAGATTCTCATCATCGACGAGCCCACCGTCGGCATCGACGTCGGCACCAAGTACGAGCTGCATCAGCTCATCTGGAATCTCGCCGAGGAGGGCATGTCGATCATCCTCATCTCGTCGGACATGCCGGAGATCGTCCGGCTGGCCGACCGTATTCTCGTGTTCCGGTCGAACCGCATCGTCGCCGATCTGCCTAACGACCGCGACTACGATTCGATGAGCCGCGCGATCATGGAGCGGATCGTCGGCGCCAAGGGCAAAGGGGAGGTATCGGCGAATGGTTGAGATCACCTGCGTACTTGATGCCCGGGCGCGCGTCGGCGAGGGAACGGTGTGGGATCCGGCCGCCGGCGTGCTGTGGTGGCTCGATATCTGGGCGAAGACCATCCACCGTTTCCACCCGGAGAGCGGCAAGAACGATACCTTCCACCTGCCCGAGATGGTCGGCTGCATCGGCCTCAGGGCGAAGGGCGGCCTCGTCATCAGCCTCGCCAGCGGCTTCTATTTCTTCGAGCCCGAAACCGGCAAGCTCGAGTTCATCGTCAATCCGGAATCGCACATCCCCGAGACGCGCTTCAACGACGGCAAAACCGATCACTTCGGCCGCTTCTGGTCGGGCACTACCTTCGAGGCGCCGCCACGCAAGCCCGAGCGCATCGGCGCGCTCTACCGCCTCGATGCCGATCTC
>JBEHXS010000244.1:0-3212 GCA_048498575.1 Pseudomonadota bacterium
CACTTCCGCGACGCGGCGGAGGCGATCGACGCAGCGGCCAGCGCATTCATTGCCGAGCACGTCGAGGCGGACGAATTCGCGGTGGCGTGGCTGACGCCGATGGCGTTCGGCGAATTGCCCGCCGCCGTGCGCGAGCGGGTGCTGGTGCGAATCATCCTTGCCGTTGGCGGCGAGGATTACGCGCCGCGCCGGGAGAAGGTCGCGGCGCTGGGTGAGGCGATCGTGTCCGTGACTACAGGCCGGTTCAAGCGAACGCTCGGCGGCGCCGTGATCGAGCGCCGGGGAGGGCGTTTCTGCCTCTATCGGGAAATCGGGCGAGAGGGGCCGCCGGCCATGCCAGTCGCTGCCGCTTTTTCGGGCATCTGGGACGGGCGGTTCGCCGTCCATCTCTCGGCTGAGGCCGGGGAGGGGCTCGTTCTCGCCGGTCTCGGCGAGGCCGGCCGCCGGGCTCTCGGCCTGGTTGCGGGCCTGCATCCCGCCGGGGCCACGGCCGCCCTTCCGGCTCTCTGGCGCGGGGCCGAACTCGTTGCGGCGGCTGGACTTTCCGCGGGTTCCGCCGGGGTTATGGCGGCCCGCTCCATCCTCGGCGAGCGCCTGCGCCGGCCGCCGCTCTTCCCCGACATCCCCATCGCCGGTTGATCGCCATTCACCGTGCGCCGGAAACGGGCACACGGCCGTAATCCCGTCGTGATAGCGTGAAAACCTTAAATCCGAGGCGTCTTATTGGCTTCGTAACGGCGAGCACCTATCTTAACGAAAGCTCAGCCTGCCTGTGGCGTTGGCGGCTCTTCCCCAAGCCGCCCCTGAGGGAACAATGAACGCGAATTTCCGCAATTTCGCCCTGTGGGTGATCATCGGCCTGGTGCTGATCGCTCTCTTCAATCTTTTCCAGAACACCGGCACCCGCAGCGCAGGCCACGACGTGGCCTATTCGCGCTTCCTCAGCGACGTCGATCAGGGCCATGTCCGCGACGTCACCATCTCCGGCCAGGACATTACCGGGACCTATTCGGACGGCTCGACTTTCGAGACGTTCGCGCCCGACGATCCCAGCCTCGTCCAGAAGCTCGAGGACAAGAGCGTCTCGATCACCGCGAAGCCGCCGACCGAAGGCGGGCAGTCGCTGATCGGCATGCTGATCTCGTGGTTCCCGATGTTCCTCATCCTGGCGGTGTGGATCTTCTTCATGCGCCAGATGCAGGGGACGGGCGGCAAGGCGCTCGGCTTCGGCAAGTCGAAGGCGAAGCTCTTGACCGAGGCGCACGGGCGCGTGACGTTCGAGGACGTCGCCGGCGTCGACGAGGCCAAGGAAGACCTGCAGGAGATCGTCGAGTTCCTGCGCGACCCGCAGAAGTTCCAGCGCCTTGGCGGCCGTATCCCGCGCGGCGTGCTTCTGGTCGGCCCGCCGGGCACCGGCAAGACGCTGCTTGCCCGCGCCATCGCCGGCGAGGCGAACGTGCCGTTCTTCACGATCTCGGGTTCCGACTTCGTCGAGATGTTCGTCGGCGTCGGAGCGAGCCGCGTGCGCGACATGTTCGAGCAGGCGAAGAAGAACGCGCCGTGCATCATCTTCATCGACGAAATCGACGCGGTCGGCCGCCATCGTGGCGCCGGCCTCGGCGGCGGCAACGATGAGCGCGAGCAGACGCTGAACCAGCTCCTGGTCGAGATGGACGGCTTCGAATCCAACGAAGGCATCATCCTGATCGCCGCCACCAACCGCCCGGACGTGCTCGACCCGGCGCTGCTGCGCCCCGGCCGTTTCGACCGCCAGGTGGTGGTGCCCAACCCGGACGTCGTCGGCCGCGAGCGCATCCTCAAGGTGCACGTCCGCAAGGTGCCGATGGCGCCGGACGTCGACCTCAAGGTGATCGCGCGCGGCACGCCGGGCTTCTCCGGCGCCGACCTGATGAACCTCGTCAACGAAGGCGCGCTGCTCGCCGCCCGCCGCGGCAAGCGGCTGGTGACGATGCGCGAGTTCGAGGACGCCAAGGACAAGGTGATGATGGGCGCCGAACGGCGCACGCTGGTCATGACCGAGGACGAGAAGCGGCTGACGGCCTATCACGAGGCCGGGCATGCGATCGTCGCGCTCAACGTCGTGGCGACCGACCCCGTGCACAAGGCGACGATCATCCCGCGCGGCCGTGCGCTCGGCATGGTCATGCAGCTGCCCGAGCGCGACAAGCTGTCGATGTCGCTCGAGCAGATGACCTCGCGGCTCGCCATCATGATGGGCGGGCGCATCGCCGAGGAAATGACCTTTGGCAAGGAGAAGGTGACCTCGGGTGCTGCCTCCGACATCGAACAGGCGACGCGCCTGGCACGCATGATGGTGACGCGCTGGGGCTTCTCCGACGAGCTCGGCACGGTCTCCTACGGCGAGAACCAGGAGGAAGTGTTCCTCGGGCATTCGGTCTCCCGCCAGCAGAACGTCTCCGAGCAGACGGCGCAGAAGATCGATTCCGAAATCCGCCGGCTGGTGGAATCGGGATTGACCGAAGCGCGGGCGATCCTCACGGCGCACGCCGACGATCTCGAAAAGCTGGCGCAGGGCCTGCTCGAGTACGAGACCCTGTCCGGCGACGAGATCCGCGGCCTGCTCGCCGGCAAGCCGCCGGTGCGCGAGACGCCGGACGAGGCGGCCGCGACCAAGTCGTCGGCCGTGCCGCTCACCAAGAAGCCGCCGCGGCGGCCGACGGGCGAGCCGGAGGCCGGTAGCCTCGAGCCGCAGCCGCAGTCCTGATCGGACGCGGCAGGAATTAAGAAACGGCAGGCTTCGGCCCGCCGTTTCTTTTTTGGCGCACCGCTATCGCGGCGCGGGCGGGGCGAGGCAAGTTCCGCGGCAAGTAATCGTCCCGGATATACTTGCAATTCTGCCACACTCGCAGGCATTTACCTTTCGTTAAGGTAAAAGGGCGTGGTTAAGAGACGTAGTTAAGCCGCGCTTAACGTTTATCCCCCACTTTCCTTCCCAGCGCCCGCTGCCGGTCAAGTCCGCGCGTTCCGCGGGGCCATTAGGAAAGGGACGTTTCAATGGGCCGTTTGAAAATCGCTGCGCTCTCCGGAGCCGCACTCTTCTTCCTGCCCGCGGCCGGAGCGCTTGCCGCGGACATCCCGCAGATACCGGCACCGATCAAGGTCGGTGGCGCCTGGTACCTGCGCGGCGACATCGGGTTCACCAACCAGAGCGTTGGCAGCCTGTTCAACGA
>JBEHXS010000245.1:0-3208 GCA_048498575.1 Pseudomonadota bacterium
ACCGACAGCTCCATCCGGTTAGTGTCGTTCAGGCTCTCCGGTTCGGGATTGCGAGAGTCGAGCGACGACGCCAGCCCGATCGCCAGCGTCTCCGCCAGCGGCACGACGCTGACGTAGGGCTCGCCGTCGTAGCGTTCGGTCAGCGCAGCGTGCAGCTTTTCCAGCGTCGGCTTGCCGGGCAGCGCCCAGAGCTGGAGCGGCACCGAGACCAGCATGCCCTGCGCGAAGCGTCCGACGCTCGGGATGAGCAGCGGCCGGCCGTCGAGCTCGGCGTATTTCTGCACCTCGGCGATGTGCTTCTGCACCACGCCCATGGCGTAGAGCCGGAAGTTGTCCGTCGTGGCGTCGGGCGACTGCGGGTCCTCGAAGGCCGTGATCAGCGACTTGCCGCCGCCGGAATAGCCGGAGACGGCGTTGATCGTCACCGGCCAGTCCTTCGGCACCAGCCCGGCTTCGACCACCGGCCGCAGTACCGCAATCGCGCCGGTCGCGTAGCAGCCGGGGTTGGTCACGCGTCCCGACGCAACGATCGCCGCGCGTTGGTCCTCGTCCATCTCGGGAAAGCCGTACGTCCAGCCCTCCGCCACGCGGTGCGCGCTCGAAGCGTCGATCACCTTGGTCTTGTTGTTGCGGATCATGCCGACGGCTTCCTTCGCCGCCGCATCCGGCAGGCAGAGGATCACCGCGTCGGCGCCGTTCAGCATCTCGGCGCGCGCCGCGGCGTCCTTCCGCCGCGCCGGGTCGATCGACACGACGTCGAGATCCGTGCGCCCGGCGAGCCGCTGCCGGATCTGGAGCCCGGTCGTGCCGGATTCGCCGTCGATGAATACGGTCGCGCTCACGTTTCGCTCTCCGCTACTCGTTCTCGCCGCGCCGCCGTTCGGCGAGCAGGCCGATGTAGTACATCGCCACCGTCGAAGCGGCGATTGCCGTGATATCGGCGTGGTCATAGGGCGGCGCCACCTCGACGACGTCGCCGCCGACGAAATCCACCGGTCCGAGGGCGCGGAGGACGGCGAGGGCCTCGCGGCTGGACAAGCCGCCCGCCACCGGCGTGCCGGTGCCCGGCGCGAACGCAGGGTCGAGGCAGTCGATGTCGAAGGTCATGTACGCCTTGGCTTCGCCGACGCGCTC
The DNA here is from genome assembly GCA_048498575.1 of Pseudomonadota bacterium. GTDB lineage: Bacteria > Pseudomonadota > Alphaproteobacteria > Rhizobiales > Kaistiaceae > DASZQY01. Next base: position 1,135 of record JBEHXS010000245.1, read on the forward strand.
CCGCACCTTCGCCCCTACGCCGGCCGCGCCGATCTCGTCCAAGGCCTCCGGCCCGATGATCTCGATGCCGCAGGTTTCCGGCGCCTCGGTGCGGATGCCGATCTGCACCGAGCGCCGCGGGTCGATCAGGCCCTCAGCGACGGCGCGCTTCACGAACGTGCCGTGCGAGATCGAGCCCGCTTTGTCCGGCCAGGTATCCTGGTGGGCATCGAACTGGACGAGCGCCAGCGGCCCGTGGATGGCGGCGTGCGCCTTGAGGAGCGGGTAGGTGACGAAGTGATCGCCGCCCAGCGAAAACAACTGCGCGCCCGTGTCGAGGATCGCCTTCGCCGCGTCGGCGATCGTCGCCGCAAATTCCATCGGCCGCGCGTAGTCGAAATACGCGTCGCCGTAGTCGATGACCGTCAGCGTCGCGAACGGATCGAGCCGGAACGGATATTGCGGGTCGCCGTCGAAGATGGCGGAGGCGCGGCGGATAGCCTGCGGGCCGAAGCGGGCGCCCGGCCGGTTGGTCGTCGCCTGGTCGAAGGGGATACCCCAGACCGCGAGATCGACGCCGCCGAGGTCGCGCGTATAGCGCCGCCGCATGAACGACAGCGCGCCGCCATAGGTCGGCTCCATCGCGCCGCCCTGGAGCGGCCCGGTGAAGGCATTGTCGGTCGTCGGTTTCGGCGTGTCGGCCATGGCCACTTATCTATCGCGGCAGCACAAACGAAAAGGGCGGACCCATCGGGCCCGCCCTTTGATCCGGAATTCGAGGCGCTTAGCGCTTCGAGAACTGGAAGGAGCGACGGGCCTTGGCGTGGCCGTACTTCTTGCGCTCGACCGTGCGCGAGTCACGGGTAAGGAAGCCGGCCTTCTTGAGGACCGCGCGCAGCTCCGGCTCGTAATAGGTGAGCGCCTTGGAGATGCCGTGACGGACCGCGCCGGCCTGGCCGGAGAGGCCGCCGCCGGCGACCGTGACGCGCACGTCGTACTGGCCGGCGCGGTTGGCGGTGATGATCGGCTGCTGCACGACCATCTGCAGGACGGGCCGCGCGAAGTAGGCGACGAAGTCCTTTTCGTTGACGGTGATGCGCCCGGCGCCACGCGTGATCCAGACACGCGCGACCGCATCCTTGCGCTTGCCGGTGGCATACGCGCGGCCCTGCGTGTCGAGCTTCTGCACGTAGACTGGCGCCGCTGCGGCGGCCGGGGTCAGGTCCTGGAGAGACTGCAAGTCGGCCATCAGGCGGCCCTCTGGTTCTTGCGGCTCATGGCCGCGACGTCGATCACTTCCGGCTGCTGGGCGGCGTGCGGATGCTCGCTGCCGGCATAGACGCGGAGATTCTTCAGTTGCTTCCGGCCGAGCGGGCCTTCCGGGATCATGCGCTCGACCGCCTTCTCGACGACGCGCTCGGGGAACTTGCCCTCGAGGATCGCGCGTGCGGTGCGCTCCTTGATGCCGCCGATGTAGCCGGTGTGCCAGTAGTACTTCTTGTCCTGCCGCTTGCGGCCGGTGAGCACGATCTTGTCGGCGTTGATGACGACGACGTTGTCGCCGCAATCGACATGGGGAGTGTAGGTCGGCAGATGCTTGCCGCGCAGCCGGCGCGCCACGATCGCGGCGAGCCGACCGACTACGAGGCCTTCGGCGTCGATCAGAATCCACTTCTTCTGAACGTCGGCGGCCTTGAGGTTGAAGGTCGACATGGGGAAAGGAAACCCGTTTCAAAACGAAGGCGGCGCCATATGCGCCGCCGGTTGGGCAGGCTTCTACAGACGCGGCGCCGGTGGGTCAAGCGTCATCGCCGTCAAAGCCGCAAAAATCAGCCCTTTCGGCATGTGGTATAGAGTAACCACATTAGGGCGGCGGGCAAAGAAAAAGGCGGCGCCGAAGCGCCGCCTTCAAATCACGTGCTGTCGCTACGGACTAGAACTTGTAGTTCACGCCGAGGCGGAACAGCGTGTCGGTCAGGTGAACGTCCGTGACCACCGTCGAGGTCGAGCTCTGGTAGTGCTGCGTGCCAAGGTCGGCATACAGCAGCTCGCCCTTGATCGACCAGTTGTTGGTGATCTTGTGCTCGATGCCGCC
>JBEHXS010000246.1:0-3199 GCA_048498575.1 Pseudomonadota bacterium
ATGGCGTGGCGGCAGAACGATTTCCTCGCCGCCCTTTCGGGCGTGTTCGGCGCGCTCGCCGGGCTGGTGCAGGCGCTCGGCCTGCTGCGCTGGGTGATGCTTGTTCCCCATCTCGCCGCCGTCTACGCCGCGCCGGGCGCAAGCGACCTCGACCGCGCGCTTGCCGCGTCCGGCTTCGATACCGCCAACGCCTATCTCGGCATGGGAGTGGGCGAGCACCTCGGCTACCTGTTCACCGCGCTGTGGACGCTTTCGGTCGTCGCCATGATCGGCAGGCGCTTCCGCACGCTCGCCGGCGCCGGCCTGGTGCTGGCGGTGGGCGTCGCCTTCGGCATGGCCGAGCCCTTCGGCGTGCCACATGCCGCGGCCGTCAATGCACTGGCCTTCACCGGCTGGTCGCTGTGGGCGCTGGTGCTGGGCGTGCTCGTTCTGTGGCGGCCGCGCTCGCTACCGATTGGCGCTGCCGTCGCGGCTTCTGCCGCCTAGGCCAGCCGGAGCGCCACCGCGCCCGCCGCGATCAGGCCGATCGCGGCGAGGCGGGCGGGCGTCACCCGCTCCTTCAGCACGAGCACGGCGATGGCGGTGCCGAACAGGATCGAGGTCTCGCGGAGCGCCGCCACCACCGCGACCGGCGCCAGCGTCATCGCCCACAACGCCAGCCCGTACGAGGTCAGTGTCGCGACGCCGCCGATGAAGCCCAGCGCCGCATAGCGCTGGGCGTAACGGGCGAAGTCCGGCCGGAAGGCGATGACCCAGGCGAGCAGCGGCAGCGCCGTTAGGATGGTGAGCCACATGGTGTAGGCGATCGGCGAACCGGAAGCGCGCACGCCGAGCCCGTCGCTGATCGTGTAGGCCGCGATCACCACGGCATTGACCAGCGCCAGGACGATGCCACGACCGTTGCCGCTGTGGCGCGCGCCGAACGCGGTGGCGAAGACGCCGCCGGAGACGAGGAAGACGCCGATCCACGCCGGTGCGGTCAGGTGATCGCCGAGCGCAAACGCCGTGACCAGCGCGACGATGAGTGGCGCAAGCCCGCGCATCAGCGGATAGGCAAGGCTCATGTCGGCGGCACGATAGGCACCGGCGACCAGCGCGTAGTAGCCGACCTGGAGCACGGTCGAGACGGCGAGGAACGGCCAGGCCGCGGCGGCCGGCTGCGGCAGCGTCGGCACGACGACGGCGGAGACGATGGCGCCCGACAGGGCGACCAGGATCGCGGTCAGCGTCTTGTCCGGCGCCATCTTGACGATGGCGTTCCACACGGCGTGGAGCAGGGCGGCGAACAGAACGATGGAGAAGATCGCCGCGGACATTCCCTTGGCCGGCATGCATGGAGGGGCACCCGTATGCCCCGCCGCGGGCGCGCATGCCAGAACTAACTTGCCCGCGTTAAGTTGTCCGCGCGTTAATCCGCAGTCCGTCTTTGCCGGCGTATGGTTTGCTCCCGACAGGGAGTCACGTCATGTCCGGCCAGCGCTACCGTACCGCGATCGCGTTCCTGGTATTCGTTGGCTGGGCGCTGGTCACCGCCTTCCTCGGTCCGCTCGGCGGGTCGAGTGAACCGCAGCCGCTCAATCAATCGATTGCGAACTCGCTGCAGGTGAACTTTGTCGCGGCGATTGTCTTCCTGCTTCTGGCGATTGCCGTTTTCGGCTGGCGCGACGTCGGCCTGAACCTCCCGCGCTCGGGCCGCTCGCTGCTCGTCCTGTGGTTTCCCGGCCTCTACATCCTGCTCTTCGCGGTGCTTCTCGGATTTGCCGGGCTGCCGCCGGGCCGGGTCGTTCTGGCCATCCTGTTCAACACGGTGCTCGCCGGCATATCGGAGGAGCTCGCCTGCCGCGGCGTGCTTTACCAGGGCCTGCGCAGCCGCCTCCCGATCTGGCCCGCGATCCTCATCAGCACGCTGCTGTTCGGCGCGGTCCACGTCCTCAATGGTTTTGTCACGGGCGATTTTCTCGGCGCCGGCGTGCAGGCGCTCGCCGCGTTCCTGACCGGCATCGCCTTCATGGCGATCCGCGTCCGCACCGGTTCGCTCTATCCCGGCATGATCCTGCACGGCCTGTGGGATTTTCTGCTGATCACGGCGGTCACCGCGCTCGTCCAGCGCTTCAACATTTCCCCGTCCGAGACTGTGGCAAGCGCGAGCTACGGCAAGGCGCTCATCCTGCCGGTGCTCTTCGTGCTGCCGAATTTTCTCTACGGCCTGTTCCTGCTCCGCCACGCCGCCCGCGACGAACGCCGGGCGCTCGCGGCGGCGGCGCCCGTCTAGTCGGCGAGGCGGCGGGCGAAGTCGACGAGCTGGCGCGCCGCCGATTTCAGCGAGTGCGTGGCGCCTTCGTCGATCAGCTCACCCGATTCGTTGAAGGCGTGCTGCGCCATCGGCAATTCGACGCGCAGCGGAATGACAATGCCCTGCAGCGCGACGGCGACGACCTTGCGGAGATCGATGATCGCGCGCGCGCCGCCGTAGCGGCCGTTCGACGAGCCGCCGAGGCAATAGACCTTGTGGCGGTAGGGCAGGGTGCCGGTGCTTTGCAGCCGGCTCACCCAGGCGATGGCGTTCGTGAGCAGCGGCGGCAGCGAGTGATTGTATTCCGGCGTCGAAATGAAGACGCCCTGATTGGCGGCGATGACCTGCGCGAGCTTGGTCGCGTTTTCCGGAATGCCCTTCGCCGCCTCGAGGTCGCCGTCGTAGAGGGGCAGCGGATAGTCGGCGAGCGAGATGCGGGTCACGTCCGCGTCGGCAAGCGCGATTTCCTTGGCAGCGGCTGCGGCGAGCTTGCCGGAGAGCGCGCCGGTTCGGATCGAGCCGGCGAAGACGAGAATGCGGGTGGGCATGGGTTTCTTTCAGGCGAGGGATGCCGCCGGCGAAGGAATGCGACCTGACCAAAATAGGGCGCAGCCTCCCCCATAGGGAGAGGCGGCGCGGTCTCTGGCGGCCTCGTGTCCCGAAAATCAGCCGCCGAGGCCGCCCAGGAAATCGCGCACCTTGGTGAAGAATCCGGTCGATTCCGGGTTGTTCTGCGGCGAGGCCAGTTGCTCGAATTCCTCGAGCAGCTCGCGCTGGCGGCGCGTCAGGTTCTGTGGCGTCTCGACCGCGACCTGGATGTACATGTCGCCGACGCGCTGCGAGCGCAGCACCGGCATGCCCTTGCCCTTGAGGCGGAACTGCTTGCCGGTCTGCGTCCCGTCGGGG
>JBEHXS010000247.1:0-3182 GCA_048498575.1 Pseudomonadota bacterium
GACGCCGGCGAGGTTCCAGCCGAGGTCGGCCTCGATCCAGCCGGCGATGTCGGCGGCCGTCCGCTCCGCCAGCCCGGCCTCACGCACGACCCCGCCCTTGCCGAGGCCGGAAGGGCCAACCTCGAACTGTGGCTTCACCAGGAACACGCCCCAGGCGCCGGGTTCGGCGAGCGCAAGCGCCGGCGGCAACACCAGCCGGAGCGAGATGAAGCTGACGTCGGCGACCACGGCGCTGACTGCCTCGCCGAGATCGGCCGCAGTCAGGTCGCGGGCGTTGAGGCCTTCCCGCGAAACCACCCGCGGATCGGATACGACGGTTGGATGAAGCTGCCCGTGTCCGACGTCGATCGCGAACACCTTTCGCGCGCCGCGTTCGAGCAGCACCTGCGTGAAGCCGCCGGTCGAGGCGCCGATGTCGAGCGCCGTTCGCGTCAGCGGCGAAAAGCCGAAATGGTCGAGACCGGCGATCAGCTTCAGCGCCGAGCGCGCCACATATCTCTGCGCCGGATCGTCGATCGCGATCGCCATCTCGTCGCCGACACCCTGCGCCGGTTTGGCGGCAGGCTTGCCGGCCACCGTTACGTGACCGCGCAGGATCGCATCGCGGGCCCGCGCGCGCGTCGGCGCCAGCCCGCGCTCGACCATGGCGGTGTCGAGCCGTTTCGTCTCGCCCATGGATGTCAGATCAGGCAGCCGACGAAGGCCGCGGCTATCGTGTCGAAATAGACGAGCGTGCCGTATCGCGCCCAGAGCAGTGCGCCGCCGGTGATCAGCACCAGCGCCAGCACGGCGAGCCCCAATCCTGCGCGGTTGGCGAAAATAGACATGGCCTCGATCATACCACGCTTTGCGAGAGGTCTCAGGTTCCGGTCAGCCGCTTCAGCTTGGCGAGCGCGATGTCCGGCTTCTCCTGATAGTCGATGGTGCCGGAGAACTGCGCCTTGTCGTTCAGCAGATAAACCGTCGCCGTGTGGTCCATGGTGTACGGCGCGCCATTCACGCCGTCGACCTTGCGGGCATAGACCCGGTAATCCTTGATGATCTGGTCGATCGCCGGGCGCGGACCCGTGAGGCCCTCGATGCGCGGGTCGAATGCCTTGAGGTAGTTCCCCATCACGTCCTGGCTGTCGCGCTCGGGATCGATCGTGATGAAGTAAATCTTGAGCTTGTCGGCTCCCGCGCCGAGGTCGGACATCCACACCGTCATGTCGGCAAGCGTCGTCGGGCAGACGTCCGGGCAGAAGGTGTAGCCGAAGAACAGCGCCGAGGGATGGCCCTGCAGGCTGGCCTCCGTCACGGTCGCTCCATGCTGGTCGGTCAGACTGAATGGCCCGCCGATGTCGAGCGAACTTACCATCGTGTCGCCGTCGCGCGTGCGCTGCGTCAGCCAGTAAGTCCCGGCGGCGACGATCACCACCGCCACCACGATCCACAAGCCGTATCGGACAACCCGCAACGCGGACATCGGCTACATCTCACTTTGGTGCGGCCGGCCGTGAAGGCCGGTGCCGGCATTGAGGAAGCACATCGCGCCCCTCGAAATACTGCGTCCCGCCCCACGCGGCCCGTCCATACACTCCACATCCATGCCGGGCCAGAGCCGGCGCGTCGCACCCTAGGGCGCGGGGACCGGCTGCGCTTCGGTTGCCGCCGCCGGCGTGGCGACGTCCGGATGCGCGGGGTCGAGGGGTTCCGGTGCGATCGTGGCGCCGCCGGGAACAGTGGCGCTCTGACTGAAGTCCGTCTTCGCCACCGGCCCGGTCTGGTGCCGCAGCCGGTACACGATATAGGCGAGAAGCGTGGTGTGGACGATGGCCGTGTAGAGGAACAGCGTCGGCGGACCGAGGTGCGTCATCAGCGTCGACGCGACGAGCGGGCCGATGATCGAGCCGATGGCGCTCGCCAGGAACAGGCCCGCGGCGGCCTCCACCATCGTTCCGGGAGAAGCGTGGTCGTAGGAGTGCGCCGCCGCAATGGAATAGGTGGGCGCGATGGCGAAGCCGTAGAAGACCGCCAGGATGAACCAGCCGCGCCCGGGCACCGGCAGGAACGCCAGCAGCAGCCCGAAGACGGCGGCGCCCGCCAGCAGGCCGGCGAGCACCAGCCGCCGGTCGATGCGGTCGGACAGCCGTCCGACCGGCCATTGTCCGAGCGCGCCTGCCGCCGTGGCGATGGTGAGGAACAGCGCCGCGTCCGACGGGCTGAGCCCGTGGCCGACCGCGGCAACCGCCGCCAGTGACCAGTACGCGCCGTTGGCCAGCCCCGAGCCGAACACCCCGATGAGGCCGACCGGCGACGACCGGTAGAGCGCCATCGGCCGGAAGCGGACGAGCGCGACCGGTGCCGGCTGCTGTTGCCGTGTCAGCGCGAGCGGCACGACCGACAGCGCCATCGCGATGGTGGCGATCGCGAAGAGGGAAAATTCCATCGGCGAGTAGCGGGTCACCAGCCACTGGCCAGTCGCCAGCGCGATGTAATTGACCATGATGTAGATCGACATGATCAGGCCGCGGTTCTCGTTCGAAGCGCGGTCGTTGAGCCAGCTTTCGATGACCATGTAGAGCCCGGCCAGCGCCGCGCCGAGCACCGCGCGCAGCACCAGCCACGGCAGGAACGCCACCCACAGCGCGTGGCTCACCATGGCGATGGCGATGAGCGCCGCGAGCACCATGAAGGCGCGGATGTGGCCGGTGCTGAGGATGAGGTAGGGCACGCAGATGCAGCCGACGACGTAGCCGACGTAGTACGCCGAGCCGACGATGCCGATCTGGAAAGCCGTCCAGCCTTCCGCTTCCGCGCGGAGCGGGATCAGCGTGAGCTGCAGCCCGTGCCCGACGATCAGGAAGAACAGGCCGAGCAGCAGCGAGAAGATGGGGCGCAGCGTCGAATACATCGAAGGGCAGGCGAGGTTGGCCGGCGCCAGTGCCGGCTATGCGAGACGGGACGCGGGAGCGATGCGGCGGCCGAGCGCAGCAAAGACGGCGGCGACGATGCCGCCCGAATCGAGGCCGGCGGCGGCCACCATGGCCTCCGGCTTGTTCTGGTCCACGAAACGATCAGGCATGGCAAGCGTGCGAATCTTTAATCCGCGGTCGAGCGCGCCGCTCGCCGCCAGGTGCGCCAGAACGTGCGAACCGAAGCCGCCGACGGCGCCTTCCTCAACCACGATCAGCACCTCGTGG
>JBEHXS010000248.1:0-3176 GCA_048498575.1 Pseudomonadota bacterium
TCTCCGGAATCAATAGAACAAAACAGGAACAGATTCCCATTTTGAGTCTTAAAAAGCCATGCGCACCAGCGCTTTCATGGCCAGGGAAGATTTTGCCCTTTTGGCCGCGTCCCTACCATCGGGCTTGCGCGAACGGCTTTCGATTCTGGCCGCCACGCCCGGGCTAAGAAGCCCGCCCGAAGGCCCTTCGCCCAATGGGCTACTGCCTTTCGCCGTTCCCCGCCTGGATACCCTGCTCGGCGGCGGCCTGAAGCGCGCCGCCCTGCACGAATTCCGCGCCGCCGAGAGCCGCGATGCCGCTGCCATGACCGGCTTCGCCACGGCCCTCCTCGCGCGCCTGTCGGCGGATACCCGGCCGCTGTTGTGGATCGTCGAGCAGACGGCCGCCCGCGAAAGCGGCTTCCTCTATGGCGGCGGTCTCCGCAACTTCGGCATCGACCCAGCACGTCTCGTCGTGGTCCGCGTGAAGCGCACCATCGATGCCCTGTGGGCGTTCGAGGAGGGGCTGCGTTCCGCCGGCCTTGCCGCCGTCGTCACCGAGATACAGGGCAACCCGCGCCAGCTCGACCTGACCGCAAGCCGCCGTCTGGCATTGCGCGCCGCCGAAGGGGGCGTCACCGGGCTACTGCTTCGCCAGTCGTCGCACCCGCTGCCCGGCGCGGCGAGCACTCGCTGGCTGGTCGCGCCGCTACCCGCCGCTCCCGATGTCATCGATCCCGAGAGCATCGGCGACCCTGCCTGGCGGCTGACACTGGAACGCAACCGTCAGGGCGCCACCGGCACCATTGACATGGAGTGGGACTATGACCGGCACTGTTTCCGCGCCGCCGATGCGGCGTATCCTCGCCCTCTCGCTCCCCTATCTCGCCACCGACCGCCTCCACCGCCAGTCCTTGGGAAGGTCGTGGCGCTCGCCCACCTCGCGCGCGAGGATCTCCCGCGCGAGCAGCGGCGGCTCCGCCTCCAGGCCCGGGGATGAGGAACGGTCGGCGCATGCGAGCGACGAACGCCGGAACGTATCGGGCGATAGTCCGCCGCTGGCTGTCGTGGCGAAGGTCAAGAACGCGCTGCGTCTGGTCGCGGTCGACGAACACGCCGAGGAACTCGGCCTCACCGATGGCATGAGCCTCGCCGACGCCCGCGCCATGATTCCGGTGCTCGCCGTTGCCGACGACGACCCCGCCGCCGATGTGGCGCTGCTCGAGGCGATCGCCGACTGGGCTGAACGCTATACGCCGCTCGTCGGCTGTAACAACCGCGGCCTTCTGCTCGACATCACCGGCTGCGCCCATCTTTTCGGCGGCGAGGCAGCGCTGCTTGCCGACTTCCAGGCGCGTCTGCTGGCACAAGGCTTCCTGGCCCACGCTGCCATCGCCGGCACACCCGGAGCCGCAGCAGCCGTGGCGCATTACGGCAATGGCGCGATCGTAGCGCCAGAAGACAGCACCACAGCGCTGGCACCCTTGCCGCTCGCCGCACTGCGTCTCGATCCCGAGATCGTCTCGGCCCTGCATCGTGTCGGCCTGAAGCGCATCGGGCAGGTCATCGGTGCACCGCGCGCGCCGCTTGCCGCCCGTTTCGGCGCGGCGTTCATCCGCTGCCTCGACCAGGCGCTGGGCGTGGATGAGGAGGCGATCGACCCGCGCCGTCCGCCGCCATCCTTCATTGCCGAGCGCCGTTTTGCCGAGCCGATCACACGCGAGGAGGACATCGCCGCGACCCTCTCGTCGCTTGCTGCCACGCTCGCCGCGAGCCTCGAGCGCCATGGCGAAGGCGCGCGGCGGCTGGAGTATGCCCTCTTCCGCGTCGATGGGGCGGTCATGCGTATTACCGTCGGCGCCACTCGTCCGATCCGCGCGCCGAAGCTGATCCTTGCGCTCTTCCGCGAGAAGTTTGCCGCCCTCGGCAATGAGATCGACGCCGGCTTCGGCTTCGACATGGCGCGCCTGTCGGTAACCGTATCGGCTGCCGTCGATGCGGTGCAGGCCGATCTTACCGGCGAGGCCAACGCGGCAGACGGCGTCGACGCACTCATCGACCGCATCGGCGCGCGCCTCGGCGAGGAAAGCATCGCCACGATCGTCTCGCACGCCACGCACGTTCCCGAGCGCGCCGAAAGGCTAGCTCCCGCTGCAGCCCGCAACGGTTCCGCGGAGATGATGCTGCCCGCCGGCAAACCACGACCGCTGCGCCTCTTCGCCCACCCCGAGCCGGTCGTCGCCATCGCCGAAGTGCCGGATGGGCCACCGGTGCAGTTCCACTGGCGGCGCGCCCTGTATCACGTTACCCGCTCCGAAGGGCCGGAGCGCATCGCCGCCGAATGGTGGAACGGCGATGGCCGCACCCGCGATTATTTCCGCGTCGAGGATGAGACCGGCCACCGCTTCTGGCTTTATCGCGACGGGCTGTTCGGCGAAGCCGATGCGCCGCAGTGGTACATGCACGGCGTTTTCGCGTGACCAACGTCGTTCCGTTTACGCCGCTCTCGCCGGAGAAGCCGCCACGTGCCGACAAGGCACCGCCGCCTTTCGCCGAACTCGGCGTCACCACGAATTATTCCTTCCTGCGCGGTGCCTCCCATCCGGAGGAACTGGTGGTACAGGCCGAACTGCTCGGCCTTGCCGGCATCGCCGTGACCGACCGCAATACCGTGGCCGGCGTGGTGCGCGGCTGGACGCAGCTCCGGAATCTGAACGAGGAACTGAAGGAGAAGAAGAAGGCCCCGCTGAAGCTGAAGTACGTCGCCGGTTGCCGCCTGTCCTTCCGCGACGGTACGCCCGACGTGTTCGCCTGGCCGACGGACCGCGCCGCGTGGGGTCGCCTCTGCCGCCTGCTCACCGCCGGCAACCGCCGCGCCCCCAAAGGCGAATGCCACCTCGACCGCGCCGATCTCATGGAATGGGGGAGCGGCATCATCCTCGGCGTGATGCCGGCCGCAGCGTTCGACGAACCCGCGCTCGACGCCACACTCCGCGAGCTAACCACCGCCTTTCCTGGCAACGTTCGCCTGATGGCGAATTGCGTTTATGCCGGCGACGACCGCCGCCGCCTGATCCGCCTCGCCGGCCTTGCCGAGAATGCCGGCGTTCCGCTGATGGCGACCAACGACGTCCACTATCACCACCCCGACCGTCGCCCGCTCCAGGATGTTGTTACCTGCGTGCGCGAGAAAACGA
>JBEHXS010000249.1:0-3128 GCA_048498575.1 Pseudomonadota bacterium
TGCGTCTGCTCGTGCGTGCAGTGGCCATCGGTGGCGTAGTAGGCGCCCTCCGGCGAGCGGTAGATCGCGAAGGTGCGGTCATCGTGATCGAAGCGCAGCACGAAGCGATCGCCGAAGTCGGCCGTCGCGCAGGCACGTACCCACTTGGTCATTGCTGCAGCGTCGTCCGGCGAATCTTTGCGTCGGATCGCTTCGACACCTCCGGCTTGAGCTCGAGGCCAAGGCCCGGACCGTCCAGCGGCGCCACCTGGCCGTCGACTGCCTGCGGCACCGCCGTGGCGACGTCGCGATACCAGCCGTTGTAGAACGCGCGTACGCCTTCCTGGAAATTGACGTTCGGCAGCGTCGCCGACAGCGCGCAGCTTGCGGCATAGACGACGGGGCCTGTGCAATCGTGCAACGTCACCGGCAGCTCGCTCGCTTCCGCCATGTTGGCGATCTTGCGCGCCTCCGATATGCCGCCGCACCACGCCAGGTCGATCATAATGACGGACGCGGCGCGGCGATCGATAATCTGCTTGAAGACCTGGCGCGAGGCCAGCCGCTCGCTGGCCGCGATCGGAATCGAGGTATGCCGCGCGAGATCGGCCATGGCATCTATCTCATTGAGCCGTATGGGTTCTTCGAGCCACATGACATCGAACGGCTCGAGCGCGCGGGCGATGCGCAGCATCGGCGCCAGCGTCCAGAAGCCGTGCAGCTCGACCATGATCTCCATCTCGCGGCCGACCGCGTCACGGATCTTCTTGAAAGGCACCAGGGCCTTGTCGAGATCGACCGGCGATATGCGCGCACCGAGCGACGCTTCCGCCGCACTATCGAAGGGCCAGATCTTCATCGCCCGGATACCTTCCGACAGAAGGCTCTTCGCCAACGCGCCGGCGTCTTCGCGCCAGGCCGCGAGATCGTCGTAAGCCGCCGCCTGCACCGGGCGCTTGTTCCAGTCGACGGGAAGGTCGAACAGCGCGTTGCGGCCGGTGGCGTTGACGTGCGTCGGCCCGGCGCACGTGTTGTAGAGCGGCACCGTCTGGTGGGTGCGTCCACCGAGCACGCGCCACAGCGGCTCGTTCACCGAGCGCGCGAAGATGTCCCACAGGGCGACGTTGATCGTCGAATTGCCGCGCACCTCGGCGCCGGCATCGCGCGCGCCGACATAGACACTGCCCAGCTTGCGGTCGTGCAGCTCGATATCGCGCGGGTCCTTGCCCAGCAGATACGGCGCGGCGTTGTGATGGATGTAGGCCTCGACCGGCTCGGGCGCCCAGAACGTTTCGCCGAGGCCGGTGATCCCCGCATCCGTCTCCACCCGCAGCCAGATGACGAACGGCAATGCATCGAGCCGGATGGTCTCCAGCGCGGTAATCTTCATTTTTTGCTTCCCCTCCCAGTTCCGCGGGCGCGCGGGCTAGATACCAGAAAAACCACAACAATTCCGCCGCACAAACGGGTTGACAGGACGCTATGGTACCGATAACACTCTGTCAAGGTTCAGGGAAGTTTTCACCGTGACAGACCAGGCATCCAGTGACACCCGCCGGCGCGTGCTCGTGACCGGCGCAGGCGGCGGGCTTGGCCGCGACATCGCGACCCAGCTCGCCCGGCGCGGCTGCCGCGTGACCATCCTCGACATCAACGCCGAGGGCCTTGCGGAGACCGAGAAAACAATCGTCGACGGCGGCGGCACCGTGCTGGCGATCGCCGGCGACCTGACGGCCGACCAATCGATTGAATCGGCGATCGCGCGGACAACTTCCGCCTGGGGTGGCATCGACGTGCTCGTCAACAACGCCGGCTACGGCGTCATCCAGCCCTTCTTCGAAGCGACGCGCGCGGTCTGGATGCGGACACTGTCGATCAACGTCGCAGCGCTTGCCATCGCCTGCTCGGCGGCGGGACGCGTGATGCGCGACCAGCGCTCGGGGCGCATCATCAACATCACCTCGCCGGCTTCGCGCATGGCGCTGCCCGATTACGCCGCCTACGCCGCCAGCAAGGCGGCGGTCGATTCGATTACGCGGGCCGCCGCCGTGGCGCTCGCGCCCTACGGCGTCCTGGTCAACAGCCTGGCGCCCGGCATGATGGACACCGAGATGCAGCGCTCGACCGAAATCGATCTGGCGCGCATCGCCGGTCGCGCCGACGTTCCGGCCTTCCTGGAAGAGCGGACGCGCCGCGTCCCGCTCGGCCGCCGCGCCGACATCGCCGAGATCGCCGCGGCCGTCGTGTGGCTGTGCCTCGACGCATCCGACTACATGACCGCCGAGCGGCTCAACATGTCCGGCGGACTCGATAAGGACTGAGGCATGCTGCGTAACGCCCCGCGCGAAGAAGCGGATATCGTGGCGCTCCGGCGGCGCGCCACCAACCTGCGCCGCCACATGCTCACCATGGCGCGCGGCCAGGGCCAGGGCTACATCGGCCAGGGCCTCGGCATCGCCGACCTGCTCGCGGTCCTCTACTTCCACGAGATGCAATACCTGCCGGCGGAGCCGCAGTGGCAGGACCGCGACCGCTTCCTGATGTCGACCGGACATTACTCGATCGCGTTGTGGGCGGCGCTGGCGGAGGCCGGCACCCTGCCGATCGCCGAACTGCCGACGTATGGCGCCGACGACAGCCGTCTTGACATGTCGACGATGGACACGACGCCGGGCGTCGAGATCATCGGCGGGTCGCTCGGCCACGGCCTCGGGCAGGCCGTCGGGCAAGCGCTTGGGTTGCGCCTCGACAATTCGCCAGCACGCATCTTCGTCGAGCTTTCCGACGGCGAGATGCAGGAAGGCGCGACGTGGGAGGCGGCGATGTCGGCGAGCCACTTCCGCCTCGACCAGCTCGTCGCGCTCATCGATTGCAACGGCATACAGGCGGACGGGCCGGTCGTTCTCGACATGGAGCCGATCGCCGAAAAATGGCGCGCGTTCGGCTTCGAGACGACCGAGGTCGACGGCAACAGCATCGAGGCCATCGTCGCGGCGCTCAGCGACGCGCGCGCCAGCAACGGCAAGCCGAAGGCGATCGTTCTGCGCACCCTGCCCGGCAAGGGCGTGCCCGAGATCGAGACCAGCGAGAAATCGCACTTCTTCCGGGTCGACATCGGCCGCTGGGACAGCATCATCGCGAATTTCGAA
>JBEHXS010000250.1:0-3079 GCA_048498575.1 Pseudomonadota bacterium
GGATGAGATCGGTGCAGGCGACGATGCGGTCGACCGTCGTAGTCATCGGGTCAGTGGCACAGGCACTGCGATCCGGGTCCGCGGCATGCGCCGCGCCAGCTAGGAACAACGCCGCCAACGCGAGACAGACCACTCGCATGCGGTTCTCCCAAGGGCCCTTCCCTTGGGTGTGACTAGCAGGGGCGGCGATTCTCGAAATCTAGCGGCGCAGCAAACACGGCCGCGCCGCGCACGCAGTGCAGCGCGCCGCTAGCGCAGCGACCCGCAGAAGCGCTGGATGCGATGGCAGGCTTCCTCCAGCACGGCATTGGCCGTGGCGTACGAAATGCGGAAGTGCGGGCCGAGGCCGAAGGCCGATCCCTGCACGACCGCCACGCCCTCCTCCTCGAGCAGCGCGGTGACGAAATCGTCGTCGCTGCCGAGCTTGCGGCCGCCCGCGGTCGTCTTGCCGATCGTGCCCTCGCACGACGGGAAGACATAGAAGGCGCCTTCCGGCCGCGGGCACTGGATGCCGTTCGCCTGGTTGAGCATCGAGACGACGAGGTCACGGCGCTCGCGGAAGGCAGCGTTGTTGCGGGCGATGAAATCCTGCGGACCGTTCAGCGCCTCGACCGCAGCCCACTGCGAGATCGACGACGGGTTGGAGGTCGACTGCGACTGGATGACCGCCATCGCCTTGATCAGCGGCTTCGGCCCGGCGGCGTAGCCTATGCGCCAGCCGGTCATGCAATATGCCTTCGACACGCCGTTCAGCGTCAGGGTCCGATCCTTGAGACGCGGCTCGACCGCCGCCGGCGTCGCGAACGTGAAGCCGTCGTAGAGCAGATGCTCGTACATGTCGTCGGTCAGCACCCACACCTGCGGATGCTTCACCAGCACGTCGGTAAGCGCCTTGAGGTCGGCGGCGCTGTAGGCGGCGCCCGACGGGTTCGACGGCGAGTTGAGGATCACCCACTTGGTCTTCGGCGTGATCGCCTTCTCCAGCGCCGCCGGCGTGAGCCGGAAGCCCGTCTCCATGCCGGCGGTGACGAACACGGGAGTCGCGCCGGCGAGCGCCACGATCTCCGGGTAGCTCACCCAGTACGGCGCCGGCACGATGACCTCGTCGCCGGGGTTGAGCGTGGCGAGCAGCGCGTTGAACAGCACCTGCTTGCCGCCGGTGCCGACGCTGACTTCATCCGCCGCGTAGTCGAGGCCGTTCTCGCGCTTGAACTTGGCAACGATCGCGGCCTTGAGCTCGGCGATGCCGTCGACATTGGTGTACTTCGTCTTGCCGTCGCGGATAGCCTTGATCGCGGCTTCCTTGATGTTGTCGGGCGTGTCGAAATCCGGCTCGCCGGCGCCGAGCCCGATGATGTCGCGGCCCGCCGCTTTCAGCGCGCGCGCCTTATCCGTAACCGCGATGGTGGCGGACGGCTTGATGCGGCTGAGGGAGTCGGCAAGGAAGGCCATGGTCGGGGTTTCCGGGCTCGTGTTTCCGGGCAAAAAAGCGCGCGGAACCTATGCCGCCGGGGCCGCCGATACAAGGTGTCATGTAGGCCGCGGCGCCACCCGAACCATCGCGGCCGGTGATGGGTTTCCGCTGGCTTTCGAATTGGACGTTTGTCGCGCCGGCCTGCTAAGCCAACGGGCATGAGCGAATACGTCCTCTATTCGATGCAGTCCTCCGGCAACTGCTACAAGCCGCGCCTGCTCCTCCACCTCCTCGGCCTACCCTTTCGCCTCGTCGACGTGGCGCCCGACAGGGGCGAAACGCGGACGGCGGAGTTCATCGCCCTCAATCCGAACGGGCGCGTGCCGCTGCTGGTCCTGCCGGACGGGCGCAAGCTGTCGGAATCGGACGCCATGCTGCTCTACCTCGCCGACGGCACGCGCTATCTCCCCGCCGACCGCTACGAGCGGGCGCTGGTAAACCAGTGGCTGTTCTTCGAGCAGTACGACCACGAGCCGCAGATCGCGGTCGCGCGTTCGTGGATCACCGTCTACCCGGACAAGCGCGGCAAGGCGACCAAGGAGCAGCTCGCCGGCTGGCAGGAGAAGGGCAACCGCGCGCTCGGCGTCATGGAAGCGCGGCTCAAGGATCACGACTGGCTGGTCGGCTACAATTACTCAGTCGCCGACATCGCGCTCTACGCCTACACGCATGTCGCCGATGAAGGCGGCTACGACCTCGGCCGCTATCCGGGGATCAGCCGCTGGATCGCGCGGATTGCCGCCGAGCCGCGGCACATTCCGCTGGACTGGCGGCCTTAATCGCGGGACGCCGCGCCGCATTTCCGCCGCCACAATTGTCCGTCAGGGCCGCATTCGCGACCGACCACGGCCCTGTTCCGCGACGAACATCACCCTCAGTCGTGACGGAGGGTCAAATCATGCGCGTTATGCACAAGCGGATTTCCGGCAAGGTGTCGGCCGAGCCACGCAACGATGGCTTCGTGTACCTGACGATCATCGTCGGCGCGGCGCTGGTCGCCGCGTTCTCGCTGCACGATGCACCGCAGCTCATCGGCAACCCGTTCTCGCCGAGCGCCCTGCTCTCGGCCGGCCCGTAAGCGGCGACGCTCAGTCGCCGCTGTAGCCGTCGGTCAGCGTCCCGAGGAAGGCGACCACGTCGTCGATCTCGGCGTCGGTCAGCGCCGGTGGATCGCCCGCCTTGCGGCCGAACGGCGGATCCATGTTGATGTTGTCCCAGTACTTCTGCGGCAGGTCGTTGAACTTCAGCACGGTCCCGTCCGCAGTCTTCGGGTACCAGCGGCCGGGATCGCTGTCGCGGGTGGCGTAGAACGCCACGACGTCGCGGAGCGAATGGAACTCGCCGTTGTGGAAGAAGGTCTTGCGGAGCGCGATGTTGCGGAGCGTGGGAGTGCGGAACAGACCGCAGAACTCGCCGCGGCCGGCGAGATCGGTGCGGAGCGGCCCGCAGGCGCCAAGATCGAAATAGGCCGGGTCGGAATTGGCGGGAATCGCTGTGTTACGCGGCACGCCAAGCGCCAGGAAGCCGAAATCGGTGAACTGCGGCGGCTCGCCGTCGTTGGCAAGCTGGCTGACATGGCAGCTCGCGCAATTGCCCTTGTCCTCG
>JBEHXS010000251.1:0-3071 GCA_048498575.1 Pseudomonadota bacterium
GGCATCGTCGTGGAAGACGGCAAGATCGTCGCGCTGGTGGCGTCGGGCAAGACTCCCGAAGGCCAGATCGACGAGACCTTCGACGCCTCGCGCCACGTCGTCATCCCCGGCCTCATCAACACCCACCACCACTTCTTCCAGACGCTGACGCGGGCGAACCCGGCGGCGATCAACAAGGAACTGTTTCCCTGGCTGAAGGCGCTCTATCCGATCTGGGCGAAGAACGTGAAGCCGGAAGCCTTCCGGCAGGCGACGCGGCTGGCGCTCACCGAGCTGCTCATGTCGGGCTGCACCTGCGCCTCCGACCACCACTACCTCTACCCGGTCGGCCTTGAATCGGCGATGGACATCCAGGCCGAGGAGGCGACCGCGCTCGGCGTGCGCATGACGCTGAACCGCGGCTCGATGAACCTGTCGGAGAAGGACGGCGGCCTGCCGCCCGACACCGTGGTGCAGGACGAGGATACGATCCTCGCCGATTGCGAGCGCGTGCTCGGCCGCTACCACGACGCCGGCGAGGGCTCGATGCTGCAGGTCGCGCTCGCCCCGTGCGCGCCGTTCAACGTCACCAAGCGGCTGATGGTCGACAGCGTCGGGCTCGCCGAAAAATACAACTGCCGCCTGCACACGCACCTTGGCGAGACGCACGACGAGGACGAGTACTGCCTGTCGAATTTCGGCATCCGGCCGGTCGATTATCTCGAGGAGTGCGGCTGGCTCACCGACCGGGTGTGGCTGGCGCACGGCATCCACTTCACCGATGACGAAGTGCATCGCCTCGGCCGTCATCACGTCGGCGTCTGCCATTGCCCGACCTCGAACATGACGCTGGCCTCCGGCCAGTGCCGCACCAAGGAGCTGGAGGCCGCGGGCAGCCCGGTCGGCCTCGGCGTCGATGGATCCGCCTCGAACGACAACTCCAACCTGATGGAGGGCGTGCGCCACGCCCTCATGCTGAACCGGCTCACTTACAACGCCGCGTCGGTCACGCACTTCGACGTGCTGCGCTGGGCGACGGCGGGCTCGGCGCGCTGCATCGGCCGCGACGACATCGGCACCATCGCCGTCGGCAGGCAGGCCGATCTCGCGATGTACACGCTGGACGAACTCCGCTTCTCCGGCGCCGGCGATCCGCTGGCGGCGATCGTGCTGTGCGGCGCCTACGCCGCCGATCGCGTCATGCTGAAGGGCGCGTGGAAAGTCGTCGACCGCAATCCGGTCGGCATCGACGTCGCCAAGCTCCGCGCCGAGCACGGCGCCGCGGCCAAGGCGTTCCTGCAGGCGGTGTAGCTCAGGCGCCCGTTGCGGCGCGTATGATTTGTGCAGCGGCCGCCGCCGGCTCGCCCGCCACCGTCAGTGCGTCGCTTTCCTCAAACCGCAGCAGCGGCCGCTTTGAAGTCCCGCCGGTCAGCGTCACCGGCAGAAAGCGCGCGCCGCGCTTCTCGGCGGTCGCCCGTACCGTGCGATAGACGCCGGCATCCGCGGGAATGTCGAAGCCGGCGTGGGTGAAGACGAAGCTCCAGTCCTTCGGCGATGCCGTCTCGATCGTCCGCAGCACCGCGTCGCGGACGGCGTCGACCCCGGCCCAGACCACGTCGGGCAGGGTGGCCGGGTCGGCATGGTCGATCACGTTGAAGACCGGCGCATAGAGCGCCTGGCTGTCGACGACGCGGGCGCCGGTCGCCGCGGCGATCGCCTGCGCGACGGCGAGGCGCGCCGCCGGACTATGGCCGATGAGATAGATGACGGTATTATTCATGTCTGTATTATCGCTGGCGCTCGTCCCGGCCTAGTTTGGGCCGGGCAATGCCCCACGGACAAGCACCCATGCTTCCCAGACGCTATTGGCACGAGATGACCACCCGCGATTTCGCGGACAATGACACGTCGCGCTGGATCGCGGTGCTGCCGGTCGCGGCCATCGAGCAGCACGGGCCGCATCTCCCGGTCTACACCGACACCTGTATCGCCGAGGGCATGGTGAAGCGCGCGATCGAGCTGCTACCGGCCGATCTGCCCGTCGCCTTCCTGCCCGTTCAGGCCGTCGGCAAGTCGAACGAGCACATCTCGTCGCCGGGCACCGTCACCTCGACGTGGGAGACGACGACCAGGCTCTGGCTCGACATCGGCGACAGCGTCCATCGCGCCGGGGTCAGGAAACTGATCATCGTCAACTCGCACGGCGGCAACGTGCCGATGGTCGACATCGTCACGCGGGAGCTTCGCGTCCGCCACGACATGCTGGCGGTCGGCACGGCATGGTCGCGCTTCGGCTATCCGGAAAGCGTCGCGTCGGCCGAGGAGTCCGCCTACGGCATCCACGGCGGCGACTACGAAACCTCCGAGATGCTCCACTTCCGGCCCGATCTCGTGAAGATGGAACTGGCCGAGGATTTCCGTTCGTCCCAGCTCGCCTTCCTGAAGGAGTTCAAGCACCTTCGCGCCCACGGCCTGCACCAGTTCGGCTGGAAGGCGCAGGACCTCAACCTCAAGGGCACTGTCGGCAACGCCGCGAAGGCGAGCGCCGAGAAGGGCGGGGCGATCGTCGATCATCAGGCGCGGGCCTTCGTCGAGCTGTGCGCCGACGTCCACGCCTTCGATCCGGCGCGCCTGTGGAAGCCCTAGCGGCGCTCAGGGCCGATCTCGCTGGCATCGAAACCGCCGACGATGCCGCGACGCTGAAACTTAAGAGCCGCGATTTCTTCTGGTTCTCGCCGATCCTCAAACCCCAGCTCGACGACAAGCGCGCCGATCTCATCGTCCTGCCGAAGACCAGGGACGACGTTATCCGCATCGCCGCCGCGTGCGCACGGCATCGCGTGCCGCTCACCATCCGTGGCGGCGGCACCGGCAACTACGGGCAGGCGGTGCCGCTTGCCGGCGGCGTCGTGCTCGACATGGCCGGGCTCGATCGCGTCGTGAACGTCGTACCCGGCGCCGGCCGGTTCGAGGCGGGCGCGCGCCTCCTCGAGATCGACAAGGCGCTCCGGCCCGATCGCTGGGAGCTTCGTTTCCATCCCTCGACGCGCAAGCAGGCGACCATCGGCGGCTTCATTGCCGGCGGCGCCGCC
>JBEHXS010000252.1:0-3060 GCA_048498575.1 Pseudomonadota bacterium
TTGCCGGGAGGCGGCCCGGCGAGGCCGGTGATCAGCTCGGCGCCGGCGTCGACCACCGGCCAGCCGATGTTCATGTGGTAAAGCAACTGGTGCGGCGTCGCGAAGGCGCCCTCGTTGGTGACCGTGTCGACGATGGTGAACGAGTTGGCGCCGAGCTCCGTCTCGTAGCGGCGGCGCAGAACGAGGTTCTCGCCGTAGGCGACCTCCTGACGGACGCGCGCCTCGGCCCACAGCACATAACGGTCGCCCTGCCACTCCTCGCCGTACGAGAAGCGCTCGGCCGGAGTGACGCTGATGCGATCGTGGATGCCGTAATAGTCGGACAGGCGATCGCCATACTTGTAATCCGAGACATCGACCTCCTGGCCGCTGCCGATGGTGACCAGACCGCAGGTATTGAACAGGCCGCCGAGGCCGGAGATGCGCAGCCAGCCGTAGCGGCCGCCCTCGAAATAGGTCGGCGAGACGAAGCCCTTGGGCGGCAGCCAGGCAAGCGAGGCGCCGGAGTGCTCGCAGAACGCGACGTCGAAGCCGCGCTCGATGCAGACACCGAAACGGAAGCCGGTGCCGGTCGAGAACTGGATGAGGCGGACACCCCGCTCCATCCCCTCCTCCAGGGAAATGAGCTGGACACCGCCGGCCTGCCGCAGATTGCCGACGTGGCGTTGCAGCTCCTTGCGATCCAGCGAACGGCCGAACACCTCCATGACGTATCCTCCCTCTCCTCCTCAGCCCGCCAGCTTCAACGCGGCGAGCGCGCGGCTTTCGCGCGCATATTGACGGGGCGCGCGATCCGGCTGCGTCAGCCACCAGGCGTAGAACTCGCCGAGCGTGGCTTCGAGCGAATGGGTGGCGCGGAATCCGAGGTCGCGCTCGATGGCGCGGACGTCCAGGAAGTAGTGGCTATCCGGGAACGGAAAGACGAAATCGGTGAGGTCGACGAGGGGCGACGCGACGCCCAGCGCCTCGGCGTCGATGCCGCGGGTGGCGGCGGCGCGGCCGGCGACCCTGGCGGCGAGCGCAACCAGCGCGGCGTTGGTAATCGCGGTCGGCAGGCCGACGTTATAGACGCGATAGGGCCGCGCAATCGGAGCGCCGATGACGGCGATGACGGCGCGGGCGACATCGGCGGCGTGGACGTACTGGTTGATGGCGCGACCGCCACCGGGAAGCAGGATCGTGCGACCGGCAGCGATGCGGCTGAACAGAAACGCCTCGCGATCGGCGTAGTTGCCGGGTCCCAGGACGTACGGCAGGCGCAGCACGGTGACCGGAAGCTTCGCTGCGGCCGCGGCCAGGATGCGCTCCGAGGCCACCTTCTCGGCGGCGTAAGCGCCCCACGCGGGATCGGGGCCGCCGACGGCGTCCTCCGGCCACGGCAGCTCCGGCGACGGCGCGTAGACCGAGCCGCTCGAGATGAAGACGTAGTGGCCGACGCGGCCGGCGAGCGCATCCACGGCCTCGCGCACCCACGTCGACGGATAGGCGGAGAGATCGACGACGGCATCGAAGCGGCGGCCGGCCAGACCATCGAGGCCGCCGGCCGCGGCGCGATCGCCGCGCACGAACTCGACGCCCGGCGGGATGTCGCGGCTGCCGCGGTTCAGCATCACCGGGCGGTCGCCGGCAGCGACGAGCTGATCGGCGATGTGGCGCCCCATGAAGCGGCTGCCGCCGAGGATGAGGACGCTCATGCGACGCCGGCTCCCAGCGCTTCACGATTGACGATGGAGACGCCGGGCTTGCCGACGAGATAGGCGGCGGTGCGGGCGGCGATCTTGGCGCGGAGCTCGTCGATCGAGGCCGACGACAGCCAGGCGACGTGCGGCGTCAGGAAGACGCGCGGATGATGCAGCAAGGTGGCTCCCCGCGCCGGCGGTTCTTGCGGGAGGACGTCAAGCATCGCCAGCGCGGGTCGCCGTGCATCCAGCGCGGCGGGCAGCGCATCGACATCGATGAGCTCGCCGCGCGAGACGTTGACGAGAATGGAGTTGGGCTTCATCTGCGCCAGCCGGCGCGCGTTCATGAGGAGGCGCGTCTCGGGGGTCAGCGGACAGTGGAGCGAGACGACGTCGGAGATGGCCAGCAACTCGTCGAGGCTGGCGACGCGCTCGGCGCCCTCGGGCGGCGCCGGGCTCAGCGGATCGTAAACGACGATGCGGCCGAAGGCGGGACGGAGCAGCCTGGCGACGACCGTGCCGATGCGGCCGACACCGACGAGGCCCAGCGTCGCCCCGGACATGCGGCCGATGTCGCCGATCTCCTTCCACTCGGTCCAGCGATCGGCGAGCACGAGGTCGTTCGCCTTGCGCAGGCCGCGCCAGGCCGAATAGACGAGCGCGACGGCGTGCTCGGCGACCTCCTCGACGCAATAATCGGGGACGTTGATGACGGCGATACCGAGGCTTGAGGCGGTCGCGATATCGACGTTGTCGACGCCGATGCCGTAGCGGCCGATGACCTTCCAGCGGGCGCGCTTCATCATCTCGCCGTCGACCTTGAGGTAGCGGACGATGACGGCGTCGGCATTCTTGGCGGCGGCGGCGAGCTCGGCCGAATTGTTCACGACGGCGCCGACGACGCTAACGCCGTGGGCGGCGGCGGCCTCGCGCTCGATGGCGGGATCGCCGAACGATTGCTCCAGCACGATGGTCGGGCCGCTCATCTGCGCGCTTCCTTCAGGTAGTCGTGGACGACGCGGCCGGGCTCCAGCGTGAAGTCGGCGCGCCAGAAGAAGCCGGCGAGCGGCTCGACGACGGCCAGCCGCCAGATCGGCGCCTGCGCGTTCGGGCGGAGCTCGACGGTGGCCGGGCCGCTCCAGCATTCGTGGACCTGGATGCCCTTCAGGCGGCGCGCCGTGATCTGGCGGACGGCGGCGGTGCCGTCGATGTTGGGCAGGATCTTGTAGTTGAGGTTTTCGCCGAAATCGTAATAGGCGCGCATCGCCTCGAGGCTCGACGGCTGCTGCTTGTAGGGCATCGTCGCGGTGAGGATATCGATGCCGTTGCGGGCCGCCCGGGCGACGATGAGATCGCCGTCGACGGTGATCGAGGGGATGCC
>JBEHXS010000253.1:0-3041 GCA_048498575.1 Pseudomonadota bacterium
AAGGCCGCGGCGGACCGTTTCGACTTCCGGAAGCTCAGGCATCGCGGCCGCTAACCCCTTGGCAAGGCTTGCGGCACGATAGCTGGCGGCGGGCGCATGGGCTATGGTCCGCGCCGCTATGGAGACAGGCATGAACAGCAAGGCCGAGGTCAGGGTGGGCGCGGAGAGGCCGGCCGAGGACAACACGTTCGGCTTCCGCGCCGTGCCGACCGCCGACAAGCAAGAACTGGTCGATGCCGTGTTCGACAAGGTCGCCGCCCGCTACGACCTGATGAACGACCTGATGTCGGCCGGCATGCACCGGCTGTGGAAGGACGCGCTGGTCGCCTGGCTGGCGCCGCCGCGCGTGTCTTCTTTACCTTATGCCGTGCTCGACGTGGCCGGCGGCACCGGCGACATCGCCTTCCGCATCGCCGGCCGCTCCGCCGGCGCGGTGGTCACCGTCGCCGACATCAACAGGGAGATGCTGGCGGTCGGCGCGAAGCGCGCCGGCGAGCGCGGGCTTGGCGACCGGGTGTCATTCGTCGAGGCCAATGCCGAGGCGCTGCCGTTCGAGAGCGGCCGCTTCGACGCCGTCACGATCGCCTTCGGCATCCGCAACGTGCCCCGCATCGAGGTGGCGCTGGGCGAAATGTATCGCGTGCTGAAGCCGGGCGGCCGCTTTCTCTGTCTTGAATTTTCCGCCGTCGATGTCGCCGTGCTCGATCGCATCTACGAGGCGTATTCGTTCAACGTCATTCCGAAGGTCGGCGGCTGGGTGGTCGGCGAGGAGGAGCCCTACCGCTACCTGGTCGAATCGATCCGCAAATTCCCGAACCAGGCGCGCTTCGCCGCCATGATCGAGCGCGCCGGATTTTCCCGCGTCGCCGTGCGCAACCTTGCCGGCGGCATCGTCGCCCTCCACTCCGGCTGGAAGATCTAGGACGCCGATGGCGGATATCGCCGCGCTCTTTCGCTTGGCCGGCGCCGGATTCCTGCTGGCGCGGGCCGGCGCGTTCTCCTTCTTCGATCCGGAGACGCTGCCCGCCGGTCCGCGGAGCGCGGTGCGCCTGGCCGGGCTGATCGAGCCGCGCGGCCTGACCGACGCCGAACGCGCCGGGCGGCTGCGCGAGGCGCTCCATCGCCTCGGACCGTCGTACATCAAGCTCGGCCAGTTTCTGGCGACGCGGCCCGATCTCGTCGGAGATGCGGCCGCCGAGGCGCTGGGCAAGCTCCGCGACGAGCTGCCGCCGTTTCCCGATGCCGAGGCGCGCGCCGTGGTCGAACATGCGCTCGGCCGCCCGATCGCGTCGCTCTACGCCTCGTTCTCGCCGCCGGTCGCGGCCGCCTCCATCGCGCAGGTCCACAAGGCGGAGGTCGTCGCGGCCGATGGCACGCGCCGCGCCGTTGCCGTGAAGATTCTGCGGCCGGGGGTGCGCGGTCGCTTTCACCGCGACCTCCGCACGTTCTTCGCCGGGGCGCATTTCGTCGAGCGCTACGACCCGGCCTCGCGCCGCCTGCGTCCGGTGACCGTGGTCGAGACGCTGGCCCGGTCGGTCGCGATCGAGATGGATCTGCGCCTCGAAGCCGCGGCCCTTTCCGAAATGGCGGAGCTCGTCGCCGGCGACGAAGGCTTCCGCGTGCCGACCGTCGAATGGGCGCTCACCGCCCGCGACGTGCTGACGCTGGAATGGATCGACGGCCTCCGCCTGTCCGATATCGGCGGCATCGACGCCGCCGGCTTCGATCGCAAGCTGCTGGCGCGGCGCCTGATGCAGGCGTTCCTCCGCCAGGCGCTCCGCGACGGCTTCTTCCATGCCGACATGCATCAGGGAAATTTCTTCATCGATCGCGCCGGCAACATCGTCGCCATCGACTTCGGCATCATGGGAAGGCTCGGGCCGGCCGAGCGGCGCTTCCTCGCCGAGATCCTCTACGGCTTCATCACGCGCGACTACCGCCGCGTCGCCGAGGTTCATTTCGAGGCCGGCTACGTTCCGCGCGTCCACGCCGTCGATGATTTTGCCCAGGCCATCCGCGCCATCGGCGAGCCGATCCACGGCCAGTCGGCGCGCGACATCTCCATGGCGCGGCTGCTGACGCTCTTGTTCGAGGTCACCGAAATCTTCGACATGGAGACGCGGCCGGAGCTCATCCTGCTGCAGAAGACGATGGTCGTGGTCGAGGGCGTGGCGCGCTCGCTCGATCCCGACTTCGACATGTGGGCGGCATCCGAGCCGGTGATCCGCGAGTGGATCGAGCGCAACCTCGGTCCCGCCGGGCAGCTCGAGCGCGCCGCGGCTGGGCTGGCTTCCATCGGCAGGCTCGCCGGCGAGTTGCCGCGGCTCGCCGAACGGGCCGAGCGGCTGTCGCGCGAGTTCGACGCGATGGGCGAGCGCGGCATCCGCCTCGACCCGGATACGGTCGCCGACATCGGCAAGGCGGAAGCGCGCGAAGGGCGCTGGGGCAGGGTGGCGCTGGTGGTGATCGCGGTCGTCGCGGTGATCGTCGGGCTGAAGCTGCTCCTGCATTGACGGGGCGCTGGATTTTTCCGGCGATGACGGATATATCCGTCGCATGGCTCAAATCTCTCGCCTGCAGGCTGCCCTGAAGCAGCGTCTTGCCGCTGCCGGACTGAGCGCCGCCGCCGCCTCGCTCAAGGCCGGCCTCGGCAAGGGCGCCGTCGCCGACATCCTGAGCGGCAAGAGCGACGATCCGGGCATTCGCACGTTGTCGCGCATCGCCGCGGCGCTCGGCATCACGGTCGCCGATCTTGCCGGCGAGACGCCGCAGCCGGCACCGGCGGTTGGGCTCGCCGGACGCGCGGTGCTTCTGGTCATCGGCGGCGGCATTGCCGCGTATAAATCCCTCGACCTCATCCGCCGCCTGCAGGAGCGCGGCGCGACGGTCCGCGTCGTGATGACCAAGGCGGCAACGGAATTCGTCACGCCGCTCGCTGCTGGCGCGCTTTCCGGCGGCAAGGTGTTCACCGGCCTGTTCGATCGCGACGACGAGCACGACGTCGGCCATATCCGGCTGGCGCGCGAGGCGGATGCCGTCGT
>JBEHXS010000254.1:0-2988 GCA_048498575.1 Pseudomonadota bacterium
GATACGCTTGCCGGCATCGATTTCGACCGCCCGGTCCCTGCCCTCTGGGACGAATTCGGGGCACTCAAGAACGTGCCGATGCTGGCAATCCGCGGCGCCAACTCGGACCTCCTGTCACAGGAGACGCTGGCGGCGATGGCTACCGCGCATCCCGGCCTGGAGACCGTCGTCGTCGAGGACGAAGGCCACCCGCCACTCCTCCGCGACGGCCACCTCCTGGCGCGAATCTCGTCGTTCATCACCGCTATCGAGGGCAACGCGCCGCCGGCCGGTGCCATTGTGCCCCGCCCGTCGCCGGCCGAACGAATGAACGATCCCGACGCCGACTGACGTCAGCGTTCGTCGTAATCGATCTCGTCGTCCAGTTCCTCGAATCGCGCGCGTCGCCGGCGCCGGCGCCGGTCGGCGGCCTTTTCGAAGCCGGTATCGCCGCCGGCCGCCAGCACCGCCGCCTGCCCCACCCAATCGTCGCGCTCGACCCGCTCCGGGAAGGCGAGATACTGGCCAATCCAGCGAACTTCGGCCGGCGTCCACGACGCGATCTGGCCGAAGTGGAATATGCCGAGCCCGTTGAGCACCGCCTCGTTGCGCTCGCCGATGCCGCGAATGCGGGTGAGACTGTCGGGGATGCCGCCGCGCGCTGTCGCAAGACCGGGAGGTCGCCGCGGCACCACGCCATCGCTGGCGACGGTCCCGGCGGACGCGATGCGCTCGGGGTCGCCGCCCGCAAACATCTCGCTGTCCTCGTCATCCTCAAGTTCGTCGTCCTCGGCGAGGCGCGTCGGCGGCCGCACCGCAGGCACCACCGCGCGACGATCCGCCAGTAACGGCGGCAGGGCTTCGTCCGCTATTCCTTCCGCGTCGTCGTCATACGTTTCGTCGGCACCCTTGCGCGCCGCGAGTCGTGGCGGCGCAGGCAAGGGCCGGACGGTGGTCTTCAGATGGACGGCCCGCCATTCGGGGCCAAGCCCGACGGCGGCCTTCAGCCGGTCGAGCACGTCGCCGATCTGGTCCGCCGCTGCGCCCTGCACCAGCGCAAGCCGGCTGTCGGCGATGACGCCGTAAGCCCACGCGCCGATGCCGCACCCGACCGCGAACGTCAGCGCCACGAGCAGCCACACTTCGAGGAAGTGGACGATCATCGGTCGTCAGGCCCCGGCTCGAGCCACGCGGTCAGATCGTCGGCGCTCCGCGGGTCCTGGTACCACCAGCCGACCACGATACCGGCGACGAGCGCGACCAGCAGAAACGGCCAGAACATGATGAGGTCGTATAGCATCGCTATCCGCCGTCCGGCCCGCTGTCCGCCGCAGCTTGCGGCACCGCCAGCGAGAATTCGATACGCTCATTCTGCGCCCGGCCATCGGGCGTATTGTTGTCGGCGATCGGGTGATCCTCGCCGTAGCCGACGCCGGAAAGCCGCTCGCGCTCGATGCCGGCGGAGACCAGGAAATCGACGATGGCGTCCGCCCTCGCCTGCGTTCGGTCGCGGTTCTTCGACGCCGATCCCTGACTGCTGCTGTAGGCGGCAACGTCCACATCGGCATCCGGACAGCGGTCGACCACCGCCGACACGCGGTCGAGCAGGCCGAACGAATCGGCAGCGATATCGGCCTGCCCGCTGCTGAAGGCGATGCGTCCCGTCTTCAGCACAGCCTCCAGCGCGTCGTGGCAATCGGTTGCCGCCAGTGGCTGGTCCGTCTGGCGCGTCTCTATTCCCGTGGTGTCGGCCGCGAAGCCTTGCGGCAGTGTCGACGACAGGCGATCCGAAATCTCATCCACCGCCGCTGGCTGATACACGAGGCCGCGCGCAACCAGATCGTTATCCGTAAGGGCGACATGGCCGCCGGCAAGCCGGCTCACCACTTCGAGCGCCGCCTCGACGGCATCGCCGAACCCGTCGGGCGCCCCGTTGGCGAAGACCAGCGTGTCGGTCACGTTGCCGTCGCCAAATTTGGCAGTCCCCGCGGCGAGCACCGCGTCGCGCGTTGCTGCATCCGGCACGTAGCCGGAAAGGACGACGCCGGCGCCGCGGCGCTCGGCTGTGAACGTATAGGGCGACACCCGCGGCGGCTGGATGTCGTTCTCGCTAAGCGACATGCTCGCCGGCAGCGTCTTGGAGTTTGCATCGAGAAGCGCGGCGTACGCGTCGGCCGTCTGCGCCTCCCCGCTCACCGAAAAACTCTGACCGGAAATGGCGACCTTGCCCGACGCCAGTCGCGCCAGTTCGCCGAGAGCAAACTTCACAGCGCCGATCCAGTCCATGCGCGGCTCGCCGGCGGCGACGCGCATGCGATTGTCGATACTGGCGCCCCCGAACAGCGTGCGTGCCGTCGCCGCAACGTCGTCGCGATCCTGCGGCGTCGACACATAGCCCGACAGGCTCACACCGGACTCGCTCCGCTCCGCCCGCCAGACATAGGGCGACGCCACGGCCGGTGTGATCGCCGCCGACACCACCTTGGCGCCCGTCGGCAGATCGCCGGACAGAGAGGCCAAAAGCGCCTCGTAGTCGTCGACGCTCTTCGCCGTGCCGGCAACGTCGAGCTTCAGGCCATCGAGCGTCACACCGCCCTCGCTGAGCCGGCTCCGCGCCACGACGGCGAAGCCCGCACCCTTCTCCCCCGGGGCGCGCCGGCGCCGGCACCGCAGCGGCCGTTCATGTCCGCGCCGGCAAGGGCGGTGTCCCTTTGCGGCCAAGGCTGGACAAGCGGCGTATCGGCGGGAGAGAGTCGCTACGTCCCAATTGATCTTCTGCACGAGGTCCCCCACATGCGCAGAACATCGCGGCTCATCGCCGTCGGCACCGCAATCGCCTGCCTGGCGGCCCTCGGCCCGGCCGCCTCCGCCGCCTCCCGCCCGCATTACGCGCCCGGCGCCCCCGGCGTCGGCGACCCGTACTTCCCGCTGGAGGGCAACGGCGGGTACGACGCCCAGCACTACGACCTCGACCTCGGCTTCGACCCGGCGTCCGGCCGGCTCGACGGC
>JBEHXS010000255.1:0-2978 GCA_048498575.1 Pseudomonadota bacterium
GAAGCTTTCCCCGGTGCCGTCGACCAGCGCCGCCCGCCGCGCTTCGTCGGCGGTGATCTGCTCCTCGAACAGGGAGGGCAAAACGACGGCGCCGGCGCCCGCTTCGGCGAGGCGCTCGATGTTGCCGACGTCGCTGTTCAGCGGCGAGGCCGAGGCGACGATCGGGTTGCGGAGGGCAAGGCCCATGTAGCGGGTGGCGAGATCCATCGTTCGTCCCCCGCTCAGCCGGCCGGCGCGACGGTTGCGGGCTGCACGCCCGGCTGGAAGTCGCTGCCGTCGACGGCGGCGAGCTCCTCGTACTGGCGATACTTGGCGATCACCGTCGCCTGCGCCTCCGCCAGAATTCCCGCCGCCTCCTGCGGCCGGATGTCGGCCAGCGCAGAATAGCGGATCTCGTTGTAGGCGTAGTCCTTGAACGGAATCGTCGGCCGCGGCGAATCCAGCCGGAACGGGTTGTGGCCGGCGCCGCGCATCGCCGGATTGAAGCGGAGCAGCGGCCAGTAGCCGCTCGCCACGGCGAGATCCTGCTGCTTCATGCCGAAGCGCATGTCGATGCCGTGGGCGATGCAGTGCGAATAGGCGAGGATGAGCGAGGGGCCGGGGTAGGCCTCCGCCTCGCGGAAGGCTTCCAGCGTCTGCTGCGGGTTCGCGCCCATCGCCACCTGGGCGACGAAGACGTTGCCGTAGGCGATCGCCTGCAGCGCCAGGTCCTTGCGCGGGACGCGCTTGCCGGCGGCGGCGAATTTCGCCGTGGCGCCGAGCGGCGTCGCCTTGGAGGCCTGGCCGCCGGTGTTGGAATAGACCTCGGTGTCCAGCACCAGCACGTTGACGTCGCGGCCGCTCGCCAGCACGTGGTCGAGCCCGCCGTAGCCGATGTCGTAGGCCCAGCCGTCGCCGCCGACGATCCAGATCGAGCGGCGGACGAGGTGGTCGACCACGGACAGGAGATTGCGCGCCGGCTCGCTGTCGATTGTCGCGAGCCTCGCCTTCAGCGCGGCGATGCGGGTGCGCTGCGCGCGGATCTCGGATTCCTGGATTTGCGGTGCCGCGAGGATGGCCGCGGCGAGATCCTCGCCGACCAGAGGCGCGAGTTCTGCGAGCAGCGCGCGCGCCAGCTCGAGGTGCTTGTCGGCGGCGAGCCGGAAGCCCAGGCCGAACTCGGCGTTGTCCTCGAACAGGGAATTCGACCACGCCGGTCCGCG
Organism: Pseudomonadota bacterium; assembly: GCA_048498575.1. Taxonomy (GTDB): domain Bacteria; phylum Pseudomonadota; class Alphaproteobacteria; order Rhizobiales; family Kaistiaceae; genus DASZQY01. The sequence goes on from JBEHXS010000255.1 coordinate 1,203, forward strand.
GCCCTCGCGATCCTTCGTCCATGGCGTCACCGGCAGGTTGCCGCCGTAGATCGACGAGCAGCCGGTGGCGTTGGCGATCTGGGCGCGGTCGCCGAACAGTTGCGACAGGAGCTTCAGGTACGGCGTCTCGCCGCAGCCGGCGCAGGCGCCGGAGAATTCGAACAGCGGCTCGAGGAACTGGACGCCGCGGACATTGGCGAAGTCGACGCGGGCGCGGTCGTTCACCGGCAGCGTCTCGAAGAAGGCGAGGTTCTCCTTCGCCCTGGCGAGGATGGGCAGCTTCTCGGTCAGGTTGATGGCGCGGACCCCGGGCTCGCGCGGGCTGGTCACCGGGCAGGCCTCGACGCAGAGCCCGCAGCCGGTGCAGTCCTCGACGTAGAGCTCCAGCGTGAAGCGCTCCTCCGGGTAGCCGCGCGCGTTGACCGGCGCCGACTTGAAGGCGGCAGGGGCGCCGGCGAGCGCGCCCTCGTCGTAATAGCGCGAGCGAATGACGCTGTGCGGGCAGACGAAGCTGCACTGGCCGCACTGGATGCAGAGATCGGCGCGCCAGTCGGCGACCTGGTCGGCGATGTTGCGCTTCTCGAAGGCGCTGGTGCCCGAGGGAAAGGTGCCGTCCGCGGGCATCAGGCTCACCGGTATCTGGTCGCCGCGCCCTTCCAGCATGCGGGCGGTCACGCGGCGGACGAATTCCGGGGCGTTGGCCGGCACCAGCGCGAGGCGGTCGTGGTTGCTGGTCACCGTGGCCGGCACCTTGACCTCAAACAGACGGGCGAGGGTGCCGTCGACGGCGGCGAAGTTCTTTTGCACCACGGCCTCGCCCTTGCGGCCGTAGCTCTTGCGGATCGATTCCTTGATGTGGGCGATGGCCTGCTCGCGCGGCAGCACGCCCGAGATGGCGAAGAAGCACGTCTGCAGTACGGTGTTGGTGCGGTTGCCGAGGCCGACGTCGCGGGCCACGCCGGCGGCGTCGATGACGAAGAAGCGGATGTGCTTGTCGATGATCTCCTGCTGCACCGAGCGTGGCAGGTGGTCCCACACATCGTCGGGTCCGTAGGGGCTGCTCAGCAGGAAAACGGCACCCGGCGCGGCGACGCCCAGGATGTCCTGGCGCTCGAGGAAGCCGAACTGGTGGCAGGCGACGAAGCCCGCCTGCGAGATGAGGTAGGGCGCGCGAATCGGGTCGGGACCGAAGCGCAAATGCGAGGCGGTCTGTGCGCCCGACTTGTGCGAGTCGTAGACGAAGTAGCCTTGCGCGAATCGGCCGGCGTCCTCGGCGATGATCTTCACGCTGTTTTTGTTGGCCCCCACCGTGCCGTCGGCGCCGAGGCCGAAGAAGACGGCGCGGGTCACGCTGTCTGGCTCGATGGCGAAGCTGTCGTCGACCGGCAGGTTCGAGTGGGAAACGTCGTCGTTGATGCCGAGCGTGAAGCTGTGGCGGGCGATGCGCCGGCCGCCGCCGTCGCGGCGGGCGAGTTCATCCAGGGCAGCCTTGACCAGCGAGGGCGGGAAATCCTTGGACGATAGGCCGTAGCGGCCGCCGACGATGTAGGGCATCGCCGCCCGCTCGCCCCGGCTCGCTGCGCCGGCGAGCGCGCCGACGACGTCGAGATAAAGCGGCTCGCCTGGCGCGCCCGATTCCTTTGTCTGCTCGAGCACGGCGATCGCCCCGGTCGATACGGGCAACGCCGCGATGAGGTCGGCGGCCGAGAACGGGCGGTACAGGCGGACCTGGATGGCGCCGACCTTCTCGCCTTTCGCCGCCAGCGCCTTCACCGT
>JBEHXS010000256.1:0-2974 GCA_048498575.1 Pseudomonadota bacterium
CTGTCGCTGGAAACCGGCGTGCCTGTGATCCCGGTCGGCATCCGCTTCCCCGGCGAGCGGGACGTCGTCAGCGAAGGCGCCGCCATGGAGATTCACATCGGCACGCCGCTGGTACCGGCGCGCAGCAGCGGCCGGCGCGCTTCGCTTGCCGAAGTCAGCGCCTGGCACGCCGAGATCATGTCGGCCATCGCCGCCCTGTCGGGAAAAAGCTGGCAGCCGCGCCGCGGCGTCCCCCGCGCTCCGGGCGCCAACGCGGCGTGATTGGCCGTGCGGCGCTAGTGCCGCTCGACGAACGAATCGAGCACGCGCTTCTGGCCGGCCTTCTCGAACTCGATGGTCAGCTTGTTGCCCTCGACGGCGCTGATCTTCCCGTAGCCGAATTTCTGGTGGAAGACGCGCTCGCCGACGCCGTAGTCGCTCGTCCCGCCGATCACGGATTTCGCCACCAGCTCGCCCTCGATCAGCCGCGGCCCCGAGGTCAGCGGGTGGTCGAAGCCGCGGGCGCGCGCCTTCTTGCCTTTCGCCGCGGCTGCGGCTTCCTCGGCCTCGCGGCGCGCCTGCGCGCGCTGCCAGCCCGGCGTCGAATACGTCGTGTTGGCGAAGGGGTCGCGCGTGTCGAAGCGGCTCGCGCCATACGCCGCCGAGCCATAGCCGCCGTAGCTCGTGGTGTCCTCGACGACATCGACGTGCGCCTCGGGCAACTCGTCGAGAAAGCGCGACGGGATACCCGATTGCCACATGCCGTGCATGCGCCGGTTGGCGGCAAAGCGGACGTAGGCACGCTTCCGCGCCCGCGTCAGCCCGACGTAGGCGAGGCGGCGCTCCTCCTCCAGCCCCGCCTTGCCGTTCTCGTCCAGCGTGCGCTGCGAGGGGAACAGGCCTTCCTCCCAGCCGGGCAGGAACACCGTGTCGAACTCCAGCCCCTTCGCCGAATGCAGCGTCATGATCGAGACGGCGTCGTTGCCGGCCTCGGCATCGACGTCCATGACCAGCGAGATGTGCTCGAGGAAGCCGGTGAGGGAGTCGAACTCCTCCATCGAGCGCACCAGCTCCTTCAGGTTTTCGAGCCGCCCCGGCGCGTCGGCCGAGCGGTCGGCCTGCCACATTTCGGTGTAGCCCGATTCCTCCAGGATCAATTCGGCGAGCTCGGTGTGCTTCAGCGTCTGGATCTGCTGCTGCCAGCGCGCGAACGACCCGAGCAGGTCGCGGAGCGCGGCGCGCGTGCGGCCCGCCAGATCGTCGGTCTCGACGATCTCGGCTGCCGCCGCCATCAGCGGTATCCGCCTTTCGCGGGCGCGGGCGTGGAGCGCCGCCACCGTCGTCTCGCCGATGCCGCGCCTCGGCACGTTGACGATGCGCTCGAAGGCGAGGTCGTCGGCCGGCGACTGCGCGGCGCGGAAATAGGCGAGCGCGTCGCGCACTTCCTGGCGCTCGTAGAACCGCGGGCCGCCGATGACGCGATAGTTGAGGCCGAGCGTGACGAAGCGGTCCTCGAAGGCGCGCATCTGGAACGACGCCCTGACCAGAATCGCGATCTCGTTCAGCTTGTGGCCCTTGGCCTGCAGCGCCTCGATCTCCTCGCCGATGGCGCGCGCCTCCTGCTCCGAGTCCCACGACGAGGCGACCGAGACGCGCACCGCGTCGGGGTCCTCGGCGTCGGTGAACAGCGTCTTGCCGAGCCGCCCTTCGTTGTGGGCGATCAGGTGCGAGGCGGCGCCCAGTATGTGCGGCGTCGAGCGATAGTTGCGCTCCAGCCGGATCACGGTCGCGCCGGGAAAATCCTTCTCGAAGCGCAGGATGTTGTCGACCTCGGCGCCGCGCCAGCCGTAGATCGATTGATCGTCGTCGCCGACGCAGCAGATGTTGGCGCGCTCGCCGCCGTTGTCGTTGACGCGGTGCTGCGCCAGGAGCCTCAGCCACAGGTACTGTGCGACGTTGGTGTCCTGGTATTCGTCGACCAGCATGTAGCGGAACTTGCGGTGGTAATCGGCGAGCACGTCCGGATGCGTGCGCAATATCCGGAGCGGCTCGAGCACGAGGTCGCCGAAGTCGGCGGCGTTCAGCGTCCGCAGCCGCTCCTGGTAGGCGGCGTAGAGCTTCTTGCCCTTGCCGTCGGCAAACGTCCGGCCGTCGACGTCGGAGACGTCCGCCGGCGCCTGGCCGCGGTTCTTCCAATGGTCGATCAGCCCGGCGAGCTGGCGCGCCGGCCAGCGCTTCTCGTCGATGTTCTCCGCCTGCAGGATCTGCTTCATCAGGCGGATCTGGTCGTCGGTGTCGAGGATGGTGAAGTTGGCCTTCAGCCCGGCGAGCTCGGCGTGCCGGCGCAGCATCTTCGCGCCGATCGAGTGGAACGTGCCCAGCCACTGCATGCCCTCGACGACGCCGCCGATGAGGTCGCCGACGCGCGTCTTCATCTCGCGCGCCGCCTTATTGGTGAAGGTGACGCAGAGGATCTCCCACGGCCGCGCCTTGCCGGTGGCGAGAATGTGCGCCACCCGCGTCGTCAGCACGCGCGTCTTGCCGGTGCCCGCGCCGGCGAGCACCAGCACCGGCCCGTCGGTCGCCTCGACCGCGGCGCGCTGCTCGGGGTTCAGCTTGTCGAGATAAGCCGCCGGCCGCATGCCCGCCGCCCGCGCCGCGATCCCGCCGGGCTTTGGCGCATGGGGCGCCGGTGCCAGTGAATCATCCAGCAGCGGCGCCTCTTCGTCGGCGCCAGAAGAGGCGCCCACCCCTCTTCGGCCGGAGGCCGGGGAGGGGGAACCGCCGGCACGGCGGTGGGTGGGGTCGTTGCCTTCGGCACGCGCGGTGTCGCCCGCCTCTTCACGAGACGAAGGCACCGCGCGACGCTTGGCAGGGTCGGTCATCGGCAACAGGCGAACCAATCGAATCCGGGGGAGAACACTATAGCAACACGTAGTGCCTCACGGCGTCTTTTGAAAGGTGAGCAGCCTGCCGCTCATCCCCGCCAAGTCCC
>JBEHXS010000257.1:0-2960 GCA_048498575.1 Pseudomonadota bacterium
GGCCGCTTGACGCCGGCCGAAATCGACACACTTTTCGATCTTGCCTACCACCTCAAGAACGTCGACGTGATCTTTCACCGCGTCTTTGACGCCGAGATACCGAGACGTTCGTCGGCCGGCTGAGCCCGGCTCAGGAAGGAACCAGTCCCGTGACCAAGCCCATTTACGCCATCGAGGCCGAACGCATCGACGGCGCCGCCACCCCGCTGTCGCAATACTCCGGCAAGGTGATGCTGATCGTGAACGTGGCGTCGAAGTGCGGGCTGACGCCGCAGTACGACGGCCTCGAGAAACTGTACGCCGAGCACAAGGACGACGGCCTCGTGGTGCTGGGCTTCCCGGCGAATAACTTCGCCGGGCAGGAGCCGGGCTCGAACGAGGACATCGCCACGTTCTGCCGCGCCACTTATGGCGTTGATTTCCCGATGTTCGCCAAAGTCTCCGTTGCCGGCGCCGATCAGGCGCCGCTCTACCGGCTGCTCACCGAAACGGCGCCGAAGCGCACGCTTCCCGCCTCGCCGCGCCCGAGCACCGCCGCCAAGGCCGACGATCCCGCCGTGCGCTGGAATTTCGAGAAGTTCCTCGTCAGCCGCTCGGGCGACGTCGTCGCCCGCTTCGATCCCGAGGTGACGCCCGGCGATCCGATTCTCGTGAAGGCGGTCGAGCAGGAACTCGCGAAGTAGGCCGCGCCTACTTCTCGCCGGCGACCTGGCTCATCGCCGTCTGCATCAGCTCGTCCATCGTCCGGCGAATCTGATGGTCGGACTGGGTCACGCCGGCGGCGTCGAAGTCGCGGCGGATCTTGGCGAACACGTCGCTGTCGCCGCCTTTTTCGAAGTCGGCGGCGATGACGGCCTTGGCGTAAGCCTCGGCGTCCGCGCCGGTCTTGCCGAGCAGGCCGGCGGCCCACAGGCCGAGAAGCCTGTTGCGCCGCGCCTCGGCCTTGAACTGCAGCTCGGCGTCGTGCGCGAACTTGCTTTCGAAGGCGTCCTTGCGCTTGTCGAATGTGGTCATCAGATGCCGGCTCCTCAGGCGCTCACCCGACGCGGCGGGCGCGGGCCTTGCATATCGCCTGCACAAGCCTAAATCAACGCTTGCCGCGAGGCGTGATACCCCATGAAAATCGCCCGTTCCCTGCTGTTTCGGGTTGCTGCTCCTGCCGCCCATGCGTCGCATTGTGCGCTGCAGCCTGATCGACTAGGGTCCGCGTCGTGGCGGCAGAATCTGTCGTCGGCCGAGTCGGCGGTCAGCGTCTTGTCACGGCGTCCCCAGTAACCCCGGAACTCCGCCAGTGGATTTTCTCAAACCCCGGTATGTGCCCATGAAGAACCGTCGGCGCATCTATGAAGGCAAAGGCAAGATCCTCTTTGAGGGTCCCGAGCCCGGCACGCTCGTCCAGTTTTTCAAGGACGACGCCACCGCCTTCAACAAGAAGAAACACGAAATCGTCGACGGCAAGGGTGTGCTCAACAACCGCATCAGCGAGCACATCTTCAACCAGTTGAACAAGATGGGCATCCCGACCCATTTCATCCGCCGGCTGAACATGCGCGAGCAGCTCATCCGCGAGGTCGAGATCATTCCGCTCGAAGTCGTCGTGCGCAACGTCGCCGCCGGTTCGCTGTCCAAGCGCCTCGGCCTCGAGGAAGGCACCGTTCTGCCGCGCTCGATCATCGAGTTCTACTACAAGAACGACGAGCTCGAGGACCCGATGGTCTCCGAGGAACACATCACGGCGTTCGGCTGGGCGAGCCCGCAGGAGATCGACGACGTCATGGCGCTCGCCATCCGCGTCAACGACTTCCTCTCCGGCCTCTTCCTCGGCGCCGGCATCCAGCTAGTCGACTTCAAGATGGAGTGCGGCCGGCTGTGGGAAGGCGACATGATGCGCATCGTCGTCGCCGACGAAATCTCGCCGGACAGCTGCCGCCTCTGGGACATCCAGACCAAGGACAAGCTGGACAAGGACCGCTTCCGCCGCGACATGGGCGGGCTGGTCGAAGCCTACCAGGAAGTCGCCCGCCGCCTCGGCATCCTCATCGAGGAACGGCCGAAGGGTACCGGCCCGGTACTCGTCCAGTAGGACGATGAAGGCGCGTGTCACCGTCACGTTGAAATCGGGCGTCCTCGATCCGCAAGGCAAGGCGATCGAGGGCGCGCTTGCTTCCCTCGGCTTCGCCGGCGTCGCCAGCGTCCGCCAGGGCAAGGTCTTCGACATCGAGATGGCGGAGACCGACAAGGGCAAGGCCGCCGCGGCGCTGAAGGCGATGGGCGAGAAGCTGCTCGCCAACACCGTCATCGAAAAATACGAGATCGCCGTTGAGGGCTGAGGTGCGGCCATGAAATCGGCGGTCATCACCTTCCCCGGCTCCAATCGCGACCACGACATGTGCCGCGCGCTGGCCGAGGTTACGGGCACACCGCCGGCTGCCGTCTGGCACACCGAGACCGCACTGCCCAAGGTTGATCTTGTCGTACTCCCCGGCGGCTTCTCCTACGGCGACTATCTGCGCTCCGGCGCGATCGCCGCGCGCGCGCCGATCATGCGCGCGGTCGCCGACCATGCGGCGCGCGGCGGCCTGGTGCTCGGCGTCTGCAACGGTTTCCAGATTCTCTGCGAGGCGGGCCTGCTGCCCGGCGTGCTGATGCGGAACGCCAGCCTCAAGTTCGTCTGTCGCGAGGTCAGGCTTCGCGTCGAGACCAATGCGACGCGCTTCACCGCGCACTACGCCCCCGGCCAGGTCATCCGCACCCCGGTCGCCCACGGCGACGGCAACTACCGCTGCGACGGCGAGACGCTGGCGCGGCTGCAGGGCGAGGACCGTATAGCCTTCCGCTACGCCGACGGCACCAACCCGAATGGCTCGCTCGACGACATCGCCGGCATCCTCGGCGACAGACGCAACGTCCTCGGGCTCATGCCGCACCCGGAGAACCTGATCGAACCGCTGCAGGGCGGC
>JBEHXS010000258.1:0-2909 GCA_048498575.1 Pseudomonadota bacterium
CCTTGGGACGCACACAGCGGCTGCTGACACTTATGGACGCGCTCCGGCGGCACCGTCGCCCGGTGACCGCCGCGGCGCTGGCATCGGAGATGTCGGTCTCCGTGCGCACCATCTATCGCGACGTCCAGACCCTGATCGGGCTCGGCGCCCCGGTCGATGGCGAGGCCGGGCTCGGCTACATGCTTCGGGGAGGGTTCTTCCTGCCGCCACTGATGTTCGACGAGGACGAGCTGGAGGCGCTGGTGCTCGGCGCCCGGCTGGTGGCGCGCCAAGGCGACAAGTCGCTGGCGCAATCGGCGTCGAACGCGCTCGCCAAGATCGCGGCGGCGGCGCCGAAGGACCTGCGCGACACGATCGCCGCGACCGGGTTCTTCGTAGCGCCGAGCCGGGCGGCGGCGATGCCGTCGCTGAAGCCGCTGCGCGAGGCGATCCGGCGCGAGCACAAGGTGAAGATCAGCTACAGCGACGAGAACGGACGCGACAGCGAGCGCGTCGTGTGGCCGATCGCGCTCAGCTTCTTCGAGGGCAAGCAGATGGTGGCGGCGTGGTGCGAGCTGCGCGAGGCGTTTCGCCATTTTCGCCCCGACCGCATCAAGGCGCTCGAGGCGCTGGGCGAGCGCTACCCGAAGCGGCGGGTGACGCTGGTCAAGGAATGGCGCGCGGAGCAGGGCGTGCCGGAGCCGGAGTGAAGCGAGGAGAAAGATGACGCAGTGGTGGTTCTACGTGGTGGCGATCCTGGCGGCGGCGCTGCTGACGAACGGCGTGCCGCATTTCGTCAACGGGACGTCGGGACGCGAATTTCCCTCGCCATTCTCGGGCGGGCCCGGGACTCTGGACAGCGCGGTGCGCAACGTCTTCTGGGGCGCCGGAAATCTCATCGCCGGCGGGCTGCTGCTGTGGGTGATCCGCGACGGCCTGTCGAACTGGCTGATCGTCGTCGAGCTGCTGGTCGTCGCGGTCGCGTTTGCGGTGTTTCTCGCCAATGCATTCGCGCACCCGGAAAAGTACGGGCGGCGGCGCGGCTAGCCGGCGGCCGCCAGCGCCTCGCGCGAGTGGACGGCGGTGACGCCGGGCGCGAAGACGCGCAGGCGGTGACCGTCGGGGTCTTCCAGTGTCGCCGTGAGGCCGAAATCCATGACGGTCGGGGGCTGGAGGACGGCCAGTCCGTAGCCGCGCCATTCCTTGACCGCGGCGGTTACGCCGGCCTCGTCGGGAACGGTGAAGGCGAGTTCGATGCCGCCCGGGGCATTGGCGGCGGGCGCGACATCGTGCTTCGCCCAGAGGCCGAACTGGACGCCATTGGGCAGAACGAACATCGCAAAGTTCGGCGAGGATTCCACCGGCTGAAGGCCGAGGATTTTGCCGTAGAGCGCCGCGCTCTTGGGCACGTCGGCGACGTAGGCGAGAACGAAGTTGAAGCTGGGCATCGGGATTCTCCTGCAACGGACGATGCAGGGAGCGATACGCGTTGGCGCTGACAGTTCATGGCAGTGGCAGAGCGGCCGGGGCTGTGTGTTGCCGGCAACACAACAGGGAATGTGGGGAGAAATGGCCGGGTGCGCGAGTTCGTTAATCGCGGCTGGGCTACCATTTCCCGATTCGCGCGGGGGTGCGCGCCGGTGCGGGACGACTTCAGATGGCGATGCGGATTTCGGGCTGGGTAGCGGCGGCGTTCGTGGCAGGCGCGGGTTTCGGGTTCAACGCGGCCGAAGCCGCACCGCCTCCAGCGACGATGGGTCCGAGCTCGTACCTGGAATTATACGGCAGCTGGTCGCAGATCGAGGGGCAGTACAGCTACTACAATCCGTTCTGGGCTGGCGGATTTGCCGGCCGCGCAAACTTCTGGACCAATTCGCAATGGTCGATCCAGACGGACCTGTCGGGCGATACGACGCGCTCGTCGTACAACGGTTCGACGCTGAACAACCTGCTCGCCGGCGCCCATGTCAGCTGGCGTGATCCGGAGCGCGGGCTGCTAGGCGTGTTCGCCGGGTTTGCCGGCACGAACGACTACACGGCGAGCGAGGGCATCGACGGCAACTTCTACGCCGGCGTCGAAGGACAGGCGTATTTCGGCAACCTCACTCTTTATGCGCAGGCCGGCCACCTCTGGCAGATCAACGGGTACTACGGTCCCGCCGACGGGGACGCCCACGACAACTGGTTTGCGCAGCTCGACGCGCGCTACTTCGTTTCCCCGAACACCAAGATCGAAGGCAAGGTCGGCTACATCAACGGCTCGATCTGGGGCTACACCGACGGCGAGTACTCGGCCAGCGGCGTGACGTTCGGGGCCGAGCTGGAGCACCAGCTCAAGACCCTGCCGTTCAGCGTGTTCGCCCGCTTCAATGGCCTGATCGACGACCAGTACCAGACGCAGGCGATGCACGTGTATGCGGCATCGGTCGGCCTGCGCATCCGGTTTGGCGCCGCCGACACGCTTCAGGGGCAGGACCGCAACGGCGCCACCCTGTCCGTGTACGATTTCAGCCCGGTCGGCTGGTACCGGTGGGTCGATTGAACACGAGCAAAAGACGGACGTGACAAACCGCGTCCGCGCCGCTATATGCAGACCGCTATGACACGCGCCGCCACCTATTTTGGGTTCTGGTTTAGCTATCCGCTCTCCGGCGGAGGCAGGGACGCGCGCTTGGTCTAGAACCACCAGACAAAAAGCCAACATCCCCGCAGCCGCCAGGACCTGGCGGCTTTTTTATTGCCGCCGGATCCTCCAAATCAAAGGAGACTTCCGTGCCTGCAACTGACGACCTCCGGATCAGCGCGATCCATGAGCTCTCGACGCCCGCCGAGGTAATCGGCGAATTACCGCGCAGCGTGACGGCGACGCTGACCGTGAGCGAGGGGCGCAAGGCGTTCCACCAGATTCTCACCGGGCGCGACGACCGGCT
>JBEHXS010000259.1:0-2905 GCA_048498575.1 Pseudomonadota bacterium
GCCCAAAAAGGCTTTGGAATCAAAGCCCAGGCCGTCCCACTGCCGCTTCACCGAAGCCGGCAATTCCGGCACGCCGTCGTAGAAACCGGGAAGCGTCACCCGCCCATTGTCATCGTGCAAATCCGCCAGAATCGCCGCCAGGACATGGATCGGATTGCGCGCCGCCCCACCGTATAATCCCGAGTGCAGGTCGCGGTTTGCCGCCGTCACCGTCACCTCGACACCGACCAGCCCGCGGAGCGACGTCGTGATCGCCGGCCGCGTCGGACTCCACATGTCCGTGTCGCAGATGAAGGCCGCGTCCGCCTTCAGTTCCGCGGCGTTCGCCTGCATGAACGGCCGCAGGTTGGTGCTCCCCGATTCCTCCTCGCCCTCGAGCAGCATCGTGACCTTCGCCGGCAACCGCCCGGCCACCCCCTTCCACGCCCGCGCCGCCTCGAGGAACGTCATGAGCTGACCCTTGTCGTCGGATGCTCCGCGGGCCGCGATCTGCCGCCTGCCGTCTGGTCCGGCAACGATGCGGGGCTGAAACGGCGGATTGGCCCACAGATTGAGCGGGTCCACCGGCTGCACGTCGTAGTGGGCGTAGAAAAGGACGTGCGGGCCGGGTCCGTCATGATGACCGACGACAATCGGCAGGCCGGGCGTGGGCCGCGCGGTCGCCGCGAATCCGACGCCCGCGAGTTCCTGCACCAGCCAGTCAGCCGCCTTCCGGCATGCCGGGGCATAGGCCGGGTCGGTCGAGATGCTGTCGATGCGTAGCAACGCAAACAGCCGATCGAGGCTGGTCTCGAGGTTCGCGTCGATCCACCTCAGGACATCATCAAGCATTGATCTTCCTCCCCCGCTCACGGACCCCGTAGACTGGGCGTCCCGCGTGGGAAAGCAAGCGCAGCGCATGGAGCATGAACGTGGCCGCCAACGTCGATGGACTGATCGCCGAAATCGCCGCCCAGACAAAGATCGAGGTGCCCGTGGTACGGCGCGCGATCGGGACGATCGCCAACTTCGTGGCGTCCGAAGCGCCGGCCGCCAGCGTGCAGGCGCTGTTCGCCAAGCTTCCCGGCGCCGACGCCCTCGCACAGGAATACCGCCAGCCGAGCGGCGGCCTTTTCGGCATCTTCAATGCGCTGATGGCGAGCGGCGTCTCGCTCGCCGACATGCCGACGATAACCGCGAGCTTCGTCGCCTTCGCCAAGGCAAACGGCGCCGAGCACGAGGTCAACGACGTCATCAACTCGATACCGGGGCTGGCCCAGTTCGTCTAAAACCCGCGACTAGACGTTGATCTGTCCGTAGCGCAGCGCCTCGACGACCGTGTGCGTCTTGTTGCTGGCGCCGAGTTTCTCGCTGGCGTTCTGCAGATGCGCATGAACGGTCCGCTGCGAAATCTCGAGAATCTCGGCGATCTCGTTGGCCGTCTTGCCGTGTGCTGAAAGCTCGACCACCCGCCGCTCGCGCGCTGAAAGCTCGCCCGGGCGCTCGGGGCGTACCGCGCCGAGATCAATCAGCCGACGGAGCGCCTCGACGGCGACGTGATCGATGGCCAGCCGTATCTTCGTTTCCACGACGAGCCCGGTGCCCGCAGCGATGAGCACGCCCTGATACGGGAGGAACGCGCAAATCGGGGCGACAAGCACATTCACCGGCCGGTCGGTCGGTAGCCCGCCGAGGAGGACCGAGGTGTCGGGCCGCAGGTCCTCCGACGGAAGCGTCCACAGCTGTGGATGCCGGGCGCTTAAAACGCGGCCAAGCAGTGGGTCGCGCGCCGAAAGGGCGGAGGGCGATCGAAGCTCGCCCCAATTAACGCGGACAACCAGAGGTTCTATCGGTCTGCCCGGTAACGGGAACCCCGTAAGCAAGAAATGAGTCGCTCCCAGCGAGCGAAAGAAAGCTTCCAGTGCGTCTACTATCTGCCCGCTAGTCGTCATGTCGCGAAAGCTTTCGCCCAGCGCGAGCATGGCTGTTGCAACCACCATTTCGAAGTCCCCCGGCCCATGCCAAATAGGGGCAGGAATGTGAAACCACGCAATTGTGGGTTTTGACATTCAACTGCGTTTCACACTCGCGTTCTCAATCCGCGAGTGATGCGCCGGGCTGCCAGCACCGGCACACAACACTCCAAGCCCCTAACCCTTCTCAGCAGTTACAATCTTAGGCGTTCCGACAACCCAAACAAGCGCAAGCGAATACAACCTGCCGTGAGTAGCCCGGCAGAAGGACGCCGGCGGCGATTGCTGCCGAGCGGCTACGGCGTATAACCCCCGCCATGAGCCGCGTCGTGCCCCTGGCGCAGGGGTTTCCGTTGATGAAAGAGGCCGACTGGGAGCGCGCGGTCCGGCGCGCGCGCCGTCTGGCGGAAGGCGACGAGGATGCCGCCGCCAACGCGCTGCCGCTTTATCCGCCGAACCGCAACGCCCGGCCGGTTGTGGTGCGGAGCGGCGGGGCGCCGTGGACCATCGTCCAGCGAATCGACGCCGCGGACCCCGCGGCGGTTGCCGCCGCATTGGCCGATGACATCGCCGGCGGTGCTACGGGCGCTGAAGTCGTCCTGACCGGATCGCTTCATCCAGCGGGAGGCCGGCTGCCCGCCTCCGCGCTTACCGATCTCGCCGCGATCCTGCCCACGCTTCCGAATCCCTTCGAATTGCGGCTCGACACCGGTGGCGGGCCGCTGCCGTCGTCGCTGCTCGACGTCGCTGCTGGCGGTGCGACTACCATCATCGCCGCACACGATCCGCTCGCCGCGATGGCGCATGGCGGGCCACCGCCTGACGCTTCGGCGCTCCGCCACCAAGCGGCGGAATACGATCGCCGTGGCATTGCCGGAGCCGTCGCTATCGCCGATGGCCGCATCTGGCACGCAGCCGGGGCCACCGACGAGCAGGAACTGGCGGTCGTTCTC
>JBEHXS010000260.1:0-2881 GCA_048498575.1 Pseudomonadota bacterium
GTCTCGCACGACCATCGCCACGAGCTCGACCTCATTCCCGACCGCAAGAAGTGGCTGGACCGGCTGTGCGAGCTGAACGTCATCCGCCAAGTGCGGAATGTGGCCTCCGACGTGTTCATCCAGGAAGCGTGGGCGCGCGGCCAGCCGCTCAGCGTCCACGGCTGGGTGTATTCGCTTCACGACGGGCTGGTGAACGACCTCAACGTCACGGTCACGAGGCCGGACCAGATCCCGGACTAGGCGCGGAAGCGCGTCATCCGGAACATCGACAGGTCGAAGCGGCTCTCGCCGGTGGTGGCGAGATCGGCGAGGATCTCGCCGACGACGCTGGCGAATTTGTAGCCGTGGCCGGAGCAGGGCGAGGCGACGATGACGTCGTCGTTGCCGGGCAGCGTGTCGATGATGAAGTGCTCGTCCGGCGTGACGGTAAAGATGCAGGAACGCAGCGTCATCACCGGGCCGTTGGCCTCCGGGAAATAGCGGCGCAGGCACCAGCGCAGCGCCTCCTCGTCTTCCTCGCCGACCTCGCGCGACAGCGTGTCCGCCGCACCGCGTTCGTGGAGGTGATGGTAGCGCCCAAGCTTCAGCCCGGGGATGCCGAATACCGGCAGCATGTAGTAGAGGCCCTCGTCGACCTCGATGATGGAGACGGGGAAGGCATCGGGCGTGAACTTCGCCGGTGCGCTCGGCTGGAACCAGCCGACGACCTGGCGCTCGGGAACGGCGAACGGCTCGAGCTCCGGCACGAAGCCGGCGATCCAGGCACCCGGCGAAAGGACGAGGCGCCCGGCCTCGTAGCGCCCGCGATCGGTGACGACTCGCACGCCGCCGCCGGCGATCGGCTCCCACTCCAGCACCTTCTCGCGGGCGTGGATTTCGGCTCCCGCCGCGATCGCCATTTCGACGTGGGCGACGATGGCGCGCTCCGACAGGACGAAGCCGCCGTCGGGCTGGAACACGGCGTGGTGGTTGACGGGCAGGTTATAGCCGGGGAAGCGGGCGTTGACCTCGCTGCCGGTGAGCACTTCGTGCGGCAGCCCATGCTCCAGGCACGATTCCAGCGAGCCGGTGAAGATGCGGCCGTTCTCCCACGACGCGTCGATGCCGCCGGTGACGACGAGGAGCTGCTCGCCGAAACGCGACCCGGTTTCGCGCCATAGCTCGAAGGCGCGCCGCAGCATCGGCACGTATACCGGGCTTTCGAAATAGGCGAGGCGGATGATGCGGGTGACGCCGTGCGAGGAGCCGTTGGCGTGCGGGATATCGAACCGTTCCAGCCCGAGCACGCGCTGGCCGCGCTGCGCGAGCTGGTAGCAGGTCGCCGAGCCCATGCCACCGACGCCGACGACGATCACGTCATACGTACCAGCCAAGGCGAGACCTCCGTTGCAGCCACCACGCCGACGGCCTATGCCAGGGGAAGATGAGCGGCAATAGCCAGTGGCCAACCGAGATACGCCTGAAGCGCGACCGGCGCACGCTGGTTGTCGCCTTCGACGACGGCGTCGTCCATGACCTGCCGGCCGAGATGCTGCGCGTATTGTCGCCCTCGGCCGAGGTACAGGGTCACAGTCCCGAACAGCGCGTGACGGTGCCGGGCAAGAGCAACGTCGAGATCGTCGCGGTCGATCCGGTCGGCAACTATGCCGTCCGGCTGACGTTCGACGACGGCCACTCGACCGGCATCTTCGCCTGGCCCTACCTCAGGCGGATCGGCGACGAGCGCGAGGGTTTGTGGGCGGAATATCTCGCCGAGCTGAAGGCGAAGGGGCTGAACCGGTAGCCCGAAATTAGAAGAAGCCGGCGCACGATCAGGCGCGCCGGCTTCTCCTGCCCCGAGGGTACGCCCCTCAATTCAGTTCAGTACGACCACTTTCGTTCCGACGGTGACGCGGTCGTAGAGATCGATGATGTCGTCGTTCGTAAGCCGGATGCAGCCGGACGATACGGCGTGTCCGATGGTCCATGGCTCCGCGGTGCCATGGATGCGGTAGATGCGGGCGCCGATGTAGAGCGCGCGGGCGCCGAGCGGATTGTCCTCGCCGCCCTTCATGTAGGCGGGGAGGATGACGCCGTGGGCGCGCTCGCGCGCCACCATCACCGGCGGCGGCGTCCAGCCCGGCCATTCGGCCTTGCGCGAAACGCGATCAGTGCCCGACCAGGTGAAGCCTTCGCGGCCGACACCGATGCCGTAAACCAGCGCCGTGCCGCCTGTCATGACGTAGGTGAGGCGCCGATCCTTGGTGTTGACGACGATCGTGTTCGGCCCATAGGGACCGGTGTAATCGACCGTCTGGCGCGGGATCGGTATGAAGGAATGGAGCGTGTTGGCGGGATCGTCGGTGTTGTAGATCAGCATCTTCTGCTGATCTGAATCCCAGACCTGCACAAAGCTGGCCTGCGCCGCGCCGGTAAGCAGGACAGCTGTCAGGGCCAAGGCCAGAAAGGCGCCGAGGCGGCGGGCAAAACCTTTCAAGCAAGTCTCCAAGTCGTGGTTGCCGCCCGCAAAATTCCAATTTGCCTTCAATGCCGGATACCGTCGGCGACGGCAAGATTCGAACCGAGGGGTAATGGCGCTTTTGCCGCACATGTGATTATCCGGCAACGGTCGCTGCGTGAGGAGATTGGCGAATGACCAAGCAATGGACCGACGTGGACGCCTATTTCGGCGATGCCCTGCTGCCGCACGACAAGGTGCTGGCCGAGGTGCTGGAAGCGAGCCGGGCCGGAGGTTTGCCGGAGATAGCCGTCGCGCCGAACCAGGGGATGCTGCTTCATATCTTGGCCAAGGCGATTGGCGCCAAGCGCATCCTCGAAGTCGGCACGCTCGGCGGCTACTCCTCGATCTGGATGGCGCGGGCGCTGCAGAAGGGCGGCCGGC
>JBEHXS010000261.1:0-2843 GCA_048498575.1 Pseudomonadota bacterium
CACAAGGGGAGCGGGGAAGATCGGGCGGCGGAGCGGACAATCACCGTAACGGCCAATACGATGATCCTCGCCGGCAACGGCTACCTCAGCGGCGTCGACGGCTACACCGAAGCGCGGGTGATGCCGATCGACAACTACATCCTGGCGACCGAGCCGATCGGCGCGGGCGGGCCGGGCGGGATCATTGCAAACGGCGAGGCTGTCTCGGACACGCGCTTCGTCGTCTATTACTTCCGGCCGACGCTGGACGGGCGGCTCGTCTTCGGCGGCGGCGAGACATATACGCGGCGCGCGCCGGCCGACACGGTGGCTTTCGTGCGCCGGCATCTCCGCCGGGTCTATCCGCAGCTTGCCGGCACCAAGGTCGATTATGCGTGGGGCGGGACGCTGGCGATCACGCTGCCCCGGCTGCCGTTCATCCGCAAGATTCGGAACGGCGTCTACGCCGCGGCGGGATACTCCGGACAGGGGGTGGCGCTGGCGCCCTTCGCCGGCAAGATCCTGGCCGAAGCCATCGCCGGCTCCCCTGCCCGGCTCGATGCATTCGCGGCGCTGCCGGTGCCGCCCTTCCCCGGTGGAACGCTGCTCCGCAAGCCCGCGCTTCTGGCGGGCATGATGTGGTACGCACTGCGCGACCGGCTCTGAGAGGAGAGAATCGCGTGACCGAGCAACCGACACGTCCCCCCGTCGGGGCAGGGCTCACCCGGCGTGGGCGCACCATCGCGCTCTGGGTGGTGCTGCTCGCCTTCTTCATGGACCTGCTCGACACGACGATCGTCAACGTCGCGATACCCTCGATCCAGACCAGCCTCGGCGCGAGCTATTCCTCGATCCAGTGGATCATCGCCGGCTACTCGCTGACCTTCGCGCTGTTCCTGATCACCGGCGGGCGGCTCGGCGACATCTTCGGCTACAAGCGGCTGTTCCTGATCGGCATCACCGGCTTCATCGTGGCGTCGGCCCTGTCGGGCCTGGCACCCAGCACCGCGTTCCTGATCGGGGCGCGGCTGCTGCAGGGATTCTTCGCCGCGATGATGGTGCCGCAGATCCTCTCGACCATCCAGGTGATGTACACGACGACGGGCGAACGGCAGGGCGTCTCGGCCTTCTACGGGGCGCTCGCCGGCATCGCGACCGTCGGCGGGCCGATCATCGGCGCGCTACTCATCACCAGCAACGCCTTCGGCTTCGGCTGGCGGACGATCTTCCTGGTCAACGTGCCGGTCGGACTGGCGGCAATCGTGCTCGCGATCATCTACCTGCCCGACGCGAAATCGCCGCACCCGCTGAGACTCGACGTCGTCGGCGTGGCGCTGGTGGTGATCGCCATGCTGATGCTGATGTATCCGCTGATCCAGGGACGCGAACTCGACTGGCCGGCATGGACGTTCGTCTCGATGGCGGCGTCGATCGTGGTGTTCGTGCTGTTCGCCATCAGCCAAGTGTGGAAGCAGAAGCGCGACGGCTCGCCGCTGGTGGTGCCGCAGCTTTTCCGCGCCCGCTCGTTCGTCGCGGGCATCCTGCTTTCGGGCTCCTTCTTTGCGGTCGTTTCCGGCTTCTTCCTGACCTTCACGCTCTTCCTGCAGATCGGGCTCGGCTACAGCGTGCTGAAGGCCGGCCTGACCGGCATCCCGTTCTCGCTCGGCGTCAGCGTCGCCGCCGGCATCTCCGGCCCCGTGCTGGTGCCGCGCTTCGGCCGCAACATCATCACTGCCGGGCCGGTGGTGATGGCGATCGGATTCGCCATCTTCATATGGACGGTGAACGCGTTCGGCGGCGCCGTGACGCCGTACGAGCTGATCCCGGCGCAACTGATCTCAGGCCTCGGCATGGGCTTCGTCGTCGCCTCGGTCTATCCGTTCATCCTTGCCGAGGTGCCGATCAAGGACGCCGGGTCGGCTTCCGGCGTGATCAACGCGACGGGGCAAATCGGCGGCGCGATGGGCGTGGCCGCGATCGGCGTGATCTTCTTCGGGCTGATCGGAAGCCTGGCGACCGCGAGCGTCGACAGCGTGCGCGACGCCTTCCGCGCCGACCTGACCACGGCCGGCGCACCACCCTTCGGGCTGCGCAGCATCACCAACGCGTTCGAGGCGTGCTTCAACGACCGCGCCAACGCCAAGGACTTCTCGGCGATGCCGCAAAGCTGCCAGGACGCGATCGCGGCGGAGAAACAGATCGGCGAGAAGCAGCCCGAACTGGCGCAGGCGATCGGCACGCTGGCGCAGCACTACGGCGCGATCGCAAACCAGCGCAATTTCACCAGCTCGATCACGCAGACGCTCTACTGGCAGATCGGCGCGATGGTAGTGATCTTCCTGCTTTCTTTCCTGCTGCCACGGCGGCCGCGTTCCGAGGCGGACCTGGCGGCGGCCGGGGTCGCTGCGGGATAGGTCTTTGGCGAGGGACCCCACCTGGTCCTCCGCTTCGCTCGGACCACCCTCCCCGGTGCGGGAGGGATGTTTCGTGGTTCGTGTTTCTATTTCGCGGCGACGGGTGAGGCTTTCCGCGCCCGCCTCTCGTGGCCGTCATTCCGGCGGAGGCCGGAATCCAGTTTATGGCGAGGGAGTTGCCCTACGAATCTGGACCCCGGCCTTCGCCGGGGTGACGGTGGTGGGTGGGTCTGCCGGGGCGCTTCCTCACAAAGCGCTTTCAATCGATCGATTGACAATATCAATCGTTCGATTGTATGAGCGCGGAATGGCCAGCCGACCGAAACCCCACGCCCCGCCCCGCGCGGCCGCAAAACCTGCCGCCAAGCGGCGGGCGCCAGGGACGCCGGCGGCGTCGCGGCAGTATCGCCGGGCGCAGCGCGACCGTGGCGCCGATACCCGCGCCCAGCT
>JBEHXS010000262.1:0-2793 GCA_048498575.1 Pseudomonadota bacterium
GCGATGTCGGAGACCGGGGCCGGCAACATCTTCAACGCGCCGCTGCACGAAGGCGACGAAGGCGACGAATTCCGCACCGCCATGAGCGAGCGGATATTCCCGGCAATCGAGAAATTCGCCCCCGACCTCATCATCATCTCAGCCGGATTCGATGCGCACTGGCGCGACCCGCTGGCCGGGCTGAACCTCAAGGCGGAAGACTTCGCCTGGGCGACGAAAGCCGTGATGGACATCGCCGACCGGCGCAGTGGCGGACGGATCGTCAGCCTGCTTGAAGGGGGCTATGATCTGACAGGACTTGGAGAATCCGTCGCGGCGCACGTCGCGACGCTGATGGCCGCATAGCCGAGGAGTAAGGATGCCAGCAGAGCCCAAGCCGCCGGCCGCGGTCGAGGAACTGACCTTCGAGAAGGCGCTGGCCGAACTCGAGACGATCGTATCGCGGCTGGAGCGCGGCGACGTGCCGCTCGCCGAGTCGATCGCGATCTACGAGCGCGGCGAAGCGCTGAAGAACCGCTGCGCCGAGCTGCTCAAAGAAGCGGAGGCGCGCGTCGAGAAGATACGCCTGTCGCCGGGCGGCAAGCCGGCCGGCATCGAGAAACTCGACGTCGAATAGGCGATGCGCAAGCTGCCCCTCCCCGACCCGGCGCTCGGCGACGTTGCCGCCGCCGACGCCATCGAGACGATCATCGTGCCGCGGCTGCGTGACATCGGGGCGTTCATGGTGCGCCGCGCGCTGCCGGCCCATCCGCGCCAGATGGTCGGGCCGTTCATCTTCCTCGACCATGTCGGGCCTGGCGAAATGATCTCGGGCGAGCAGTTCGACGTGCGCCCGCACCCGCATATCGGGCTGGCGACGGTCACGTATCTGCTGGCCGGCGGGATCGTGCATCGCGACTCGGTCGGCAGCGAGCAGAAGATATTGCCGGGCGACGTGAACTGGATGACCGCGGGCAAGGGCATCGCTCACTCCGAGCGGCAGCCGAAGGAAAGCCGCGGCCAGAAGGTGCGAATCCACGGCTTTCAGACATGGGTGGCACTGCCCAAGGGCGACGAGGAAGCGGCGCCGAGCTTCTTCCACAACGACCAGGACGAGCTGCCGCTGATCGAGGGCGACGGCGCCAGCGTCAGGCTGGCGGTCGGCACGCTCTACGGCGAGCGCGCGCCGGTCACCACGTTCAGCGAGATGTTCCTCGCCGACGCGACGCTGGCCGCCGGAACCAAGCTGCCGCTCGACGCCGCCCACGAGGAACGGGCGGCGTACGTCGTTGGCGGCTCAGTCGAAATTGGCGGCGACACCTTCGAGGAGGAACGGCTGATCGTCTTCAAGCCGGGCGAAGGCATGGCGATCACCGCCAAGACCCCGGCGCGGCTGATCCTGCTCGGCGGGGCGCCGATGGACGGCCCGCGGCACATCTGGTGGAACTTCGTGTCGTCGACGAGGGAGCGGATCGACCAGGCCAAAGCCGACTGGAAGGCCGGGCGCTTCGACAAGGTGTTCGGCGACGAGAAAGACTTCATTCCCCTTCCCGAATGACGTGAAAGCGCCGCTTTCGGCGAGCAATTGCACTCCGGCGCGCCACCGTGCAAGGTGCGCCCAACGCTCCGTATTTCACGGATTCTCCCAGCTTTGACCGGCACCCCAGCCACTCCCCTGCTCGACCGGATCGCCTCACCGGAGGACCTCCGACGCCTGCCGGAATCTGCCTTGAAGCAGGTCGCCGACGAACTGCGGCAGGAGACGATCTCGGCGGTATCGGTGACCGGCGGGCACCTCGGCGCCGGGCTGGGCGTGATCGAGCTCACGGTTGCCCTCCACCACGTCTTCGACACGCCGCGCGACCGGCTGATCTGGGACGTCGGCCACCAGGCCTACCCGCACAAGATCCTGACGGGACGGCGCGACCGCATCCGCACGCTGCGCGCGCCGGACGGCCTTTCGGGCTTCACCAAGCGGACGGAGAGCGAATACGACCCGTTCGGCGCGGCGCACTCCTCGACCTCGATCTCGGCGGCGCTCGGCATGGCCGTGGCGCGCGACCTTTCCGGCGGCGACAACAACGTGATCGCGGTGATCGGCGACGGCGCCATGTCAGCGGGCATGGCCTACGAGGCGATGAACAACGCCGGCCACCTGAAATCGCGGCTCATCGTGATCCTCAACGACAACGACATGTCGATCGCGCGGCCGGTCGGCGCGATGTCGGCGCATCTCGCGCGGCTGGTGACGGGCCGCGCCTACCGGCGGGTGCGCCAGTGGATGAAGCGCGCGGCCAACGTGCTGCCCGGATATTTCCGCGAGCGCGCCCGCATGACGGAGGAATTCGCGCGCTCGTTCTGGACGGGCGGGACGCTGTTCGAGGAACTCGGATTCTACTACGTCGGGCCGATCGACGGCCATAACTTCGACCACCTGCTGCCGGTGCTGAAGAACGTGCGCGATACGCGCAACGGGCCGATCCTCGTTCACGTCATCACGCGCAAGGGCAAGGGCTACGCGCCGGCCGAGGAGTCGGACGACAAGTATCACGGCGTGGCGAAGTTCGACGTGATCACCGGGAAACAGGCGAAGCCGGTGACCAACGCGCCGGCCTATACGCGCGTGTTCGCCAACGCGCTGATCGCGGAGGCCGAACGCGACGACAAGATCGTCGCGATCACGGCGGCGATGCCATCGGGCACCGGGCTCGATCTTTTCGGCGAGCGCTTCCCCAAGCGCACCTTCGACGTCGGCATCGCCGAGCAGCACGCGGTGACTTTCGCCGCGGGACTGGCCGCCGAAGGCTACAAGCC
>JBEHXS010000263.1:0-2753 GCA_048498575.1 Pseudomonadota bacterium
GCTGCTTTAGCCGGCCGGAAATCATCCCGCGGCGGGCTCCGCTCGCTCGGCGCGCGGCTTCTCCAGCTCGCGCGCGCCCTTCTTCACCGCCTTCTGCACCTTCTCGAAGGCGCGGACCTCGATCTGGCGGACCCGCTCGCGGCTGACGCCGAATTCGGTCGACAGATCTTCCAGCGTCACCGGGTCCTCGGCGAGGCGGCGGGCTTCAAAGATACGCCGTTCGCGGTCGTTGAGGACGCCCATCGCGTCGCGGAGCAGGCGACGACGGTTGTCGCTCTCCTCGTTCTGGGCCAAACGCTCTTCCTGGCCGGGAGCGTCGTCGACGAGCCAATCCTGCCACTCGCCGCCGCCTTCGGCATCGTTGCGGATTGGAGCGTTCAGCGAGGAATCGCCGCCGAGACGGCGGTTCATCGAAACGACGTCTTCCTCAGGCACGCCGAGCTTGGTGGCGATGATCTTCACCTGATCGGGGCGCAGGTCGCCCTCGTCGAGGGCCTGAATCTGGCCCTTCACCTTGCGCAGGTTGAAGAACAGCCGCTTCTGGTTGGCGGTGGTGCCCATCTTCACCAGGCTCCACGAGCGCAGGATGTACTCCTGGATCGAGGCGCGGATCCACCACATGGCATAGGTGGCGAGGCGGAAGCCCTTCTCGGGCTCGAACCGCTTCACCGCCTGCATGAGGCCGACGTTGCCTTCGGAAATGACCTCGCCGATCGGCAGGCCATAGCCGCGGTAGCCCATCGCGATCTTGGCGACGAGGCGAAGGTGGCTGGTGACGAGCCGATGCGCCGCGCCACGGTCATCGTGTTCCTTGTAGGCCTTGGCGAGCATGTACTCCTCGTCAGGCTCCAGCATCGGGAACTTGCGGATTTCGGATAGATAATGCGACAGGCCGCCTTCTCCGGCAGCGATCGCAGGCAGACTGGTCTGGGCCATGGTATCTGCGCCCCTTTCTCTCTCTCCCGGACCCCGGTGACCGGCGGTCCATGGCTGCGCCCGGCAGTCGGCTCGCAGCACCAGCTACATATAGGTACGATTTGGCCGGAAACACGGCCTGATTGCCAAGGCGGGAAAGGAAGTGTTCACAAAACCTTGACGGTCAGGGCGCGGCGGCAACCGTCCATCTGACGGAGTATTTGGAGTTCGGGCCGCAGCCGATGGCCGAGTCCGTCCCGGCGGTCATATCCGTGGCTTCGATGACGCGGCCGCCGGCCGTGCCCGCCGCGAGGTCGGCCGAGGTGAGCTTGTGCTGGCCCTTGGCGACGATGCCGTCGCAGCCTCCAGGAAGGATTCCGGCGAGGTTGAGCCCGAAGTTCTGGCCGACATCGAGAGCCGCCTCGCGCAGGAAGCCCATGACCTTGCTCAGCGGGTCGGCGCTGTTGATGATGTAGTAGGTGAACGTTTCGCTGGTGCCGTCGGGGACCCCGGCGGTCAGGCTGACGCCGGCCGGATACGTGCCGTTGTTCAGGTCGCCCATCGGCTTGACCTGGTTCTGCTGGCCGGTAACGCCGGCGACGACATAATCCGTGTCCTGGTGGAGGGCTCGCGTCTCGGTGATGGTGAAGCTGCTGACGGTAAATACGTAGCGCGGCGGCCCCATACCCGGGCCGATCTTGGTTGGCGCGTTGTTGAGTTTGAGCCCCTGCACGCCGGCCGCAGAAGCGGTCGCCGCGAGAAGCGTCAGGGCCGCGGTAACCGCAAGCAATGAAAGCGATTTCGGGATCATGGGCCGCCTTCGGGTTTCTCCATGCCGTAGCCCGGAGGCTATTCCAATGTCTGCCGGCGGGCAAACCGGCGGCCCCTAGAGGGCGCGGAGCGCCGCCGCCAGTTCCGCCATATCGGCAGGAAGCGGGCTCTCGAAGCGCATGACCTCGCCGCTTCCCGGGTGCTCGAAGCCGAGCAGCCAGGCGTGGAGCGCCTGCCTCGGGAAGGCGGCGGCGAGGTCGCGGGCGGGCTGCGGAAGCAGGCTCACCTTGGTCGCGAAGCCGGAGCCGTAGGCGCGATCGCCGATCACCGGGTGGCCGATCGAGGCGAGGTGGACGCGGATCTGGTGGGTGCGCCCGGTTTCGAGCTCGCACTCGATAAGGGCGGCGACCGGCCTTTCCTTCGGCCCGTAGCGCTCGGCGAGGCGCCAGTGGGTCACGGCCTCGCGGCCGGCGCCGGCGCGCTTCACCTCGATCTTCTCGCGGTTGCGGGTGGAACGGCCGAGGGCCGCCGCGATGACGCCCTGCGGGCGATCGGGCGCGCCCCAGACGATCGCCTTGTAGCCGCGCTCGAGCACGCCGGTGCGGCCGTGATCGGCGAACTGGGCGGCGAGCGAGCGATGGGCGCGGTCGTTCTTGGCGACCACCATCAGGCCGGTCGTGTCTTTGTCCAGCCGGTGGACGATGCCCGGCCGCGCGACGCCGCCGATGCCGGAGAGGCTCGCGCCGCAATGGGCGATGAGGGCGTTCACCAGCGTGCCGGTCTCGTGGCCGCCGGCGGGGTGGACGACGAGGCCGGCGGGCTTGTCGATGACGATGAGGTCGTCGTCCTCGTAAACCACGTTGAGCGCGATCGCCTCGCCCAAAGGCTCGGGCGCCACCGGCGGCGGCAGGTCGATGGCGACGATCTCGCCCGGTTTGACCGGCCTTTTGGGCTCCACTATCGTCCGCCCGCCGACCGAGACCTTGCCTTCGAGTATGAGTTTCTTGGCGCGGTTGCGGCCGAGGTCGGGGAGGGCGCCGGCCAGCCAGGCGTCCAGCCGCGTGCCG
>JBEHXS010000264.1:0-2685 GCA_048498575.1 Pseudomonadota bacterium
AGGGCCTTGAGGAAGCCGAAGTCGTCCGGCGGGCCGCCAATCGAATTGTATCGGGCCACCTCGCCCGCCGGCGTCTGGCCCGGCCGCGCCCAGTTCCACTGCTTGAACAGGGCGTCGGGGAAGACCGAGACAAAGCCCTGTTGCAGGCCGAACGGCGCGAGCTTCGTTTCCTGGGCCATCGCCTGCCCCGTGCCGCCTTTACCGTGCAGCGCGATGATCAGCGGCTTTGGCCCGCCGCCCGGCGGCATCTCGATCAGGTAGGTCCGGTGTTGTCCGCCAAAATCCAGCGTGGCCGGCGAGAGCACCGCCGCGTTTGCGCCGCTGAACCAGACGACGGCGGCGACGAGAGCAAACAGAAGTCTGAACATGCGCCTCTCCACATGACGACGTTCACCCCCACGACGTGCACGCTGCCACGCGAACGGGGCAACAATGTTTCAGATTGTAACAGGAGAGACGGCCGTCACAGGGGCAGCGCCCGACCGCCCTAGCGTTCCGTCCCTCCCCCGCCTCCCTTTCCGGCACGCCGGGCAATCGCCTTCTCTTCCCAGTCGATGTTCCAGTCCATGAGCCGCGT
The DNA here is from genome assembly GCA_048498575.1 of Pseudomonadota bacterium. Taxonomy (GTDB): domain Bacteria; phylum Pseudomonadota; class Alphaproteobacteria; order Rhizobiales; family Kaistiaceae; genus DASZQY01. The sequence goes on from JBEHXS010000264.1 coordinate 578, forward strand.
CCACATCTCGCGCACCAGGCCGGGATCGACGCCGGCGCCCTCGGCGAGAGCCGCGACCTTCACCAGAACGTCGTTCACCCGGGCATCGACCCGCGCTTCGGCCGGGTCGTTCTTTATCTCGGCCATGCGGCGTATGTAGCCGAACCGCTCCGCCAGCAACTGGATGAGCGCCCGGTCGACCCGGTCGATTTCCCGGCGGATGTCCTCGCGGGTGCGGCACTCCTCCGGGCGCATGGCTATTCGCCGACCACGGCGTCGGCCTCGATCTCGACCAGCCACTGGTCGTCGAGCAGCGCCGCCACGACCACCGTCGTGCTCGCCGGGCGGATGTTGCCGAACAGCTCGCCGTGCGCCTTGCCGATCGCCTGCCAGTCCTGCTGGCGGGTAAAGAAGATGCGCGTGCGGATCACGTCGTTCAGCGACGCGCCCGCCTTCTCCAGCGCAAGGCGGATGATCTCGATGCAACGCCGCGTCTGCGCGGCGGGATCGCCGATGCCGAAATTCTTGCCGTCGGGCCCGATCGGCGCCGAGCCGCTGACCGAGACCATGTTGCCGATGCGGACGGCGCGCGAGAAGCCGATGACCGGCTCGTACGGGCTGCCGGAGGAGACGTTCTGACGCTTCATGTTTGCCACCAGGGTTCGGGCGTGAAGTGACCGGCGGCGTCTTCGATGACCGCCGCAGCGCGGAACAGCATTTCCTCGTCGAACGGCCGCCCGATGAGCTGGAGCCCGAGCGGCAGGCCATCGGCCGACGAGCCGGCTGGCACCGCGATGCCGGGCAGGCCGGCCATGTTGACCGTCACCGTGAACACGTCGTTGAGGTACATCTCGATCGGCGACGCCATCGCCATGGTTTCCAGCCCGAACGCCGCGGACGGCGTGGCCGGCGTCAGGATCGCATCGACGCCAGCCGCGAACGCCTCCTCGAAGTCGCGCTTGATCAGCGTGCGCACCTTCTGGGCGCGCAGGTAATAGGCGTCGTAATAGCCGGCCGAAAGCACGTAGGTGCCGATGAGTACGCGCCGCTTCACTTCCTTGCCGAAACCGGCGGCGCGCGTCTTCTCGTATAGGCCGATGATGTCGTCGGCGCCTTCGCGGAGGCCGTAGCGCACGCCGTCGTAGCGCGCAAGGTTGGACGAGGCTTCCGCCGGCGCGACGATGTAGTAGGCCGGGAGCGCGTACTTGGTGTGCGGTAGCGAGATATCGACGATCTCGGCGCCGCCCGCCCTCAGCCACGCCTTGCCCTGCTCCCACAGCTTCTCGATCTCGGCGGGCATTCCGTCGACGCGATATTCCTTCGGGATGCCGATCCGCCGGCCCTTGAGGCCTTGGCCGACCGCCTTCTCGTAGTCCGGCACCGGGATATCGACGGATGTCGCGTCCTTGGCGTCGACGCTCGCCATCGACTTCAGCAGGATCGCCGCGTCGCGGACATCGCGCGCGATCGGGCCCGCCTGGTCGAGCGAGGAGGCAAACGCCACGATGCCCCAGCGCGAGCAGCGGCCGTAGGTCGGCTTGATTCCAACCGTGCCGGTGAAGGCGGCGGGCTGCCGGATCGAACCTCCGGTATCGGTAGCGGTGGCGCCGGCGCACAGATGCGCGGCAACCGCCGCGGCCGAGCCGCCGGACGAGCCGCCCGGTACCAGCGGCGCGTTCGACGCCTTCGAGCGCCACGGGTTCACCACCGGCCCGTAGTAGGATGTCTCGTTGGACGAGCCCATCGCGAACTCGTCCATGTTGAGCTTGCCCAGCATCACCGCGCCATCGCGCCAGAGGTTGGCGGTGACCGTCGACTCGTACGTCGGCTTGAACGAATCCAGCACATGCGAGGCCGCCTGCGTGTGGACGCCCTCCGTCGCGAACAGGTCCTTGATGCCGAGCGGCACGCCTTCCAGCGGTCCGGCCTGTCCGGCTGCAATCCGCTTGTCGGACTCGGCAGCCATGACGAGCGCCTTTTCCGGCGTCGCGACGATGTACGCATTGAGCCGCCGCGCCTTTTCGATCGCAGCGATATAGGCGCGCGTAAGCTCGACCGCCGAGAACGACTTCTTCGCCAGCCCGTCGCGGATGCCGGCAATCGTGAGCGCTGTCAGGTCGGTCATGCGG
>JBEHXS010000265.1:0-2595 GCA_048498575.1 Pseudomonadota bacterium
GAGTAGCGCGGAAAGCACAGGCGGTAGTCCATCAGCCGGGCGACGCCGATGGTGCGGAACTCCGGGCAGCGCTCCGCCATCAGGCCGGGGTTCATGTTGGCGCCGTATGCGAAGAGGATCACTTCTCGCCGCGCTCCTTCCGGAGCTTCGCCCAGTAATCCAGCCGCTTGCGGATCTCGCGCTCATAGCCGCGGTCGGGCGGGTCGTAGAATTTCTGGCGGCCGAGGGCGTCGGGAAAGTAGTTCTGGCCGGAGAAGGAGTCCGGCTCGTCGGGATCGTAACGGTAGCCCGAGCCGTAGCCTTCCGATTTCATCAGGTTGGTCGGCGCGTTGAGAATGATCTTCGGCGGCGTCAGCGAGCCGTGTTCCTTGGCCGTCGCGGTGGCGGCGCCGAAGGCCTGGTAGACCGCGATCGACTTCGGCGCGGTCGCGAGATAGACGGCGGCTTCGGCAAGCGCGAGCTCGCCTTCCGGCGAACCGAGATAATCGAAGGCGTCCTTGGCGGCGAGCGCCACGACCAGCGCCTGCGGATCGGCGAGGCCGATATCCTCCATCGCCATGCGCACCAGCCGGCGGCCGATGTAGAGCGGCTGCTCACCGGCATCGAGCATGCGCGCGAGATAGTAGAGCGCCGCATCCGGGTCGGAGCCGCGCACCGCCTTGTGCAGCGCCGAGATCAGATTGTAGTGGCCGTCCTGGCTCTTGTCGTAGAGCGGTGCGCGCCGCTGCACGATGGTCTGCAGCTCCGCCGGCCCGAACGTCTCGCCCGGGCGTGCCGCCCGCCAGACTTCCTCGGCAAGCGTCAGCGCCGCCCGGCCGTCGGCGTCGGCCATGCCGATGAGCATGGCGCGGGCATCCTCATCGAGCGGCAGCGGCTTGCCCTCGATCTCCTCGGCGCGCTGCAGCAGCTTGGCGAGCGCCGCCTCATCGAGCGGGCGGAAGACGAGCACGCGGGCCCGCGACAGGAGGGCGGCGTTGAGTTCGAACGACGGATTCTCGGTAGTGGCGCCGACCAGCGTGACCGTGCCGTCTTCCATGACCGGCAGGAACGAGTCGAGCTGGGCGCGATTGAAGCGATGGATCTCATCGACGAACAGCAGGGTGCCCTGCCCGGCCTGACGCCGGCCGCGCGCCGTCTCGAACACTTTTTTCAGGTCGGCGACGCCAGAGAAGACCGCCGATATCTGCTCGAAGTGAAGCTCGGTCTCGCGCGCCAGGAGCCGCGCCACCGTCGTCTTGCCGGTGCCGGGCGGCCCCCAGAAGATGAGCGAGCCCAGCGTGCCGGTGGCTAGCATGCGGGTGATGACGCCATCCGGACCGAGGAGATGGTCCTGCCCGACGACATCGGCAAGCTGCTCCGGACGCAGGCGGTCGGCGAGCGGCCGCGGCGCGCCCTTCTCCAGCCCTGCTGCCTCGAAGAGCGTCGCCATGGTCCGCTTTGCCTGCTTAGCCGGGGACGCGCGCCTGCTTCAGTTCGCCGTCGCGCTTCAGCGTCATGTCGTAATAGCGGCGGTGCCCCGCAAGGACGCTGATGAGCTTGGCGGTGGAATCGATCGGCGTGCTGTTCAGGCTGACGATGACATCGCCGCGCTGGAAGCCGACATCGGCTGCGTTCGAGCCGTCGGCGACGTCGGACACGATGACGCCCTTGGGCGTGCCCTCGTAGGACAGCTCGTCCGCCACCGCCGGCGACAGGTTGAGCACGGTCAGTCCGCCGAAGCCGCTGTCGTCGCTGATGACCTGCTGGTCGCGTGGCGTCGTCTCGGGCGCTGCAACGAGCGGCAGCTGCGCGCTGAAACGCTGCCCGGCGCGCACGACGCCGAGCTTTGCCGTCCCACCGAGCGGCTTGGTCGCGAGGTGATAGGTGAACGAGCCGAGGTCGTCGACCTCGCTGCCGTCGATCGACACGATGAGATCGTCGGGCTGCAGGTTGGCGCTGGCCGCCGGGCTGCCGGGCATGACGGAGGCCACCAGCACGCCGTTCGGCACGTCGAGCGAGAGGCTGGAGGCGAGCTCAGGCGTCAGGCTCTGGAGCTCGCCGCCGAACCACGGTCGCTGCGGCTGGGCGCCCGTCGCCGCGGCCAGGGTGACGGTGTGCACCAGGTTCGAGGGAATGGCGAAGCCGATGCCGCTCGACGCACCCGACGGCGACACGATCATGCGGTTGATGCCGATGAGGCGGCCCTGCATGTCGACGAGCGCGCCGCCCGAGTTGCCCGGATTGATCGCGGCATCGGTCTGGATGAAGTACTGATCCTCCGACGGGCTGCCGGGCACCAGCGCGAACGCCGAGACGATGCCGCTGGTCACAGTCTGGCCGACGCCGAAGGGATCGCCGATCGCCAGCACCAGGTCGCCGACCTGGACCTGGTCGGAATCGGCGAAGTCGATCGTCGGCAGGTTACCGGGCGAGCCCTTGATCTTGAGCACGGCGAGATCAGAGCGCTGGTCCTTGAGCACGATGTCGGCTGGAAACTCGCGCTTGTCAGACAGCGCCACCTTGACCTGATCGGCCTCGGCGATGACGTGGAAGTTGGTGACGATCAATCCGTCCGGGCTGATGATGACGCCCGAGCCCAGCGACTGCTGCACGCGC